>NZ_MUNE01000298.1 GCF_002154605.1 Streptomyces milbemycinicus | reverse complement strand
CCTGCCCGTCCTGCCCGTCCTGCCCGCCGACCTCGCCGCTGGTCACCGTGAACTGGTGCCGCACCTCGCGCAGCCGCCCCTGCCGGTCGAGATAGGCGTCAAAGGGCACCGCGTGCTCGGCGAACCCCCGCGCGGCGGCCGCCAGCGGGCCGCGCACACCCGGCGACGCGATCCGCGCGGCCCGCCCGATGTCCGTCGTCCCGCGATAGTGCCGCACCACCGTCCCGTCCAGCCCCTCCTCGCCCACCAGGCTCACGCCCCGCGCCCCGCGCAGCAGCTCGGCGGCGGCCAGCGGATCGGTCGCCCCGCCGGTGACCAGATTCCCGTCCGGGATACCGGTCGTATCCACCCGGACCCACTTGTCCGGCGGAATGCCCGCGCCCCGGTTCCGCATGAACAGCGCGCCCGAGGCCAGCAGTTCGGTGATCGGCTCATGCTCGACGGCCCCCATCGCGTCCCTGGGCAGCACCAGGCGCAGCCGCCCCATCCGCCTGACGAAGTCGTACGCGCCGCTGCCCCGGATCGACACGCGCGTGCCGCCCGTCGCCGTCTCCATCGTCGTACGGACCCGTGAACTGCCCGACCGGACCAGCACATCGGCGGCGCGGTGCAGCGCGGCGAGCGCGGCGGCGTGCGATTCGCCGCCGGGGCGCTCGTCGGCGACCGTCTCGGAGGAACAGCCGGTCAGGGTCGCCGTGGTCGTGGTCGCCATCAGCCCGGCCAGCAGTGCGCCCGCCACAGCGGCCGCCATGCGCCTCGCCCGGGCACCGCCCGTACGCCGCTGGATTTCCATCGACCGTCGACCCCCTGGCCACGCTCGTCCACACCCTTGGTACTTGTTCGTTTAACGACTCGCCCCTAGGGCTCGTCACGGCCGGGTAGCGTGGTCATGTGCTCGACTCAGGCGTTTCGGACCCCGACCAACACCGCACCACCACCGTGGAAAAGGGCTCCTTCTGCAGCGCCCGCTGCTCGTGCGGCTGGCGCGGCCCCGCCCGCAGATCGCGGGACAAGGCCCGCACCGACGCGGCCGGCCACGCCGGCGGAACCGGATGCGCCGCCTCGCCCTCTGAGTAGGGGACCGGGCCTGCACGCTACCGCCCGGCCAACTGGTGGGGCAGCAGCGTCAAGTGGGACGGGAGGCCGCCATGAAGCGGCGGACACTACTGGCAGCGGGCACGGCACTGGCGACCACGGGGGCGTGGGCCGCAGCGTGCGACAAGAACTCGGGACAGGCGGCGGGAGACGGCGATCCGTCCACCCGCACCGCCTCCTCCGCCTCCGATGCCCGTTCGTCCTCCGCTTCCGCCTCGGCCTCCGCCGGCGGCACCGACGGCAAGCCGCGGGCCTCCGACTGGACCGCTCTGGGCAAAGGTCTGCAGGGCGATCTGATACGCCCCGGCGACGCCGACTACACCACCGCCCGCCAGCTCTACAACACCCGCTTCGACCGGCTGCGGCCCGCCGCCGTCGCTTATATAGCCAACACCTCGGACATCTCCGAGTGCCTGGACTTCGCCCGCCGCCATGGCACCCCCGTCGCCATCCGCAACGGCGGCCACAGTTACGCCGGTTGGTCCAGCGGCGACGGCCGCCTCGTCATCGACGTCTCCGCGCTCAAGTCGATCCGTACCTCCTCCGGCGAGGCCCGGATCGGCGGGGGCGCCAAGCTCATCGACGTCTACACCACCCTGGGCGCGTCGGGCGTGACCGTACCCGGCGGCTCCTGCCCCACCGTGGGCATCTCCGGCCTGACCCTCGGCGGCGGCCATGGCGTCGTCTCCCGGGCGTACGGGCTCACCTCCGACAACCTCACCGGTGCGAGCATCGTCACCGCCGACGGCCGGACCCTCCAGGTGTCCAAGGACCGCGAGGCCGATCTGTTCTGGGCCCTGCGCGGCGCCGGCAACGGCAACTTCGGCGTCGTCACCGAGCTCCGCTTCCGCACCCACCGGGCCGCCGACGGGGTCACCTGCTATATGACCTGGCCGTGGTCCAAGGCCGCGACGGTGCTGCGGGCCTGGCAGAAGTGGGGACCGGACCAGCCGGACGAGATCTGGTCGGCGCTCCACCTGGAAGCCTCCCCCGGACGCACCCCGACCGTCTCGGTGAGCTGCTTCTCGCTCGGCACCTACGGCGAACTGCAGAACGCCGTCGACCGGCTCGCCGACGGCCCGGGCGGGCCCGGCCCCGCCTCGAGAGTCCTGCTGCGCCGCCGCGGCTATGTGGAGGCGATGCGGGCGTACGCCGGATGCGCCGACACCAGCACCACCCAGTGCCACCTCCCGGGCGACACACCGGGCCGCAGCTCGTCCGGCGTCCTCCAGCGCGAGACATACGCGGCGCGCTCCGACTTCTACGCCCGCGCGCTGAGCGAGGCGGGCGTGCGCGCGATGCTCGGCCAGGTGGAGGCGTACGGGCGGCGTACGAGCGGCGGGGGCGCGGTCAGCATCGCGCTCACCGCGCTCGGCGGGGCCGTCAACCGCGTCGCGCCCACGGCCACCGCCTTCGTCCACCGCCGCTCGCGCTTCCTGGCGCAGTACACCGCCTCCTGGGCGGCGGGCGGGGCCGGGACGGCACAGCTCTCCTGGCTCGACGGCGTACATACGGCGATGCGGCGCCATGCGTCGGGGGCGGCGTACCAGAACTACACGGACGCATCGCTCAAGGACTGGCGTACCGCGTATTACGGGTCGGCGGCGGACCGGCTGACCAAGCTGAAGAAACGATACGACCCGGACCGGCTGTTCGACTTCCCGCAGGCGCTGTGAGCGCGGGGCCCCTCAGGCAACAGGTCCTCAGGCAACAGTTCCCCAGGCAACAGGTCCTCAGGCCGACAGTTCCTCAGGCCGCCAGGTCCTTGTTGCGGCGCTCGCTGCCGCCTGAGGAGCGGGACCCGGGGAACTCCGGCATGTCGTCCTCCGCGGCCTCCCCGGCCGCGGGGGCGGTGCCCGCCCGCACCAGCCAGCCCGCCCGCGAGCCCGCGATGGCCGTCGTCAGCGGGGTCAGCAGCATCATCGCGAGGGGGGCCAGCAGCAGCGCGACCGCCGTGCCGAGCGCGAACCCGCCGATGACGTCCGTCGGGTAGTGCACACCCATATAGACGCGGCAGAACCCCTCGAGCAGCGCGAGACCGATCGCGGCCGCTCCATAGGTCCGGCTGGCCATGAACACGCCGACGGCGATCGCCATGGTCAGCGTGGCGTGGTCGCTGACGAACGAGAAGTCGGTCTTGCCCGCCACCAGGACGTCCAGCCCCTGATGGTCCTTGAAGGGCCGGGGTCGCTCCACGAACTCGCGGATCGGGATGTTGGCGAGCAGCGCGAAACCGGCGGCCAGCGGCGCCCAGATCAGCCCGGCGACGGCGGACGGCGCGTCCTGCGACCGCTTGCGCACGCTCCACCAGGCGCCGAGCAGGACCAGGACCAGCCCGATGATGATCCCGTACTCGCCGACGAACTCCATGACGCGGTCGAACCAGTGGGGAGCGTCCTTGGCGAGTCCATTGATGTCGTAGAGCAGGCTGACATCAGGGTTCGACCCGTCCAGTGCGAGTCCAGCCATGTGCCGTGGCCCCTTATCTCTTGCCTGTCGCTACATGCGGCTGCCGGCCCCCGTTGATGAACGCCATCGATGCCGATTGTGTTCGCTGCCGATCCACTTCCAGGAAACGCCCACATCGAGCGGGTCGTTCCGCTCTCTACCCAACGATCACCAGGACGTTATCGAAGGGTGACCCATCGTCGCAGCTCAGCGCGGAGACTTTACGCGGAGTTCGCCGTCGGCAACGCTTTTGCGCCATCTTTGGTCACCCGCGTCGCACCGATGTAGTCCGGCGTGTCGATCTTGTCGAACCGGATCACGGCCCCAGTGTACGGGGCGTTGATCATCTGACCGCCCCCGACGTAGATCCCGACGTGGTGAATGGATCTTGGATCGTTGAGGTCGTACGCGAAGAAGACCAGGTCGCCCGGGAGCAGCTCATCCCTCTTGGGGTGCGGCCCCGCGTTCCACTGATCGTTGGCGACACGCGGCAGGTCGATGCCGACGGTCTTGTACGCCGCCTTCGTCAGCCCGGAGCAGTCGAACCGCCCGCCGTCCTCCGGGGTCCCGTTACCGCCCCACAGATACGGCTTGCCGAGCTGCTTCTGCGCGAAGTAGATCGCCGCGGCCGACTGCTGCGAGGGCCGCACCTTCTGGACGGGCGCCGCGAAGCTCTTGGCCAGGGTGGTGATGGTCTTCACATAGTTCTGGGTCTCGCGGTAGGGCGGCACGCCGGAGTACTTGATCACCGCGTACGCGCCCGCGTTGTAGGAGGCCAGCATGTTGTGCGTCAGATCGCCCGGGACGTCCTCGACATACTTCGCGAGCGAGCAGTCGTACGCGGCCGCCGACGGGATCGCGTCCTGCGGGTCCCAGATGTCCCGGTCCCCGTCCTTGTCACCGTCCACACCATGACTGGCCCAGGTGCCCGGGATGAACTGCGCGATCCCCTTGGCGTTCGCCGGGCTCTCCGCCTTCGGGTTCCAGCCACTCTCCTGATAGAGCTGCGCGGCGAGCAGAGCCGGGTTGATCGCGGGGCACAGATTCCCCCACTTCTGGACCAGCGGCTGATACGCGGCGGGGACGGCACCCCTGGCCAGCCCGACCGTCGTACCGCTGTTACCGCCCGCGAGGTCCGCGGCGACCATGTACGTACCGACGACGAGGAGCGCGACGAAGGAGAAGGAGACCCCGAGACCGACACTGACGCCCAGCCAGACCTTACGCACCCGCCCATCCTCCCCCATCTGCCCGTCATACGAACGTGTTTCCGCACGTACGGCGAAAATCCGCCGCCCGCCAGCCGAAACCATACGGGCGCGGCGGGGCCGCCGCACCGTATGGTTTCGGCTGGCGG
>NZ_MUNE01000297.1 GCF_002154605.1 Streptomyces milbemycinicus | reverse complement strand
GCGGCACGGGCGCGGCGGCACCCTCGGCTTACGCCTGGGCGCCGCCGCGCCTTTGCTCTTGTCCGGGCTGAAGGCCGGCAAGGAATGAAAAGTGCTGGTAATGGGGGCAGGTCGTCAGGGGCCGGGGAGAGCGCAACAGGCCGTGTTCATTTGGCCGAGGGGCCGGGCGCCGGTGAGGTAGATCGGGGTGCGTTGCTGTACCGATATACAGTCGCCCTCACTGGCTCCCGGCTCGCAGGGGTTGTGACCTGCGGTGATCCGGCGTGCGGGGTGTCGCGTCCAAGGCCGGGCCCCGATTCGGCCCCCGGAACGAACCCCGGATCGACGGGGGGTATGCCAGCGAGCCACCCGGGCCACTCGGCGGGTGCCGGTGGCCACTGGCAGATGCCGAAGGTCCCGCCGCCTGGCGGGAGGGAAGCTGGTTATCCCAGGTGGGCGGTGCGGGTGCGGGTGGTGAGCAGCGCGCGGGTGGCGGGGTCTGGTTCGAGGCCGAGTTCTTTGAGGTTGCGTTCCAGGAGGGTGAAGGTGTGGCGGGCTGTGTCGTGTCGGCCCGCGGCTTGGTGCAGGCGGATGGCGTGCTGGTAGAGCCGTTCGTGGGTGGGGCTGAGGGTGATGGCCTTGTCCAGCAGGGCGAGTGCGTCGTCGGCGTCCTGGCGGGCGCCGGTGTGTTCCGCGTGGTGGGCGAGGGCTGCGACCGCGTCGGCGGCTTTGCTCGCGAGTGACGCGCGGACGCTGTCGCTCCAGGGGTAGTCGCCGCCGTGGGCGAAGGGGCCGTGATAATGCTCGGCGGCGCGGCGCAGTGCGGACAGTCGCTGGGGCGTGTGGGTGGTGGTCGCTGCCTCGTGGAGGGCTTGAGTGAAGGCGGCGAGGTCCGTTTCGATCATGCCGGGGTTGAGTTTGTGCAGTTCTCCGTGCAGCTGGATGAATTCAGCCCGGCTCTGCCCGGTGGCGGCGCGCAGCACGCGTCGTACAGCGCGGCGCAGGTTTTTCAGATCTCTTGCGACCTGGTCGGGGTCTTCGCTGAGGCGCAGGTTCCGGGCGATGTCGTCGGCGATCAGTCCAGTGGGATGGACTGCCAGGAGGGCGAGGAATTCTCGTACTTCATCACGCAGTCCCCCTCCGACGGGTTCGGGATTTCCCTGAACGTAGAGCGTTACTGGGCCGAGGACATTCAAGTGGACCGGCTTGGTCTGTTGTGGTTCCTCGGGTTTTACGGGCTCCGCGGGGTCTGGTCCGGCCGCCGGCGGCTCGTCATCGGACTCCTCGGCAGTGCCCTGTTCCAGGCTGTCGGGGGCAGGCGCGGCTGCTCGCGCGCCGGGGACCATGCGCAGGCGCGGTCGCTCGTCATGCCCGGTGAGCAGGACTTCCAGGACGTCGCGACCGGCCTGTGGGGCAAGGTGGAACAGCTGGAGGTCATCGAATTGTCCGCCGGTTGCCGTCTGTTGTGTGGCGGCGCCGTCATGGGCGATGTGCCAGCTTGTGGCGCCGGGCAGGGCGCCGAGGGTGAGGACGATGAGGGCGGCTTGCCAGCTGCGGTCGGCCAGAGTCGTCAGGCGTCCGGCGTGCGCGGCGTCCGGCTGGGCAAGGAGGACGAGAGAGCCCGGTCCGCGGCTCTCTTCTTCCCCGGCCTTTGTCGTTGCCGGCTCATCTTCGGTGTCTTGAGTGTCTCGTTGGTGGTGGGCGTGGGCGATGAGGTGTTCTTCCGCGCAGCGGATCGCGTGTTCGAAATCGTCGGTCACGGTCAGGGCGCTGAACTTCGGTGGCATGCCTGGCAGGAGACGATCGGCCAGGTCTTGGGTGAGGACGCCTTTCACCTGGGGCGTGCCGGGGCGTTGGCGTTCGGCGGCGGTGAGGATGCCGGTCAGCAGAGCGCGGGCGGCCGCCTCAGCGCCGGGGCCGGTCCAGGAGCAGCCGCCTGCCCGGGCGAGGGTGGCCAGTGGGACTTCGGCGGCGTTGGCGATCCCGATGGTCACGGTGGGGGCGGGCTGGGGTGGTGCGGGTGGGGTGCGGCGCGTGATCAGCGTTTTCGGATCGGCGTCTGTGGTGCGGGGCAGGGC
>NZ_MUNE01000296.1 GCF_002154605.1 Streptomyces milbemycinicus | reverse complement strand
CGCGGCGGACACGGGCGGGGGGGCGGGGGCGACGGCGGTTTTCGTCAAAGGCACCGGCTGCTGCTCAGTCACCCGGCCAGAGTACCCAGTCGCGATACATCGCGACTAGGGGGTGGACCGACTCGACGGACGGAGTCCGGCGCGGCTGGCCAGTGGCGGCTGGGCTATGCCCGACCTCACAGGTCCCGCCGTCCCGCCCCGTTCTACGCTGGTGTCCGCTGTCGACGAAGTCAGCCGTAGCCCCGTCGAGTGAGGAATGGCCACGCCATGCCAGAGTTTGCCTATTCGGACCTGCTGCCCCTGGGCGAGGACACCACGCCGTACCGCCTGGTGACCTCCGAGGGCGTGAGCACCTTCGAGGCCGGCGGGCGTACGTTCCTCAAGGTCGAGCCGGAGGCGCTGCGCAAGCTCGCGGCCGAGGCGATGCACGACATCTCGCACTATCTGCGCCCGGCGCACCTCGCCCAGCTGCGCCGCATCCTGGACGACCCCGAGGCGAGCCCCAACGACCGCTTCGTCGCGCTGGACCTGCTGAAGAACGCCAACATCGCGGCCGCGGGCGTGCTCCCGATGTGCCAGGACACCGGCACGGCCATCGTGATGGGCAAGCGCGGTCAGAACGTGCTGACCGAGGGCGGCGACGAGGAGGCCCTGTCGCGCGGCGTGTACGACGCGTACACCAAGCTCAATCTGCGCTACTCCCAGATGGCCCCGCTGACCATGTGGGAGGAGAAGAACACCGGCTCCAACCTGCCCGCCCAGATCGAGCTGTACGCGACCGACGGCGGCGCGTACAAGTTCCTCTTCATGGCCAAGGGCGGCGGCTCGGCCAACAAGTCCTTCCTCTACCAGGAGACGAAGGCGGTCCTCAACGAGGGCTCCATGATGAAGTTCCTGGAGGAGAAGATCCGCTCGCTGGGCACCGCGGCCTGCCCGCCTTACCACCTGGCGATCGTGGTCGGCGGCACCAGCGCGGAGTACGCGCTCAAGACCGCGAAGTACGCCTCGGCGCACTACCTGGACGAGCTGCCCACCGAGGGCTCCCCCACCGGTCACGGCTTCCGCGACAAGGAGCTCGAGGAGAAGGTCTTCGAGCTGACGCAGCGGATCGGGATCGGCGCGCAGTTCGGCGGCAAGTACTTCTGCCATGACGTACGGGTGGTCCGGCTGCCCCGGCACGGCGCGTCCTGCCCGGTGGCCATCGCGGTCTCCTGCTCCGCCGACCGTCAGGCGCTGGCGAAGATCACGCCCGAGGGCGTCTTCCTGGAGCAGCTGGAGACCGATCCGGCCGGGTATCTGCCGGAGACCACCGATGAGCATCTGTCGGACGACGACGTGGTCCGTATCGACCTCAACCGGCCGATGGACGAGATCCGGGCGGAGCTGACCAGGTACCCGGTCAAGACCCGGCTCTCGCTCACCGGCCCGCTGGTCGTCGCCCGCGATATCGCGCATGCGAAGATCAAGGAGCGGCTGGACGCGGGCGAGGCGATGCCGCAGTACCTGCGCGACCACGCCGTCTACTACGCGGGCCCGGCCAAGACCCCCGAGGGCTACGCCTCCGGGTCCTTCGGGCCGACGACGGCGGGCCGGATGGATGCGTACGTGGAGCAGTTCCAGGCGGCCGGCGGCTCGTACGTCATGCTGGCCAAGGGAAACCGCTCCGGGCAGGTCACCGACGCCTGCCAGGCGCACGGCGGCTTCTACCTCGGCTCGATCGGCGGCCCGGCGGCGCGGCTGGCCCAGGACTGCATCAAGAAGGTGGAGGTCCTGGAGTACGCGGAGCTGGGCATGGAGGCGGTCTGGAAGATCGAGGTCGAGGACTTCCCGGCGTTCGTCGTGGTCGACGACAAGGGGAACGACTTCTTCACCGACCCGGGCCCGTCCCAGCCGTTCGTCACCAGCATCCCGGTCCGCCCGGGCGCCTGATCACCTCATCCGGCCGGGTCAGCCGACCAGCACCGCCTCGAACGCCCCCGGGCGCTGGGCCACGCCGCTGCAGGCGGGGTCCGGTCCGGGGGCGCCCTCACCCGCGGGGCAGGGGCGGTCGCGCTCCGCGGACCACATGGACAGCCGGCCGATCCCCTTGGCCGCGGCGAACCGGGCAAGCCCGGCGGCGTCCTCGAGCGTGAAGACCTCTCCGGAGACGTCGTTGACGCCGATCATCGGGGTCACGGTGAGGGTCTTCCAGGCCGCGGCCTCGGAGAGGCCGAGGACGCCGCGGATCCGGCCGTGGGCGTTGATGGCGGCCTGGACGGCGTACCGGCCCATGTCGCCGGTGTGCTCGCCGCCGTAGTTCATGGCCATGATGTTCACGCCCGAGACATCGACGCCCTGGGCGCGGGCGTTGGCGAGCAGGGCGCTGCTGTCGTCGGTCAGGCCGTAGGGCATGGCGGGCAGCGTGAAGGAGACCTCCAGGCCGGGGCGGGCGCGCTGGAGGAGTGCGATGGCCTGCGCCCGGCGGGTGGCGGAGACGGGGTCGGCGAGGGTGGCGCCCTCGATGTCGAAGTCGGCCTTGGTGAAGCCGTAACGGTCGATCACCGCGGCGTAGACGGCGGCGAGTTCGGGTACGTCGGCGCAGACCGTGGCCAGTTCCCGCCCGGCCGCGCCGCCGAAGGAGACCCGTACGTCGCCCCCGGCCCCGCGCACGGCGGCGATCCGGGCCGTCAGCGCCCGGTCGGCCAGCGGGATCCCGCCGTCCCAGACGGGGACGCAGCCACCACCCGCGATGACGAAGCCCAGCGTGAACTCCTTGACGCCGCGCGCGGCGGCCGCGCTCATGTCGTAACCGGCCGCCCAGGCGC
>NZ_MUNE01000295.1 GCF_002154605.1 Streptomyces milbemycinicus | reverse complement strand
GGGGCGGCCGGGGCGGTGCTGGGCACGGGCATCACCGCCGTGTACGCGGGGGTGCGGGGCTGGCCGACCGAGGTGCCGGTGTGGGCCACCGCGGCCGGGGTGGGGGTGACGCTCGCCATCGGGGCCCTGGCCGGGCTGTATCCGGCGATACGGGCCGGGCGGCTGGCCCCGACCCAGGCGCTCGCCGGGTCCTGAGCCGGCCGGGTCAGGGGGTGGCGTCGGCGGCGGTCGTGGGGAGCTCGATGGTGAACGTCGTGCCGGCCCCGACCGCGCTCTCCACCCCGATCGTCCCCTGGTGGTCCGTCACGATCTGACGGGCGATTGACAGCCCGAGCCCGCTGCCGCCGGTGGCCCTCCCCCGCGCGGCGTCGGCCCGCCAGAAGCGGTCGAAGACGTGCGGCAGATGCTCGGCGGGGATGCCGTGCCCAGTGTCGCCGACCTGGACCACGGCCCCCGCGCCTCGGCGCGCCAGGGACAGGCGGACGGTGCCGCCGGGCCCGGTGGCCCGTACGGCGTTGCTCACCAGATTGCCGACGGCCTGCCGCAGCCGGTCCGCGTCGGCGTGCGCATACAGGGGCTCACCGCCCGGCGTCTCGACGGTGAGGGCGACCCCGGCGCGTTCGGCTTGGGCGCGGTGGACGGTGCGGCAGGTCTCCAGCAACTCGCCCAGGTCGATGTCCTCACGGTGGTAGGTGAGCGCGCCCGCCTCGGCGAGCGCCAGGTCCTGCAGGTCGTCGACGATCCGCTGCTGGAGCAGGACCTCCTCGTGGAGCGAGGCCAGCAGCTCGGGTTCCGGGTCGACGACCCCGTCGCGCAGCGCCTCCAGATAGCCGCGCAGATTGGCCAGCGGGGTGCGCAGCTCGTGGGCGACGTCGCCCACGAGCCTGCGCTGGCGCTCCTCGCTGGCCTGAAGGGATTCGGCCATGCGGTTGAAGGACCGGCCCAGTTCGGCGATCTCGTCCCGGCCGGTCACGGGCACCCGCCGGGCCAGGTCGCCCTCGCCGAGGCCGTGGGAGGCGGCGGTCAGGGCGCTGACGGGGCGGAGCACCGTCCGGCTGAGCAGCAGCGCGCCGAGGATGGCCGCCACCGCGACGGCCACGGCCACCGTGACCGCGGGCGCGGCGGCGAGGGCGGACGGCGGCTCGTCGAGGGCGCCGAGGCGGACCTGGAGCGGCGGCGGGGCGACGTCGCTGATCTGCTCGGCGAAGACCCGCTGGAGGCACGGGGTGATGCCCTCGTCCGTGGCCGACACACAGGGCCTCCCGGCCTTGTCGTACCGGGCGAACCGCGCCGTTGTCGGCTTCGGCCGCTGACAGGACCCGCGCGACGCCGATGTGCCGCCGCTTCCCGTCTTCCGGCCCGCCGAGTACGTCGGCACGCCGTGGTCGTCCCGCCCGACCGTCACCTCGAAGCCGGAGCGGGTCAGACACGCCGCGTACGCCGTCCCGGAGCGGTATTTGGCGATCTCGGTGATGGTGCGCTTGAACGCCGTCACCGGAACCAGCCCGTCGGGCAGCCGCAGCTCGGGGCGGGGGTCGACCAGGAGCGGCGCGCCCGTGCCGGTCCTGCGGGGCTTACGGCCCATCAGGACGTCCGAGTCGGCGAGCGGCGCTCCGGAGCCGGTCGCGGTGGTGACCCGGATGCGCTGCCCGGTGTCGGCGGACAGCTCACGCACGGTCGGGCCGACGCCGTCCCAGGTGCCGTGCCGCAGACCGTACTGGCGCAGCTCGCCGGTGACCCGGTTGATGTCGGCCCGGTCCGCGGCGGCGGTCTCGTTCGCCTCCCGGGTGGCCTGGCGCAGCGTCAGCCAGGCGGTGGCCGCGGTGGCGGCGATGACGAGCAGCATGACGAGGGCGAGCGCCCGCAGCCGGAAGCTCATCGCGCGGGGCCCGGGCCCCGCTCCGGGTACGGCTCCCGGTCCGGACCCGCGTTCGGCTCCCGGCCCGGGTCCGCCAGCCGGTAGCCGCGCCCGTAGACGGTCTCCACCATGCGGGGCGCCCCCGGCCCGCGCTGCTCCAGCTTGCGGCGCAGGTTCATCACATGCGCGTCCACGGTGCGCTCCAACACGTTCTGCTCGAAGCCGAAGACCCGGTCGATGATCTGCGCCCGGGTGAAGGCGCGCCCGGGTTCGGCCGCCAGCAGGGCCAGAATGGCGAATTCCTTTCCCGTCAGCGCGATCAGCTCGCCCGCGAGCCGCACCTCGAAGCACGCGGTGTCGATCTCCAGCGCCCCGGCCCGGATGAGCGTCGGCTCCCCCGTGATGGCCCGGGACCGCCGCAGCAGGGCTCTGACGCGGGCGGTCAGCTCCCGGGGGCTGTACGGCTTGGTCATGTAGTCGTCGGCGCCGAGGTCGAGCCCGAGCAGCATGTCCTCCTCGGTGGCGCGCGCGGTCAGCAGCAGGATCGGCACCTGGGAGTCGGTGCGCAGGATGCGGCACACGTCCAGGCCGTCGACCTGCGGCATCATCACGTCGAGGACGATGAGGTCGGGGCGGGTGGTCCTGGCGCGGTCGATCGCCGAGCGGCCGTCGTGGACGGTCTGGACGGCGTTCCCCTCCCGCTCCAGATAGATCCGGATCAGCCGCGCCTGCTTCTCGTCGTCCTCGGCGACCAGGATGCGCGCGCTCAACAACCCCCCTCAGATCCCCTCGGCCCGTGGTCAGGCTCTGTTGACGGCCGCTGCCTGGGGCCGGATCGGCAGCCTGTTGACCGGGCGGCCGGATGCCGAGCGGACCGCCGCGGCCACCGCCGCCGGGGTGGTGACCACCGGCACCGCGCTGACGGCCTTGGCGCCGAAGGGGGCGACCACGTCCCGTTCCTCGACGAGTTTGACGATGCGGATGTCGGGGACGTCCACGGCGGTCGGCAGGGTGTAGCCGGTGAGGTCCGGGTGCCGGATCACACCGCGGGAGGTGCGCAGGTTCTCGGTGAGGGCCGCGCCGATGCCCTGAGCGACGCCCGCCTCGATCCGGGCCGCCAGTTGGCGGGGGTTGAGCACCCGGCCCACGTCCTGGGCGATCGTCATGTCCACCACGCGCACCGCGCCGATCTCGATGTCGACGTCGACCACGGCGCGGATCGCGCAGAAGGCCAGGCCCACGAAGGCGTCGCCCTGGCCCGTCTCGTCCAGCGGTTCGGTGGGGTGCGGGCGGCACTGCGCGGTGGCCCACAGCTCCTTGCCCTCCAGCGCCTCGTCGACGGTCGTGCTGAGCACCCCGTCGTACGAGGTGATCTTGCCGTCGGCGATGGTCAGCAGCTCGGTCGACATGCCGAACTTATGCGCGAGCGGCTGCAGCAGCTGGGTACGGACCATCTTCGCGGCCCGCTCGACCGCGCCGCCCGACACCCAGGTGTGGCGGCCGCGCGCCGCGGGTCCGGCCGGGGGCTGGTCGGTGTCGACCGGTGCGACATGCACCTCTTCGATGCCCAGGATCTCCTGGACGATCTGGCGGGCCAGGGTGGTGAAGCCCTGGCCGGTCTCGACGGCCGCGCAGATGACGGTGGCCACCGAGCCGGTGACCTTGACCGTGGCCGTGGAGACCTCGTCGGCCCCCTCGGCGCCGAGCATGTGCACCATGCCCAGGGCGTAGCCGACGCCGCGCCGCACCGCGCCCGGATCGCCCGCGCCCTCGGGGCCGCCGGGCAGCAGCCACTCCTCCTCGGGGTCGTCCTTGGGGAGCGGGGGCAGCGGGGTGTCCCGTACGGCGCGCAGCAGTTCGGCGACCGGGGCCGGGCAGGTGACGGTCTGGCCGGTGGGCAGCAGATCGCCGGTCGCCATGGCGTTGCGCAGCCGGATCTCGGCCGGGTCGAGGCCCAGCTTGGCCGCCAGCTTGTCCATCTGGCCCTCGTACGCGGCACACACCTGCATCGCGCCCTCGCCGCGGACATGGCCGGAGGGCGGGTTGTTGGTGCGCACCGCCCAGCCCTCGATGAAGGCGTGCGGTACGACGTACGGGCCGCAGGCGAAGGACACCGCGGCGGCCAGCGCGTCCCCGGAGGAGTCCGCGTACGCGCCCGCGTCCAGCAGGATCTGCGCCTCGACCTTCACCAACTTGCCCTCGGCGTCGGCGTGGTGGCGGTAGCGCAGCAGGGTCGGGTGGCGGTGGGCGTGGCCGAGGAAGGACTCCTCGCGGGTCGCGGCGAGCTTGACCGGGTGGCCGGTGCGCAGCGCGAGCAGGCCCAGCGGCAGCTGCATACCGGGGTCCTCGCGCTCGCCCATCGCACCGGGCACGCCCGTGACCACGACCTTGACCCGCTCCGGCTCCAGGCCGAAGCAGGCGGCGGCCAGGTCGCGGTCGGCGTGCGGGTCGGTGGAGGCGGTGTAGATCTCCACGCCGCCGTCGGGGCGCGGCACGGCCAGGCCCGCCTCGGCGCCGATGGGCGCCGGGTCCTGACGGCCGATCCGGTACAGGCCCTCGACGATGACCTCGCCGACCACGTCCGGGTCGCCGAAGCTCAGCGGGATATGGCGGACCAGATTGCCGTCGGGGTGCAGCGGCTCGGCCCCGAACGCCTGCTCGGGGTCGGTGACCGGCTCCAGTACCTCGTACTCGACGGCGATGGCCGCGGCGGCCAGCCGGGCGGTGTCGGGGTGGTCGGCGGCGACCGCGGCGATCGGCTCGCCGTGGTGGCGGACTAGGTCCTTGGCGAAGACGGGGCGGTCGGCGACGCGGCGGCCGTGCGCGGCGTCGCCGGGCACGTCGGCGTGGGTCACCACGGCCCGTACGCCCGGCATCTGGGCGGCGGGCGCGGTGTCGATGGAGACGATACGGGCGTGCGGATGCGGGGAGCGCAGCACGGCGGCCCACAGCAGCCCCTCGGCCCACAGGTCGGCGGCGTACGGGAAGGTGCCGGAGGTCTTGGCCGCCGCGTCCGTGGGCTGCAGCGACATCCCCAGGCCGATGGTCGGCGGCTCCTTGGGCGTGAGGGGGACCCCGGCGGCGGGGGTGGCGGTGGCGGCGCCGGTGCCGTCCGCGATTCCAGTCATGCCGTCGCCCTCCCGCTGCCGCTGCCGTCGAAGCCGCCGTCGCCGGTGCCGTGTATCCCAGGCGGGCCCGCCTGGTGCGGAATGCGGCCGGCGGCGTCCTGCCCGCCGTCCGCCGCCGCGGCCTCCTCCGCCTCGGCAGCGGCCGCCGCCTCCCGGCCCGCGACGACCTCGCGGACCGCGTTGACCACCCCGCGGTAGCCGGAGCAGCGGCACAGGTTGCCGCTGATCGCCTGCCGGGTCTGCAGATCGGTCGGGGAGTGGTTGCCCTGCAGCAGATCGTGCAAGGTCATGGCCATGCCCGGTACGCAGAACCCGCACTGCACCGCGCCGCAGGCGGCCAGCGCGCGCTGCACGTCCGAGGGCTGCCCGTCCGCGGCCAGGCCCTCGACCGTACGGACCTCACAGCCCGCGGCGGTCGCGGCGGGCACCAGGCACGAGGCGACCAGCCGCCCGTCGACCTGGACGGAACAGGCCCCGCACTCGCCCTGCGAGCAGCCGTCCTTGGCCCCGGCCAGGCCCAGGCGCTCGCGCAGTACGTACAGCAGCGACTCGCCGATCCAGGCGTCGGTGACGGGGCGGTCGGTGCCGTTGACGTGCAGGACGTACGAGGCGCTGGGGTGCTCGCTGTCGGCCTGGGGGGCCGCGTCGGGGGCTGTGTCGGGGTCCGCCAGGGCGTCTGTCGGGTCGGTCGGGTCGGTCGGGCCGGTCTCGGGGAGGGACGGCGCCTCGGGGGCCGTCGTCTCCGCGGTGGGCCGCTCGTCGCCGTCCGCGCCGCTCTTGACGTCCTCGACGGCCTCGGCCGACGGGTCGGCTTCGACTCCGGCTCCGGCTCCGGCGAAGGGCGCGCCGTGGCCGTCCAGCGCCAACTCGGCCGACTCCTCGGCCTGTACGAGGTCGGCAGGCGCCTCAAGGGCCGGGCCGTCGGCGTCGGCCACGACGCCGTGCGGCGGGGTCGCCTGGGCCACGTGACCGCCGTCGGCCCCGGCCGGGCCGCCGCCCGCTGCCTGACGGCCATGGGCGTCGTAGCCGCCGTCCACGAACCCGCCGCGACCGCCACCCGGCGCGACACCGTGCGGCGGCGTCCCCGCCCCCGCGTGGCCGTCGTAGCCGTCGTCCACGAACCCGCCCCGGCCGCCCACGGGCGGCACGCCGTGCGGCGGGGTCGTCTGGCCGGTGTGGCCGCCGTCGGGCCCGGCCGGGCGGCCCTGGCCGCCGTGCGTCAGCTCTTCGGGCCAGTCGTCCACCTCGGGCAACTCGGTGCCCGCCGCCGGAGTGGCCGGCGCGCCGGACGCGGCGGCGCTGCCGTGCGGCGGGGTGGGGGCGCCGCGGTGCTCGACGGGCACGTCGGCGCCGCCGGGCAGCCTCAGGCGCCGTCTGGGGCCCCTGCCCTGCTGCGTCGGGGCCGCGGGGGCGCGGCGGACGGCATGGTCGCCGAGTGCGTACTCGCCGGATTCCTCGGCGGAGCCGTCGTCACCGGCCACCGGAATCGACCACTGACCGGTCTGGCCGGGCTGGCCTGGTTGCCCCGGCTGACCCGGCCCACCCTGCCGCTGGTCCTGGTGCAGCCCCTGCTGGACCTGCTGCTCCTGCTGCTCCTGTGCGCCGCCCGCGAAGGGCATCGTCCACTGCGCGGTGTCCTGCGCCCCGTAGCCGCTGTCGTCGACCCTCTCGTCACCCGCGGCCGGGACGGCCCACTGGCCGTCGGCCGGCTCGGGCACCTGCCACTGGGCCGCGCCCGTCGGGTCGTTCACCTGGTACACGCCGGTCTCGTCGACGCCGTCGTCGCCGGCGAACGGGATCGACCACTGACCGGCCTGACCGGTCTGGCCGGACTGGCCCGGCTGACCGGGCTGCCCCGCGCCAGGCATATGCCACTGCGCAGTCGTGTGCGCGCCGTGCGGGTTCTGGTGTTCGCCGTACGCGTACTCGCCCGTGTCGCCGGATCCGCCCGCCGGGCCGGGCTGGGCCCACTGGCCGGAGTCGTCGGCGCCGGCCTCCATCGGCACGGCCCAGTGCCCGGTCCCGGAACCAGGGGCGTGGGCCGTCGGCTGCCACTGGCCGCCCTGTGAGGGCGCGCCCGGACCACCCGTCATGGGCGGCGGGGTGTAACCGGTGCCGGGGGCCGCGAGCGGGTCCCATCCGCCCGCGAGGGCGGCCGGGTCCTGGAGCGAGTGGTCGGGAGGCAGCTGCACGAACGCCGTGGCCTCCGCGTCGTACTCGGGGCCGTGTGGCATCGGCTGCCACCCGCTCCCGGGTTCCGGCCGGTGCGGCTGCTGTTCGTCACTCACGCGAGTGCCCTCCCCAATGCTCGGCGGGCCAGAGCTGCCACCGTACGCCTCAGATGGACGGCGGCGGGCGGCAGGGGCACCGGCTCGGAGCCGTCCGCCGGCGGAGCCGGGTCGGGAATGCAGGCGGCGGCGACGTACTCGCCGAAGGCCGCCGTCACCTGCGGGTCGAGGCGCCCCCGGTCGCCGTCCCAGTCGATGAGCGAGGCGACCCAGCGCTCGGCCTCCAGCGGCCGCAGCGGCATGGGCGCGACCGCGCCGACCGCGCAGCGCACACCCCGCCGCGCCGGGTCCAGCACGACGGCGCACGAGGCCGTGGACCGGCCCGGGCCGGTGCGCCCGGTGGCCTTGAGGAAGGCCTGGGGGGCGTGCAGGATCGGTACGCGTACGAAGCCGACGAGTTCGCCGGGCCGCAGCATCTCGACCCCGGCCAGCAGATGGCTGACCGGGATCTCGCGGCGCGCGCCCTCGGGCCCGGCGATGATGACCGTGGCCTCCAGCGCGGCGAGCACCGGCAGCGCGTCGCCCGAAGGGGCGGCGGTGACGATGTTGCCGCCGAGGGTGCCCGCATTACGGATCTGTGGCGGCCCGGCGGCGCGCGCCGCGGCGGCCAGCGCCGGGATGAGCGCGGCGAAGTCGGGGCGGCCCATACGGGCGTGGGAGAGTCCGGCGCCGAGCAGGGCGTGGCCGTCCAGGTAGCGCCAGCCGCGGATCTCGGTGATCCGGCCGAGGCCGACGAGTGCGGCGGGCCGCAGCAGCCCGGAGTTGACGGCGGCCATCAGATCGGTGCCGCCCGCGACGGGCACGGCGGCGGGCATGGCGGCCAGCGCCGCCACGGCCTCGTCGAGCGTGCCCGGCAACGTCACCGTGTGCGCCGCCTGCGGTGCGTGCGTGGTCAACCCAGCTGCCCCTTCCCCGGTGTCCCGGCTGTTGCGCCGTACGGTACGTGCTGACAGCCCGGACGTGGCAACTCTGGCACATCTTCCGAGTCCGCCGTCGCGAGGGTCCGTGAAGCATGGATCCGTCCCCGACCAGGGGGATGGTACGGGTTTCAGACGACGTCTCCGCCAGGTGTGGATTGCCACGTTTCAGGGACCCTTGTACGACTTGGGGTTGAGCCGGGGCCCTACGGTCCCAGGGGTGCGCCGCCTCGCGGCGCACCTTCCGGCGTGCCTCACACGATCGGGGGCGACCCGTCGATCGGACGTCCGAGACTGCCAACCATTCCTTTGGGGGCAGGGCGCCGCTGCCACGGACGCGGGCCGCCGGGGGGCCGGTAGTCCACGCCGAGCGCGTCCAGCCGCGCGTAGTGGGCCGCCATACGCTCCTGGAAGCCGGTGAAGTCCCGCTCGGGCGGCGGCGGAAGCGTCGACCAGACCGCTTCGGCGAAGGCGGCGAGGCGCGGAAAGGTCTGGTAGTCGACGCGCCGCCGGTCCTCCGTCACCTCCGTCCAGACGTTGGCCTGAGCGCCGAGCACGCGCTCCGCCTCCGCACCGGTGAGCTCGGGTGGAACCGGCTCGAAGCGAAAGACATCCTCCAGGGTGCGCACGTAGCCGATGGGGACCGGCTCATCGTCGCCGGCGGCCTGGCGGTAGTCGAAGTAGACCTGCTGTTTGGGGCACATGACGACGTCGTGGCCGGCGCGGGCGGCAGCGATGCCGCCCGCGTAGCCGCGCCAGGACGACACGGCGGCGCCCTCGGCCAGATCGGCCCCCAGAGCGCTGGCGGTGCTGCCTTCCAGAATCTCGTCCCAGCCGATCAGCCGGCGGCCGCGCTCGGCCAGCCAGCGGCCGAAGTGACCCAGGAACCAGTTCTGCAGCTCGTCCTCGTCCGCCAGGCCCAGCTCCCGGATCCGCGCCTGGGCGGCCGGGGAGGCCCGCCACTGCTCCTTGGGGCACTCGTCGCCGCCGAGGTGGACGAAGCCGCCCGGGAAGAGCTCCAGGACCTCCTCGAGGACGTTCTCGTAGAAGCGCAGCGTGGTGTCGGCGGGTGAGAGTACGTTCGGGTTGACGCCCCAAGTGGTCCAGACGCCGAGGGAGGCGGTGTCGACGGCGTCGGCGTTGCCCAGCTCCGGGTACGCGGCGATGGCGGCCTGTGAATGTCCGGGGATGTCGATCTCCGGGACGACGGTGATGTGCCGCTCGGCGGCGTAGGCGACGATCTCGCGGATGTCGTCCTGGGTGTAGTAGCCGCCGTGCGGGCGCTCGTCCCACAGCGGTGAGGCGCGGTGCCCGAATTTGGTGCGCTCGCGCCAGGCGCCGACCTCGGTGAGCCTGGGGTAGCGGCGGATCTCGATGCGCCAGCCCTGGTCGTCGGTCAGATGCAGATGCAGCACATTGAGCTTGTGCGCGGCCAAGAGGTCGACGTACGCGAGCACATCGCCCTTGGGCATGAAGTGCCGCGCCACGTCCAGCATGAGACCGCGCCAGCCGAAGCGCGGGGCGTCCTCGATCACCCCGCAGGGCACCGCCCACTCCTCCCGGGTGACGACCGGCGCCCGGCGGAAGGCGTCGGGGCCGAGCAGTTGGCGGAAGGTCTGCGCGCCCCAGAAGACCCCGGCCGGGCCGCCGCCCTCGATCCGGATCGCGTGGCCGTCGGCGGTGATGCGATAGCCCTCGGGGCCGAGCTCACGCTCGATCTCGGGGCTGATCCGGAGGAGGACCCCGTTGTCGTGATCCTCGCCGGGTGGGAGCGGCAGGCCGGTCGCGGCGCCGACGGTGGCGCGCAGCCAGCGGGCGGTGGACTCGGTGCCCGGGCCGGCGTGCAGCAGGGTCTCGGCGTCCAGGAGGTAGTGGGCGCCGTCCAGCAGCTCGTACGCGCGGTGCGGCGCCGGGATCAGACCTGTGGCGTTCATGGCGAGGTTCACCCTTTCACGGCCCCGGCGAGCCCGGAGACCAGCCGACGTTGGACAAGCACGAAGAAGACCAGGACGGGGAGGGTCATGACGGTGGATCCGGCCATGATCCCGCCCCAGTCGTTCTGCTCGGGTTTGAAGAAGACCAGCAGCGCCATGGGCAGGGTCGAGTTCTCGGTGGCGCTGATGATGAAGGACTTCGGGAACAGGAAGTCGTTCCAGGCGCTGATGAACGAGAAGACGCTGGTCGCCACGAGGCCGGGCAGCACCAGTGGGAACAGCACCTGCCACAGGAACCGGGCCCGGCTCGCACCGTCGATCATCGCGGCCTCCTCCAGGGTCTCCGGCACCGCCTTCACGAATCCGCGCAGCATCCAGATCGCGAACGGCAGCGAGAAGGCGAGGTGCGGCAGGATCAGCGAGCCCAGGGTGTTGAGGCCGACCCCGGGCACGGCCGTGCCGAGGTCGCGCATCAGGAAGAACATCGGGATCGCGAGGGCCTCCACCGGCACCATCTGGGCGATCAGAAACATGATCAGCAGCGTGGTGCGGAAGCGGAACCGGAAGCGGACGACGGCCGTGGCCGCCAGGAAGGCGATCAGCGCCGAGAGCACCACCACGGCCCCGGCCACGACGAGGCTGTTGACGAAGTAGCGGCCGAAGTCCTGCTGCACGAAGACCCGGCGGAAGGCGTCCAACTGCGGGTGGAGCGTCCAGGGCCTCGGGTGTGCCGACTGGACCTCGCCCTCGGGTTTGAACGCCGAGAGCACCATCCAGTACAGGGGGAAGGCGACCACCAGCGCGATCACCACCGCGGCGGCCTCGGCGGCCAGCCGCCAGGGCCGGGCGGGTCGGCGGGGCCGCGGCAGGCGGAACCGGGATGGAGTGTGTGGCCGCGGCGAAACCGGGGGCGCGCTCACAGGTCCTCTCCTTGCCGTCGAAGAAGCCGCAGATAGACCAGGGTCACCGCGAGCAGGATCAGCAGCATGACGACGCCGATGGCGGAGCCGAGTCCGTACTCCGAGGAAGCGAAGGCCTTCTGGTAGGCGTAGACGTTGAGCACGAGGTTCTGGCCCGCGATGCCGCCGCCGTTCGTCATGACGTAGATCTGCCCGAAGACCTTGAAGTCCCAGATGATCGACTGGATGGTGACGATCACCAGGACCGGGCGCAGCAGGGGCGCCATGATGCTGCGCCAGGTGCGCCAGGTGGAGGCCCCGTCGAGGGCGGCGGCCTCCAGCAGTTCGGGCGGGACGGCCCGGATGCCCGCGTAGACGGTGACCATCACGAACGGGAACGAGCACCAGACGACCTCGAGGAGCACCAGCGTGAAGGCGCTGTACTTCCCGTAGGTCCAGGAGTAGTCCTCGAATCCGCTCAGGCCCAGCCAGGTGAGCACCTTGTTGACCGGGCCGAAGCTGGAGTCGAAGAGAAAGACCCACACCGTGGAGCCGGTCACGGGCGGCGTGGCCCAGGCGCCGAGGGCGGCGAGCAGCAGCATCGTCCTGGGCACCGCGCGCACCTTGGTGAGCAGGACGGCGAGCGAGCAGCCCACGGCGAGGGTGGACAGCACACAGGCGGCGGCGAAGAGCACGGTGCTCAGCAGCACCTGCCAGAACTGGTCGTCGCGGAAGAGGGCGGCGTAGTTGTCGAAGCCGATGAATTCGGTGGGGCGGCCCCCGCTGACCTGTGCCTGGGTGTAGCGCAGGAACGAGATCAGGCCGAGTTGGTAGACGGGGTAGACCAGCAGTCCGGCCAGCACCATGAGCGCCGGGGCCAGATAGAGCCAGGGAGTCCAGCCGGGGTGGTGGCGCGGGCCGCGGCCCGCCGGCGGTCGGTTGCCCCGGGCCGCCGGGCGGAGGCGGCGCCGGGCCGGGCGGGCGTCCCGGCCCGGCGGCTGCTCCGCACCGGCCACGGCGGGCGCGATATCGCGAGCCATGGGCGGCGGTCCGCTCAGCCGGCCGAGGAGAACGCGGCGTCCATTTTCTTCGCCGCGTCTGCCGTGGCCGCGTCCACGCTCTTACGGCCGCTGACGATCTCCTGCATCATCGTCGGGATCACCGCCTCAGAGTCGATCTTGCTCCAGGCGGAGGTCACCGGAACGAACTTGGTGCCGGATTTCAGGGTTTCGACGAACGGCTTGGTGAAAGGCGCCTTGTCCGCGACCTTTTCCTGGACGTCGGTGAGCGCGGGCATATTGCCCATGGCGTCGAACATCTTGGACTGGTATGCGCCGCCGCCGAGCAATTCGACGAAGTCAACGGCCAGGGTGCGGTGGGTGGTGCCGCGCATGACACCGAGGTTGTTGCCGCCCGCGAAGGCCGGGGATATGACGCCCTTCTGCGGGCCCGGCAGCGGCACGACGGCGTATTTGCCCTTGACCGCCCCGTCCTCCATCGCCTGGCGGCTGAAGTCTCCGCCGATCGCCATGCCGGCCTTTCCGCCCGCGAAGGTCTGGACGCCGGCGTCGCCGCCCAATTCGGCGCACTGTTCGGGCGGACAGCTGTCCTTGGCGATCAGGTCCGTATAGGTCTTCAGGCCCTTGCGGGACGCGGCGCTGTCGATGGCGGCGGTGTAGGTGTCGCCGCGCTTCTCGGCGAGGTCGCCGCCCGCGGACCATACGAACGGGAGCATGCCGTAGACGTTCTTGGCGCCGACCGAGATGCCGAACATATCGGGGTGTTCGGCACGGATCCTGTGGGCGGCCGTGGCCAGTTCGCCCTGTGTGGCAGGCGGCTTCAGCCCCAGCTCCTTGAAGATGTCGGTGCGGTAGTAGAGGGCCCGTACGCCGACGTACCAGGGGACGCCGTAGACCTTTCCGGCGACGCTGACGGATTCCTTGACGGATGCCGTGACGCTC
This sequence comes from Streptomyces milbemycinicus, assembly GCF_002154605.1. Lineage (GTDB taxonomy): Bacteria > Actinomycetota > Actinomycetes > Streptomycetales > Streptomycetaceae > Streptomyces > Streptomyces milbemycinicus. The sequence continues at coordinate 1,454 of NZ_MUNE01000295.1, read as the reverse complement.
TTCGCGTCCTCCCACTTCCCGAATTCGGCCGTGATGTCGGCCAGTCCACCGTCGTTGACATAACCGGCGGTGTCGGTGTTGCCGAATTCGACGACGTCGGGGGCGCTCTTCGGGTCGTTGAACGCGGCCTTCATCTTCTCGGCGCGGGTCTCGATGGGGATGTAGGTGACGTCGACCCGGGTGTCGGAGTGCTTCTTGGTGAATTCGGCGACGGCTTCCTTCACCACCTTCTCCTTGGGTGCGTTGTTCACCTCCCGGAAGAGCCACACTCTGATGGTTCCGCTCTTGGAGTCCTTGGTGGATTCGGTGTTGGAGGAGGTGGACGGGGCGCAGGCGGTGGCCGTGAGACCGGCCAGGACGAGCGCCGCCGCCGGGGCGGCGAGGCGGAGGGACAGGCTTGATCGCTTCATTGGCAGAACAACCCCTACGGCATTGCGTTGCACGGTGTGCAACGCACATTTCACCATGCACAACAAGCAGGAGGCTAAGGGTGGGCCCGTCCGCCCACAAGAGGTCTAAACCAGGTTTAGGAGGGAGACTCGTCGTCTACGAGGGCCACGCGTCGTTCAGGAGGGCGACTCGTCGGCCGGACAGGCCGGTTCGGGATACGGCACGGCCTCCACGCGCACGCCCGCAGCCGCCAGACGGACCACCAGCTGGTTCCAGTCCGGCCAGCAGCTCCGCATCCGCTCCAGCACCCCGCGGCCGGCGATCAGCACGATCTCGCAGTCCGGCTCGTCGGCCCACTCCAGCAGCCTGGGCAGGGTGGGCTGGGCGGCCGAGACGACACAGCTGCCCGCCGGGCGGTAGCCGCGCTCGACGGCCAGCCGCTCACACCGCTCCAACTGGGCGTCCCAGTCCTTCTCGAACTGGCGGAACCGGCCCGCCGCTTCCCCGTCGGGCTCGTCTGGTTCGTCGATCTCCCGCGCACCGAACACCAGGTACGCCGCCCGCTCGGCACCGCTCTCCCCGCGCCCGCTCATGGAGGCGACCCTAACGGCGCCCTGCGCACCGCCGGGGCCGTACGCCGTCAGGTGCGCGGCATATGCCAAATACGGCGGGAGGGCGTGTGAACGCGGAAGAGGCGTGAACCCGAGAGACGTGTGAACGTGGGAGACAGGTGAATGCGGGGGACAGGTGAATGCGTACAGCGCGCTACGCCCGGCCCGCGCCCCCTGGTCGAGAGGGGCGCGGGCCGGGCGACATACAACGACTACGAGGAGTGCAGCCATGGCTGAGGTCAAGATTTCCGCCAAGTCCCGTACCGAGTTCGGCAAGGGCGCCGCCCGCCGTGACCGCCGCGAGGGCCTGGTCCCGGGTGTGGTGTACGGCCACGGCGCCGAGCCGGTCCACGTCAACCTGCCGGGCCACGACCTGATGCTCGCGCTCAAGACCCCGAACGTGCTGCTCGGCCTCGACATCGAGGGCAAGAAGGAGCTCGTCATCCCCAAGGC
>NZ_MUNE01000294.1 GCF_002154605.1 Streptomyces milbemycinicus | reverse complement strand
GCGGTGGACGCCGGTCCGGTTGGGGCCCTCCCCCACCCCCTGTTAAAAAAATGCTTGCTCTACATCAAGCGTATTTCTAAGAGGGAGTGAGGGGGAGAGCCGGTCCCGTGCTCGTCGGTTCGTCGCGCTCTCACGTCCCCGATCCAGCGCATTACTGAAGATTGTTCATCGTGAAGTTGCTGGTCGCAGGCCTGGTGTGGTCGCCGTGGAGAGTGCTCGTACTGGTCGGGGGCGGGTGTCTGCGGTGAAGATCGTCCGTCAGCGGGCGATCTCGATGTTGTTGCGCCGGTTGTCCCTGCTGTACCAGCGACGGGTGCACACCAGGGTGCCGTCGATCAGTACGACGTGGCCACCCTTGCGGATGATTCTCTTCAGCGCACGCTCCAGCCGCTCGGCGCGGGCGGCGAGCAGTTCGATCACCTCCAGCACCCAGCGACGCACCGTCGTGTGGGAGACGCCGTTACCGCCGGCCATGTCGAGAAGCCGCTGGGCGAGCCGGTTCAGCTTGGATGGCGTTTTCCTCATACCGGGCCGTAACAAATCTGCGGGTCGGCCCCACTACCTCACAACAGCACTTTCACCGAGGCTTACGGGAGGTACCGGCGGTGGCCGATGGATGAGACTGGCGACGAAGGCCGCTTCACTGCCATGTACGACGCATGCCGACAGCGTGTATGGGCCTACGCTGCCGCACGCGCCGGACAACAGGCCGCCGACGAGGCGGTCAGCGAGACGTTCGCCGTGGCATGGCGACGGATCCGCGACGTCCCGGAGCCGCCGCTGCCCTGGCTGCTTGGCGTCGCCCGCAACGTGCTGCGCGACAGCACCCGCGCGAACAGGCGGTGGGAGTCGTCCGCCACCCGTCTGCCACCCGGTTGGACGGACCCGGCTGAGGAGGACGTCGCTGTCCTCGTCACGGAGCGCATGACGCTGCTGCATGCCCTGGCCACCCTCCACGAGGACGACCGCGACCTGCTGATTCTGACCGCTTGGCAGGGTCTCGACCAGCGCGACGCCGCGCAGGTCCTCGGCTGTGCTCCGACCACGCTGCGGGTGCGCCTCCACCGGGCCCGCAAGCGGCTCGTACGGACCCTCGACAACGTAGTGAACGAGGCCCGGGACGTGACCTCGACGGGCGAAACGGCTGGGTCTTCATGGCCACATCCGACTGCACACCGCCCCCATGTCCGGATCGCAGGAGAGGAAGTCCGTTGAAGCGCTCGATGAACCACGATGTGATGCAGCGTTTGGCCGACGCGCGCCCCGCTCACTTGGATCCCGACCGGCCGGTGGCTCCGGGGACCCGGACGGCCGAGTTGCAGCGGGCAATGCTCGAAACCACAGGGACAACCGCTGTTCCGGCTGCGCGTCGCCGCTCGCTGGTCCGCCCGGCCTGGGGCATGCTCGCCGCCGCCACGGCGGTCGCCGTCGTCGTGGTTGCCACGGCCTCCGAACCCGGCAGCCACCAGCAGGCTTACAACTGGCACTTGGGGACAGCGGGCGGGCAGGCCGACAGGCTCTCCGCCAGCCATGTTCTGCTGGCTGCAGCCCAGACGGCACTCAGGGAGCCCGCCGAGGGCCGCTACTGGCGGGTCGACTACGACCTGTGGCAGCAGCTCGCGGCGCGCAACGGAGACGACAAGTACGCTGTCGCCGGCGGCTACCGCGCAACGGACTGGTCGGACACGAAGACCGGTACGTTGCACGGGCCTGCCGAGCCGGTCCCGTACGCTCCGGCAACCGAGGCGGACGAGGCGGCATGGAAGCAGGCAGGATCGCCGAACCCGGTACCCGTTCACAAGGGCGTGCCCTACCTACCGGTGGGGTTCGAGGCGGGTGACAAGCTTCGGATCCTGGGCGACCCGGCAGACGCCGCCCGGGTCGAGCGGGTCTCCCGCCCCGGCAGCGCCCCCGGCAAACCGTACGTGATCGGTCGGGCGGTCGACTTGTCTGAGCTGCAAGCCCTGCCCACCGATCCGGACAAGCTCAAGGCCAACCTCCTCACCGGTTACACCGGTCGGGCGAAGCGGCTGAGCGCGTCCCGCGAGGAGTTCTTGTTCGATGCGGCCCAGGGACTGACCCTCGACCTTCCGGTCAAGCCTGCCGTCCGCGCCGCGGCCTTCCGGATGCTCGCCGAGTTGGACGGCATCACCGTACTCGACCACGTCACCGACGTCAGTGGCCGGACGGGCACAGCTGTCACCATCAACAAGGAGGGCAGGGGCGGGGGAACGGCTCAGCACCGGATCATCTTCGACCAGGCGACGTCCCGTGGCCTCACTGCCGACACGGTGGTGGTCGAGCCCACCGGGGACTACGTCGGCTTCAAACCAGGTGCAATCGTCTTCTCGCAGGTGGTCAGGGAGACCGAGTGGACGGACGAGAAACCTGCGGAGGCGACCGGAAGCTGACCCTGAAGGCTGTCCGGCCTGGTCACCGCCTTGTTCGTGTTCTTGTCCGGGCCAGGCGAACGCCTGGCCTCGGGCCCTGCAGGACGCGATGCCGCAACCCACCCTCGCCGAAGCCGACGAACAGGCCGTCGCCCTCCTCGCCTCACTGCGCATCGCCGACCCACGGCTGATCCTCTCCCGACGCGAAGTGGCCCAACTCGCCCCCGCCGTCGCGCAGTGGCTGGCGGCAGGCGTGGGCCCCAGGCAGATCACCGGCACGCTCACCACCGGCCTCCCGGACCGCTTACGCGCCCGCCCAGCCCGGATCCTGGCGTTCCGCCTCAGCGAGCCGCCCCTTGCCGTTCCTGAGTCCGCCACTGGCGTGCCCCGGACATCGCCGGTAAATCCCCTGCCGTGGCAGACCTGCGACGGCTGCGAACGCGCCTTCCGCGCAGCGGAGCCGTCCCGCTGCCGCGACTGCAGAGAGCTGCCTGTGGCCTGCTGACCAGACAGCGGCCTTGGTAGTAGTCGTCGTCCTCGGACGAGTTCACGACGTACGGGCTTTTCACAGGTGTGCTGTGCGGTGTGCTGTGCATGGTGGTACCCCTTTGGAAGTTGATGAAGTGGAGCCGTGGAGCCGCCGACACAGGGCGGTGAGAAGAAGCCTCGGAGTGTCCGGCGGGCTCGGCAACGATTTCGGGTGTCCGGGACAGTCCAGGAATGTCCGCGCAGGTCAGCGGGGGTGTCCGGCACAGGCTCAGCACACGCTGCGAGCCAGACCCCCGGGGCCCACGCCCCGTGGGGCGTGGGCCTCTCCGGCGCTGTCCGAGGAACGGTCGAGCTGGATCAGCGGGCGTAGATGGACCGTGCCTTGATGCGGAGGTCGTTACCCCACGTCGTGCACAAGGTGGTGCCGCCGGGCTTGTACTGCTTGGTTCCGTTCGCCTGGATCCGCCAGCCGGGGTAGGCGATGAAGCCGCCGCCCTTCTTGTACAGGGCGCCGTTGCCGCCGACCGTGTAGCCCGGCAGGTAGTAGGGAGTGCCGCGCGAGGTCACGAGGTACGGGCACCCGTCCCGCTTCTGAAACGTGCCGTAGAACTTCGACTGGCTCAGTGGCTGCGCCGCCGCCGCGTTGACGGCCGTGTCGGTGACTACCGTGCTCGAAGACGAGGTCGGCGCGGGAGCCCCGATGGCCTCCGCGGCCGGGCCGGCGGCGACCGCCGCGCCGCACATGACGGCTGCGATGGCGAGCCCGGTACGCCTGTGTGTGCTCATGTTGAATCTGCCCTTCCAGATGAGTGGAGATGCGAAAACCGGTCGGGGTGAACGCCCCCTTGGCGTCGTCCCGGTTGGTGTCTGACATCGAGTTCAGCGGCTGCGGAATTGAATGGCAGCCCTGTTCCGCCGGTCTGATCAATGCCTGCGCCCCAGCTCGCAGCTCTTGCCGACGCGACAGGGCGTGCGTAGCTTGGCGGGCGGTCGATCCGCGTCCGGGGGGAGGCGGGGAAGGAGTGACCGATGGCGGGGCGTCCTGAGAGTCCGCTCGATCCGAGCGCGGGTCCAGCGCAGCGATTGGCGTTTGAGTTACGGAAGCTGCGGGCGGAGGCCGGCAGCCCTACGTACCGGGCCATGGCCGCGCGTACCGACCACGGTGCGAGCACGCTGTCCCAAGCCGCCGCCGGGGAGCGGTTGCCGAGCCTGCCGGTGGTACTGGCTTACGTACGGGCCTGCGGCGGCGACCCTGAGGAGTGGGAAGAGCGGTGGCGGCAGGCGGCGGCAGAAGAAGCCTCCGAGCCGCGCGCCGATGAGGACGCCGAGCCTCCGTACCGGGGCCTGGCCCGCTTCGAGCCCGATGACGCGGCCCTGTTCTTCGGCCGCGACCAGCTCATCGACGACCTGCTGCATCTGACCGCCCACCATCGGATCACCGCGGTGGTCGGCGCCTCCGGCAGCGGAAAGTCCTCCCTGTTGCGGGCCGGCCTCATCCCGCGCCTGCGCACCACCGACAACGCGGACTTACGTCCGGCGGCCCTGCGGGTCATCACCCCAGGGGCTCATCCGCTGCGCGACCACGAGCAGCGGCTGGTCCCGAAGGAGGGTGCGGAAGGGGACACCTGGCTGGTCGTGGACCAGACGGAGGAGCTGTACACCCTCTGCACCGACTCGGAAGAACGCACCGCGTTCATTGATCGCCTGCTGACCACTGCCGCCCCGGACAGCCGACTGCGGGTGCTGATCGCCGTACGGGCCGACTTCTTCGGACACCTGGCCGGCCACCGCCCCCTCGCCGACGCACTGCGCGAAGCCACCCTCCTGGTCCCGCCGATGAACCGCGACGAACTCCGCGAGGCCGTCGTCAAACCCGCCCAGGTCGCGGGCCTCATCGTCGAACGCACCCTGACCGCCCGCATCATCGGCGAAGTCGACGGCGAACCAGGCGCCCTGCCCCTGATGTCCCACGCTCTGCTGGAGACTTGGCACCGCCGCAAAGGCCGCGCCCTCACCCTCACCGCGTACGAAGCAGCCGGTGGCGTCCACGGCGCCATCGCCCAGACAGCCGAAGACCTCTACACCCACCTCACCCCCGACCAGGCTTCCTGCGCCCGGCGGATCCTGCTGCGCCTGATCACCCCGGGAGAGGGCGCGCAGGACACCCGGCGGCCTGTGCCCCGGGAAGAGCTGGAGACCGACGCCTCCCCCGCCACCGCTGAAGTGCTGGAGCGGTTGGCGAAAACACGGCTGGTCACCCTCGACGGCCACACCGTGCACCTCGCCCACGAAGCCCTCATCGCCGCCTGGCCCCGGCTACGCAAGTGGATCGACGAGGACCGCGACCGTTTGCGCCTCCACCGCCAGCTCACCGACGCCGCCCACACCTGGCAGGACCTCGGCCGCGACCCCGGCGCGCTCTACCGCGGCACCCGACTCGCCACCGCCGAGGAGTCCTTCCCCACTACCGATGCCGACGGCGACCTCACTCCTCTGGAACGCGACTTTCTCAGCAGCAGCTCCACCGCTCGTCACCGAGAGGAAGCAGCAGCCGCCCGCACCACCCGACGCCTGCGCCAGTTTGCCACCACCGTCTCGGTCCTGCTCGTGCTCGCCCTCACCGCCGGACTGATCGCCTGGCAGCAATACCGAACCAGCGAACAGCAACGACACCAGGCGCTCACCGCCCAACAGATCGCACTCTCCCGTCAGCTGGCCGCCCAGTCGGCCGGCCTCCTGGACTCCAACCCCGACCTGGCCTCGCTCCTGGCGGTCCAGGCGTACCGGACCAGTCCCACGAGGGAAGCCACCGCCAGTCTTTTCACCGCCGCAGCTCTTCCTCTCAAGCGCCGGCTGACCGGGCACAGCGGCTTCGCGGGATCGGTCGCCTTCAGCCCTGACGGCCGCACCCTGGCCACCGGAGGGGGCGATGGGAAGATCCGGTTGTGGGACGCGGCGACCGGCGAACGGCGCGCCACCCTGAGCGGACGTACTGATGCTGTGGTGTCGATGACGTTCAGCCCCGACGGCCACACCCTCGCCACCGGCAGCAACGACACGGCACGCCTATGGGACGTGACCACGGGCAGGCCACGCACCACCCTGACCGGACACACCAAGGGCGTGGGATCAGTGGCGTTCAGCCCCGACGGCCACACCCTGGCCACCGGAGGGTGGGATGGAAAGTCCCAGTTATGGGACGTGGCAACCAGCAAACGGCGCGCCACCCTAAGCGGACACACCAAGGGTATGGAGTCGGTGGCGTTCAGCCCCGACGGTCGCACCCTGGCCACCGGAGGGTGGGATGGAAAGTCCCAGTTATGGGACGTGGCAACCAGCAAACGGCGCGCCACCCTAAGCGGACACACCAAGGGTGTGGAGTCGGTGGCGTTCAGCCCCGACGGTCGCACCCTGGCCACCGGCAGCGGGGACAAGACAGTGCGCCTGTGGGACATGGCAACCGGCAGGCCGCGCACCATCCTGAGCGGACGCACCGATGCGGTGTGGGCTGTGGCGTTCAGTCCTGACGGCCGCACCCTGGCCACCGGTGGGAGGGATGGGAAGGCCCGGTTATGGGACGTGACCACGGGCAGGCCACGTACCACCCTGACCGGACACACCGGGGGCGTGGGATCAGTGGCGTTCAGCCCCGACGGCCACA
>NZ_MUNE01000293.1 GCF_002154605.1 Streptomyces milbemycinicus | reverse complement strand
CGAGCGGATCCGCTCGATCCCTTGATAACCACCATCGCCGGACAGGCGGGGATGAGCGGGCAAGGTCCTGCCCATGGTCTCCCGGAAGATCATCACATCGTTGCGGTTGCCCGGCCAGGCATCGCCGACCGCGACGACGCGGCGGTCACGGGCCCGGCAGACGATCTGCACATTCACACTGCGCCGGTAGTTCTTCGACTTCCTCGTCTTCTGCTGGTCGTGCACCGGAATGAGGGTGCCGTCCACCAGCCACAGCTCCCCGCCGACCGGCGGGCGGCGGGCCGAGCAGGGCGGCGAGGCGCGGCGCGAGGTCGGCGGTGACCCGGTGCACGGTGGAGTCCGTGGTGGCGAACAGCCCGGCCAACTGCTCCACGGTGAGGTTGTGCGGTAGCCCAGGATGACCAGCAGCACCCGGTCGCCGAAAGCAAGTGACCAGGGCCGGCCACACCCGCTGTCCGGGCGGCGCCGCCACAAACGGGCGATCAGGGCATGCAGCTGCGGCCCGGACAGCCCCGCCCTACGCCTTCAACTGAGCAGAAGAGCAGAGGGCGAGACGAAGTTCCATACAACTGACCGTAACCCGAACAGACTTCATGACGTTATGCCTGACGCTGACGATCTGGGAGAGGGGGGAGTGTGGTGAGTCGGTCATCGGCTGTGTCTGGGGCGGGGCGGCGGTTTCGGG
>NZ_MUNE01000292.1 GCF_002154605.1 Streptomyces milbemycinicus | reverse complement strand
GGGGACGCTCACGAGCCCCATACCGAGGCGGCCACGCGCCGCACATTGCCACCGGCGAGCTTGGCGACGTCTTCCTCGGAGTAGCCGTGGTCGAACAGCCAGCGGATCATGTTGCCGACCGCCTCCGCCGGGTTCTCGCAGCCGTGCACGTATTCGACCCGCTCGTGCGCCGGCAGCCCGGAGGACGCGGAGGCGTCCTTGTCGTCCTTGCCGAAGAGCGGGGCGAAGGTCCGGTGCCAGGCCGTGTGATCGCCGAAGTTGGTGTCGGGCCCGAAGGCCACGTGGTCGATGCCCACCAGCTCCACGCAGCGCTCCACGTGCTCCATCACCGAGTCCAGGCAGTGCCGGGGATGCCGGGCCGTGATGGTGGTGTGCGGCGCCGCCTCGACGCCGATGAACCCTCCGGTGTCGGCGCAGGCCCGGATCACCTCGTCCGGCTTCATCCGCGCCGTCGGCCACAGCGCCCGGGAGCCGGCGTGGGTGATGACCACAGGCGCGGACGAGCGGCGCGCCGCGTCCAGGGCCGTCGCGTCCCCGGTGTGCGACACGTCGACGATGATGCCGAGGTCGTTCATCCTGCGCAGGGCGCGCCGGCCGAGCGCGGTCAGCCCCGCGTCGCCGGTGTCGGCGAGGCCGGAGCCGAGCTGGTTGCTCTCGCTGTACACCAGGCCCAGCAGCCTGACCCCGAGGCCGTGGAGGAGGTCGAGCCGGTCGATGTCGTTGCCGATGGGGCTGGCGGACTCCAGGGTCAGCACCACGCCGACCCGGTCCTCGGCCCGTGCCCGCCGTGCCTCTTCCAGGGTCGTCACGATGGCGACGAGCTGCTGGTGGGCGATGTCGGCCCGGCGCATGGCCAGGTCGCTCACCGCGTCGTCCCAGTCCCAGGAGGTGTGGGAGCGGATCATGCTGACGGCGGCGGGCCCGCCGTCGAAGAACAGGTCCACGCCCGAGTGCGCGATCCCTTCGTACGGGATCGACTCCCGGCCCTGGCGGCGGTACGCGGCGAAGTCGGAGGGGTCCGCGGGGCGCAGCGACAGATGGTCGTGGGCGGAGATCACCAGGTGTTCTTCCTCGAAGGCCCGGGCGCGCGTCTCCACGCTCTCGCTCCAGACGGGCCCGCTGTCCGCGACACGTCCGAGGGCGGGCACGAGGTCGAAGGCCCGGAAGTCCCGGCCGGCCTGCAGGTACTGGTAGGACCGGTAGGAGCGCCACAGGTCGAGGCGGGCGCGGGTCTTGCGGGGGAGGGGGCGAGTGCTGTTGCTCATGTGCTGACTTTCGACAGGAACGTACGGGTACGGTCGTGGGCCGGGGCCTTCAGGAGCCGCTCGGGCGGGCCTTCCTCGACGACGCGACCGTCGTCCATGAAGACGACGCGGTCGGCGACGTCGGCGGCGAAGCGCATCTCATGGGTGACGACGACCAGCGTCATGCCCTCGCGGGCGAGGTCTTTGATGACACTCAGCACCTCCTGGACCATCTCCGGGTCCAGCGCGGAGGTCGGCTCGTCGAAGAGCATCACCTTGGGCCGCATCGCCAGGGCACGGGCGATGGCCACGCGCTGCTGCTGGCCGCCGGAGAGCTTGTCCGGGTAGGCGTCGAGCTTGTGCGCGAGACCCACCCGGGCCATGAGCTGCTCGGCCCGGGCGTCGGCCTCGGCCGGGGAGAGCCCGAGGACATGGCGCGGGGCGTGGACGATGTTCTCGCGGGCGGTCAGGTGGGGGAAGAGGTTGAAGTTCTGGAACACCATGCCCATGCTCGCCCGCTGTGCTGCCAGCTCGCGTTTGCCCAGCTCGAACAGGGTGTCGCCGCTGAGCCGGTAGCCGATGACACTGCCGTCGACCGTCACCAGGCCGTCGTCGGGCACTTCGAGGTGGTTGATGCAGCGCAGCAGGGTGCTCTTGCCCGACCCGGACGGGCCGATGAGGCATACCGTCTCGCCTCGGTGTATCTCCAGGGAAATCCCGTGAAGCACCTCGGTGCCCCGGAAAGACTTTCGAATTCCGTGCAGGGAGACAATCGCCTGCGTGTTTTCTTCCGATGTCACGCTCATAGCGAGTGCTCGCTCCCCTTGGCCTTTCCGGCCCGGTCGGCCGGTATCAGAGTGTGCCGCGAGAGGCGACGCTCCAGCCGCTGCTGGAGGAGGGTGATGAGGCCGGTGATGATCATGTACCAGATGGCCGCCACGATCAGCAGGGGAACCGTCTGGAAGTTCTTCGCATAAATGAGCTGGACCGAATAGAGGAGATCGGCGAGCGATATCACGCTGACCAGTGAGGTGGCCTTGAGGAGCGATATCAGTTCATTTCCCAGCGGCGGCACGATGACGCGCAGCGCTTGCGGAAGCGTGATACGGAAGAAGGTTTGACCCGGCGTCAGCCCGAGGGTGGCGGCCGCCTGTCGCTGCCCGTCGGGGACCGCCAGCAGTCCCGAGCGGATCAACTCCGCGATGTACGCGGTCTCGTGCAGCGTCAGCCCGATGACCGCGGCGGTCAGTGGCCCCAGGAGCGAGTTTGAGTCGAAGGTGACGAACCGCGGGCCCCACGGGATCCCGAGCGACAGGGTGGGAAAGAGCGCCGCCAAGTTGTACCAGAAAAGCAGCTGCACCAGCATGGGAATGGAACGGAACACCCAGATGAAGGCGGCCGCGACTGTGGCCATCAGCCGCGAGGAACCCATTCTCATCAACGCGACCACGGTACCCAGGGCCAGCGAGAGCAGCATGGTCACGGCCGTCATGCCGAGACTGACGCCGATTCCTTTGATGATGCGGATCTCAAAGAAGTACTTGCCGACCGTTCCCCATTCGAAGCGGGGATTGGTGAGAATCGTCGACACCGCCATGGCGGCCAGCAGCAGAATCACCGCATTGGCCACCAGCAGTCCTGGGCGCCTTCTCTTGGCACGTTTGAGCGCGGTGATCCCGGGTGGAGCGTCGAGATTCAGGACTTTGGTCATGGGCGGCCCTCGGGCGGTCTCGGTCACGGCAGTGAATGCTGCATCCTAAAACCGGCGTCCGGGGCCTGCTCGAACAGTTGACATAGAAGCGTCAACCGTTAACGGGATGCTACGTCCCGGCTACCGGAGTGCGTCGTGCCCGCGTCGTGCCCACGACGGCCGTCGTGCCGCCGCCTTCCGGGCCGTCAGCCGTTGCGCACCGGCTGCGCCCCGGCGGGCGCACCGGACACGGCGGTGGACCGGCCCGCGCCCTTCCCCGGTATCAGCGCGGCGATCAGCAGCGCCACCACGGCACCGCCGGCGCCCATGGCGAAGGCGGTGCGGAAACCGTCCTCGGAGGGCACCGCCAACGGGCCCAGCCGGGTGGTCATATGGGCGAGGACGACGCCGACCACCGCGCTGGAGGTCGAGGTGCCGATGGCCCGCATCAGGGTGTTCAGGCCGTTGGCCGCGCCCGTCTCGGACACCGGCACCGCGGACATGATCAGCGCCGGCATGGCGGCGTACGCGAAGCCGATCCCGGCGCCGATGACGCAGGAGACCAGGACGATCTGCCAGACCTCGGCCATGAGGGCGATGGCCAGCAGATAGCCGACGGAGATCACCGCGGAGCCGATCAGCAGCGAAACCTTGGGCCCCCAGGTGGCGGTGATCCGCGCGGAGACCGGCGACACGGCCATCATCACCAGCCCGGAGGGGCCCAGGCACAGGCCCGCCGTCATCATCGACTGGCCCAGGCCATAGCCGGTGACCTCCGGCAGCTGGAGCAGCTGCGGCAGCGCCAGCGACATGCCGTACATCGCGAAGCCGATCACGATCGAGGCGAGATTGGTCAGCAGCACCTGACGCCGCGCCGTGGTGCGCAGATCCACCAGCGGCTGGCTCACCCGCAGTTCCCACCGCCCCCACAGCAGCAGGATCACCACTGACGCGCTGAACAGCCCGTCGGTGAGCGCGCTGGTCCAGCCCCAGTCCGCGCCCTTGGAGATCGCCAGCAGCAGACACAGCAGTCCGGCCGACAGCCCGATGGCCCCCACCACGTCGAATCTGCCGCCGCCGCGGACCGGGGACTCCGGCACCACCGCCAGCACCAGCGCGATCACCACCACGCCCGCGGCCGCGGACACCCAGAACAGCACATGCCAGTCGGCGTGTTCCGCCAGGGCCGCGGCGCCGGGCAGCCCGAGCGCGCCGCCCACGCCCAGCGATGAACTCATCAGCGCCATGGCCGAGCCCAGCCGTTCGGCCGGGAGTTCGTCCCGCATGATGCTGATGCCCAGCGGGATGACACCCGACGAGAAGCCCTGCAGCGTACGGCCGACGATCATGGGCGCGAGCGAGTCGCTGAGCGCGCACACCACCGACCCCGCCACCAGCATCCCCAGGCTGATCAGCAGCATCCGCCGCTTGCCATACATGTCCCCGAGCCGCCCCAGTACGGGGGTGGCCACGGCGCCGGCCAGCAGCGTGGCGGTGATGGCCCACGAGGCGTCCGAGGCCGAGGTGTGCAGCAGCGCAGGGAGGTCCGGGATGAGCGGGACCACGAGCGTCTGCATCAGGGCGACCACGATCCCGCCGAAGGCGAGCACCGCGACCACCGGTCCGGTGCGCGGCGCGTGGGTGTCCGGCGTCGTCTCGGCCGTATCGGGCGCTTGGGCCACGGGTGTCCTCCGGAGTGCCGGCGCCACGGAACGCACCATGCCGCCGCTGCTGTATGACGCCCCCTCAGGGGCGGCGGCAAGTGTCGCACATTTTTGTGTAACGCGTACGTCAAATCTGGGCGGGGTCGGTGGCCTCGCCCAAGTAGGCGTACTTCTCCCGGAGTTCACGCTTGAGGATCTTGCCGCTCGGGTTCTTCGGCAGCGACTCGGCGAAGACCACGTACTTGGGCACCTTGAAGCCCGCCAGCCCCTTCCGGCAGTGCGCGATCAGCTCCTCCGCCGCCGGCCGACCGCCGGGCCCGGTCACCACCACCGCCGTCACCGCCTCGATCCAGTACGGGTGCGGCACACCGAACACCGCGGCCTCCGTGACCGCCGGATGGGCGTGGATGACCTCCTCCACCTCGCGCCCCGAGACATTCTCCCCACCGCTGTTGGCCATGTCCTTCTTGCGGTCGACGATCGTCAGATACCCCTCCTCGTCGAAGACGCCGAGGTCGCCGCTGTGGAACCAGCCGCCCCGGAACGCCTCCGCCGTCCGCTCCGGGTCCCGCCAGTAGCCCGGTGTGACATGCGGGCCGCGGTGCACGATCTCGCCGACCGTCCCCGGCGCCACAGGGCGGTCCCGCTCGTCGACGAGCCGGGTCTCCACATGCAGACCGGGCCGCCCCGCCGAACCCGCCTTGCGCTCCTGGTCGGCAGGGCCCAGCACGGTCGCGATCGGCGACATCTCGGTCTGGCCGTAGAAGTTGTACAGCGCCAGACCCGGCAGCCGCCGACGCAGCTCGGCCAGCACGGGCACCGGCATGGCCGCGGCGCCGTAGTAGCCCTTGCGCAGTGAGGACAGGTCATGGCGGTCGAACTCCGGATGGCGCAGCAGGGAGATCCACACGGTCGGCGGCGCGAACAGCTTGGTCGCCCGCTCGGCCGCCACCGCCGCGAGCAGCGCCGCCGGATCCGGGCCGGGGAGGATGACCGAGGTGGCACCGAGGTAGACGTCCGGGGTGAGAAAGGCGTGCAGTTGGGCGCAGTGGTACAGCGGCAGCGCGTGGACCTCCACATCGTCGCCCGACATGCCGCCGTCGACGATCGCCGTCTGGTACTGGGAGATGAGACCGCGGCTGGTCATGATGGCGCCCTTGGGCCGCGACTCGGTGCCCGAGGTGTACATCAGCTGTACGGGCTCGTCGTCGGCCCCCACCGGGTCGGGCACCGGATGGCCCTCCTCCGTGCCCAGCGCCGCCAGGTCCTCCCAGCCGGGACGCCCCTCCGGCCCGCCGATCGTGGCCCGCAGCGCGATCCGCGGCGGCGCGGCCTCGGCCAAGGCGGCGTCCGCGGCGCCGATCAGGTCGGCGCCCGCGATGACGCCGACGGCGCCGGAGTGGCGCAGTACGTACGCGACCTCCGGTGGCGTCAGCATGAAGTTGACCGGCACCGACACCGCGCCCAGCCGGGCGAGCGCGAAGTAGGCCACCACGAACCCGTGCGAGTTGCGGGCGTACAACACGACCCGGTCGCCCTGGGCGACCCCCCGGGCCGCAAGCGCCCCCGCGGTCCGGTTCACCAGCGCGTCCAGCTCCGCGTACGTCTGGCGGAGCGCGCCGAACACGACCGCCGTCCTGTCGGGCACCCGCGCCGCGGTCCGCGACAGCAGGTCGGCGATGCCATGGCGGCGGGCGCGCGCGACGTCCGCGGGCAGGGAAGGTGCGGTCACCGGAGATCTCCCGAGGTGAGGGGGCGGGACGTAACGCTCGCCACGCTGACACGGCCCGCGGGGCCCGGCAAGGGATGTGCGTAGCCTTGGCCCTCGGTGCCCGCGTCGGCGGGCGGGGGACGGACGGAAGAGGGGATCCACCGGATGGCGCAGCAGGCGGACGGGACGGCCCGCAGGGGAAGGGGGCGTCCGCCGCGCCTGTCGCGCGATCAGATCGTCCGCGCCGCCGCGGAACTGGCGGCGCGTGAGCCCGGGGTCGTGCTGACGATCAAACGGGTCGCCGAGGCCGTGGACTCCGCCCCCATGGCCCTCTACCGCTACTTCCCGGACCGCGACGATCTGCTGCAGGCCGTCGCCGACCGGATCATCGCGGACGCGGAGCACACCGAACCGCCCGGCGACACCTGGCAGGACCAGCTGCGCGCCTGGATGCACACCAGCCGAGAGCGCCTGCGGCCCTACCGGCAGCTGCTGTCCTATATGGCCGCGACCGAACAGCCCGCGTGGGTGCCCGCGCTGGTCACCCTCACCCGTGTGCTGCGCCCGCTGCGGCTGGGCGAGGACGAGCTCGCCCTCGCCGTCACCCTCGTCTGCTCCACCGTCATCGGCCACGCCGTGTACGAGACCCACCGGCGCCCCGCGGAGCAGAAGATGGCCGGGCTGCGGGAGGCCCTGGCGCTGCGCCCCCAGGAGGAGCAGGAGGCCGTGGCCCCGCTGCTGCCCAGGCTGCCGGACGCCCAGCGCCGGCTGTACGACGTGGTCGTCGACCGCACCATCGCGGCAGTGGAGGCCCTGGCTACGGGGTGAATCGCGGGGCTCGGCGCCTGGCGGGACTCATCACTCGGGCGGGGTCCAGTCCACGATCAGGTCGAGCAGCCCGGGAAACCGCGTCTGAAGATCGTCGATGCGCACATGGCTGCGGCGTTCCAGGCCGTACTGGCGCTGCCGGATCAGCCCCGCGTCGCGCAGGGCGCGGA
>NZ_MUNE01000291.1 GCF_002154605.1 Streptomyces milbemycinicus | reverse complement strand
CTGTGTCCAGGCCCGGGCCTGCTCGCTGAGGGTGATACCGAGACCCGGCCGGGAGGACACATGCATACGGCCGCCACTGATCTGCAACCGCTCGTTGAACAGCGGCTCCAGCCAGTCGAAGTGCTCCACCCACGGCTCGTACGGGTAGGCGGCGGCGAGGTGGAGGTGGATCTCCATCGCGAAGTGCGGGGCGAGCTGGAGGTGGTGGTGTTCGGCGAGGGTGGCCAGCTTGAGGAACTGGGTGATGCCGCCGATACGCGGCGCGTCGGGCTGGATGATGTCCGCGGCGTCGTTGCGGATCAGCTCCCAGTGTTCGGCGACGCTGGCCAGCATCTCCCCGGTGGCCACCGGAGTGTCCAGCGAGGCCGCGAGGGCGGCGTGGCCGCGCGCGTCATAGGCATCCAGCGGCTCCTCGATCCAGACCAGGCCGAACTCCTCGAGCGCGCGCCCCATGCGCTGGGCGGTGGGCCGGTCCCACTGCTGGTTGGCGTCCACCATGAGCGGCACCTCGTCGCCCAGGTGCTCCCGTACGGCGGTCACCCGGCTCAGATCCACCTTGCCGTCGGGGTGGCCGACCTTGAGCTTGATGCCGCCGATGCCCTCGGCCACCGAGCGGGAGGCGTTCTCCAGCAGCTGCTCGGTGGGCGTGTGCAGAAAGCCGCCGGAGGTGTTGTAGCAGCGTACGGAGTCGCGGTGGGCGCCCAGCAGCTTGGCCAGGGGCAGACCGGCCCGCTTGGCCTTCAGATCCCACAGGGCGATGTCGAAGGCCGCCACCGCCTGGGTGGACAGTCCGCTGCGCCCGACGGAGGCGCCCGCCCACACCAGCTTCGTCCAGAGCTTGGCGATATCGCTGGGGTCCTCGCCCAGCAGGGTCGGGGCGATCTCCTTGGCGTGTGCGAACTGGCCGGGGCCGCCGGCCCGCTTGGAGTAGCTGAAGCCGATGCCCTGGTGTCCCCCCTCGGTGGCGAGCTCGACGAAGAGGAAGGCCACCTCGGTCATCGGCTTCTGCCGTCCGGTGAAGACCTTCGCATCGCTGATCGGAGTGGCCAGCGGAAGGGTGACCGAGGACAGCTTGATCCAGGAGATCCTGTCGAGGGTCGCCTCCCCTGCCTGCTGCGCGGCATGTGCCGTCGTTTCCGGTGTGCTCATCACTTAGCGTCCCCTGTGAGTGCGGGCGGGGCGGCCGGACCCTGAGGTGGCCGGTCGCGGTGTCGGCGGGCGTGTCCGCTCGGCCGTCCCTTGACGCTAGGTGGTCGATTGATCTCCGTCTAACTTAAAATTTGTATGCGTTGATACAGGGAGAGCATCATTGTTCACACTCGCCCAGCTGGCCAGCTTCGTGGCAGTGGCCGAAGAACTGCACTTCACCCGGGCCGCGGAACGGCTCAAGATGACACAGCCACCGCTGAGCCGCCAGATCCAGCTCCTGGAGAACGACCTGCGGGTCCGGCTCCTGGAGCGCACCAACCGATCGGTGCGGCTCACCCCCGCCGGGCGCGCCTTCCTCACCGAGGCCCGCCGTATCCTGCGCCAGTCGGAACACGCGGCGCTCGCCGTCCGTCAGGTGTCGACCGGGGAAGCGGGCAGCATCGCCATCGGCTTCACCGCGGCCAGCGCCTACTCCACGCTCGGCACCCTGCTGGAAACCGCCCGAGCGGCCATGCCCCGCGCGGAAATCGTGCTGCAGGAGATGGTCACCCGCGACCAGTTGGAAGCCCTCACCCAAAACCGCCTGGACCTCGGCCTCGGCCGGCCCTCGGTCACCGGCCCGGACCTGCGGTCCCGCCCGGCCGTACGGGAGCGGCTGCTCGCGGCGCTGCCCAAGGAACACCCCCTGGCGGCGCGCGAAGGAGCGCTCCAGGTCGCGGACTTCGACGGTCAGCCGTTTCTGATGTACTCACCCACGGACGCCCGCTACTTCCACGAACTGCTCATCAGCATCTTCAGCGTGGCGCATGTGGCCCCCGTCTTCTCCCAGTATCTGAGCCAGGTCCACAGCATCCTGGCCCTGGTCAACTGCAGCCTGGGGGTGTCCCTGGTCCCCGAGGCCGCCGCGCGGCTGCGCTACGCCGATGTCGTCTTCAAACCGGTCGAGTTGGAGACCCCCAACCCCGTGGAGCTCAACCTCGTCTGGCGCGAGAACAACGACAACCCGGTGCTGCACGCGCTGCTCCGCCACCTGTCATGGCCGGAGCCGACACCGGAGCCGGAGCCGGAGCCGACACCGACACCGACACCGACACCGGAGCCGGAGCCCGGGGCTCACCCCGGCCGGTAGAGCGCCGTGAGCAGTTCGATCACGGACGGGGCGGCGGGATGCGGATCGTCCCGCCACCAGGCGAGCCGCACCGCGATCGGCTCGGCGTCGCGCACCGGCCGGTAGACGACACCGGGCCGCGGATACTGGTGCGCCGTGGACTCCGCCGTGATCCCCACCCGCCGGCCCGTGGAAATCATGATGAGCCAGTCGTCGATGTCGTGTGACTCCTCGGTCACCGGTCGGGAGCCGGAGGGCCACAGCTCCGCGGTGGTGGTGCCGGTCCGCCGGTCGACCAGCAGGGTGCGCCCGCTGAGGTCCGCCAGCCTGACCGAACGGCGCCGGGCCAGCGGATCGTCGGCGGCCAGGGCACACAGCCGCCGCTCGAGCCCCACGATGGCGGAGTCGAAGCGCCGGTCGTCCAGCGGTCTGCGGACGACGGCCAGATCGCAGACCCCCTCGGCCAGCCCCGCGGTGGCGGAGTTGACGCGGATCAGCTGCAGCTCCGTCTCGGGGGCCGTCTGGGCCCAACGGCGCTGAAACGCCAGCGTATGGCGGCCCACCGCCGACCAGGCGTAACCGATCCGCAGCCGCCGATGGCCCGAGGCCGCCTCCCGGAGCAGACCGTCCACCTCGCCGAGCACCCGCCGGGCGTGCGCCACCACGCGCAGACCGGTGCCCGTCGGCGTCACCTCGCGCGAGGTACGCAGCAACAGCCGCACCCCGAGAGCCCGCTCGAGCGAGGCCAGCGTGCGGGACACGGCCGCCTGGGAGACACCGAGCGCGATGGCGGCATCGGTGAAACTGCCCTCGTCGACGATCGCCACCAGACAGCGCAACTGACGCAGCTCGACATCCATGACTCAAGCGTATAGATCCGACCGTCGATGCATTTTGCGCAAGAGGAGGGGCGCCGCACGATCGGGGCATGCGAACAGCATCCGTACGCGCGGCAGCCCCCGCGCACCGGGCCGTCCCGGCAGCTTCCGCCCCCGAGCCCGGGGGAGGACGCCTGGCCGGTGTGGCCACCATGATCGGCAGCGGCCTGTCCAACCAGATCGGCGCCGCCACCGGGTCCCTCGCCTTCCCGGTGCTCGGCCCCCTCGGCGTCGTCGCGGTACGCCAATACGTCGCCGCCATCGTCCTGATCGCCGTCGGCCGCCCCCGGCCGCGCAGCTTCACCTGGCGGCAGTGGTGGCCGGTGCTGCTGCTGGCCCTGGTGTTCGGGACGATGAACCTCTCCCTCTACAGCGCCATCGACCGGATCGGCCTCGGACTGGCGGTGACCCTGGAGTTCCTCGGCCCGCTCGCCATCGCTCTGGCCGCCTCACGCCGCCGCGCCGACGCCTGCTGGGCGGTGCTGGCCGCGGCGGGGGTCATCACCCTGATGCGCCCGCGGCCCTCCGCCGACTACTTCGGGATGGGCCTGGGCCTGCTGGCCGCCGTCTGCTGGGCGTCCTACATCCTGCTCAACCGCACCGTCGGCCGGCGCATCCCCGGCGCGCAGGGATCGGCGACCGCCGCCACGCTCTCCGCCCTGATGTTCCTGCCCGTCGGGGTCGTCCTCGCCATCAGGCAGCCGCCGACCGCGTCGGCCGTCGGCTGTGCCGTCGCCGCCGGGGTTCTCTCCTCGGCCGTGCCGTATCTCGCGGACCTGTTCACGCTGCGCCGCGTACCGGCACAGGCCTTCGGGCTCTTCATGAGCGTCAACCCCGTCCTCGCCGCCGTGGTCGGATGGATCGTCCTCGGGCAGCGCCTGGGGTGGATCGAATGGGCCGGAGTGGGAGCCGTCGTGGTGTCCAACGCGCTCAGCATCGTGGGCCGGGTCAAGGCGGAGGCCACACCCCAGCGGACACCCCAGCAGACGCCTCAGTAGATGGCCGGCCGCTAGCGGCGGTCGGGCGGGCCGGGGCACCGCGCCGTCGTGCCGCGGACCTCGAGGGCCGGGGCGGTCAGTACGGTCTCGCCGGGGCGGGCGGGGTCGGCGATCCGGTCGAGCAGACACTGCGCGGCGCGGCGGCCGACCTCGTGGCTGGCGTTGTCCACGGTGGTGAGCCACAGATGGCGCAGCCGCGCGAGATAGGTGTTGTCATAGCCGACGAGGGACAGGTCGCGCGGCACCCGCAGGCCGAGCTCTTCGGCGGCCGACAGGGCGCCGACACCGGCTATGTCGTTGAACGCGAAGACGGCGGTGGGCCGTTCGCGGGCGCCGAGCAGCCGGACCGTGGCCCGGTAGCCGCCCTCCTCGGTCAGGTCGCCCTGCTCCACGGCCGCCGTCGCGCCCAGCCCGTGCTCGCGCATCACCGCCTCGAAGCCACGGCGGCGCAGCTCGCCGACCGCCCCCTGCCCCGCGATATGCGCGATACGCCGGTGGCCGAGGCCGATGAGGTGTTCGGTGGCCAGCCGGGCGCCGTGCTCGTCGTCGCCCGCGACGATGTCCACCCCGGGCAGCACGGGCTCACGGGCGCCCGCCACCACCGTGGGCACCTGCCCGGCCGCGGTGCGCAGCGCCTCGGGGGCCGGCAGCGTGCCGACGGCGATCAGACCGTCGACCCGCAGATCCGTGAAGGTGCGGGTGAGGTCTTCGCCGAGCCGCCGGTTGAGGTGGCCGTCGGCCAGCAGCATGCGCAGACCGGAGTCGTGCAGCCGGGAGTTGAGGCCGTCCAGCAACTCCACGAACCAGGGGTTGCGCATGTCGTTCAGAAGCACCCCGACGGTGCGGGTGCGCCGCTCGCTGAGGCTGCGCGCGGCGGCGTTGGGCCGGTAACCGAGCTCTTCGACGGCGGCCAGAACGGCCTGCCGCTTCTCCGGGCGCACCTGGTCGGAGCCGCGCAGTACGAGGGAGACCAGTGATTTCGACACTCCGGCCCGTTCGGCGACATCGCGGATCGTCGGTGGTCTCATGTTCTGGACCGTTCCATAGGGCGCGCCGGGTTGTCAAAGGGATTGACAGCTGCGGAGACGGCCCTCAGGGTGGGCCGAGAACGTTGTGGACCGGTCCAAAGAAGATGCGGTCCCAGGCAGACCGGAGTCCTGAGCAGGCCACGGTCCTGGGCAGGGCAGTCATGGGAGAGCAGTCATGGTGAGTACGCTCGGCGTCGCCGTCGTCGGATTCGGCTGGATGGGACGGGTGCACACCCAGGCGTACGCCCGCGTGCCGCACCACTTCCCCCAGCTGTCCCTGCGGCCCGAACTGATCGCCGTCGCCGACGAGGTGCCCGGCCGCGCCGACGAGGCCGCCGAGCGGTACGGCTTCGCCACCGCCGCCCGCGACTGGCGGGAGGTGGCCGCCGACCCCCGGGTCCAGGCGGTGAGCATCGCCGCCCCCAACTTCCTGCACCGCGAGATCGGCACCGCCATGGCCGAAGCGGGCAAGCACATCTGGATCGAGAAGCCGGTCGGCCTGACCGCCGAGGACGCCCGAGCGGTCGCGGGCGCCGTGGCCAAGGCCGGTGTCCAGGGCGCCGTCGGCTTCAACTACCGCAACGCGCCCGCCGTCGCCGCCGCCCGCGAGCTGATCGCCGCCGGGGAGATCGGTGCCGTCACCCATGTCCGCATCCGGCTGTTCAGCGACTACGCCGCCCACCCCGAAGGTGCCCTGACCTGGCGGTACGAGCGCGAGCGCGGCGGCAGCGGAGTGCTCGGCGACCTGGCCTCGCACGGCGTGGACCTGGCGCGCTTTCTGCTCGGCGAGATCGAGTCGCTGGCCGCCGACACCGCGGTCTTCGTCCCCGAACGGGCCCGCCCCACCGGCGCCACCGCCGGCCACACCCGCTCCGCCGGCGGCGAGTTGGGCCCGGTGGAGAACGAGGACTACGTCTCCTGCCTGCTGCGCTTCGCCTCCGGTGCGCGGGGTGTGCTGGAGGCGTGCCGGGTCTCGGTCGGCGAGCAGAACAACTACGGCTTCGAGATCCACGGCACCAAGGGCGCGGTCTTCTGGGACTTCCGCCGCATGGGCGAGCTCGGCGTCAGCCGCGGCACCGCCTATCAGGACCAGCCCGTCAGCACCGTGTACGTCGGCCCCGGACACGGCGAGTACGCCGCCTTCCAGCCCGGCTCGGCCAACAGCATGGGCTACGACGACCTCAAGGTCATCGAGGCGTACCACTTCCTGCGCTCCATCGCCGAGGGCACGGCGTACGGAGCCACCCTGGACGACGCCGTCCGCAGCGCCGCCGCGCTGGACGCCATGGCCCGGTCCGCCGAGCGGGGCGGCTGGGTGAGCCCGTCCTGAGGGCTCACGCGGGTGGCGTCAGCCACCCGGCGATATCGGCGACGACGGCCGGGTCGACGTGTTGCGGGGTTTCGTACTCCGCGGGCGTGGAGGGGCCGGAGCCCGGGAAGAACAGGTGGTCATCGGCGTCGTACACGCGCATCGTCACATCCCGCCGATGGGCGAGCCCCGCCCGCCACCGCGAGAGATCGTCGGCGACGGTCACCTGATAGTCGCGGCCGCCCTGGAGCACGAGCATGGGCTTGTCCAGCTCCGCCGCGGTCGAGACCGGGTGGTAGCCGCGCAGGTCGAGCCAGTACGCGGCCGACAGGCCGAAAGGCAGTGTTTCCGCCGGTGTCGAGGGCGACAGGTCGGGGCCCGCGACCACCGCGGCCTGACGTGTCATCGCCTCGACGGCGGCGTCCGCGGCGGGGCCGGGGTTCAGCGCGGCGAGGTGGCGGATGACGCGGACGGCGGCCTCTTGCATCGGCTGTGCGTCGCCGGCCAGGAGCACCAGACCGGCGACCGACGGCTCGGCGGCCGCCACCCGCGGGGCCACCTTGCCGCCCATGCTGTGGCCGAGTACGAAGATCCGTGCCGGATCCACGGCCGGCTCGTGCCGGAGCGTGCGGACGGCGGCGACCGCGTACGGGACGTACTCGTCGGCCATGGTGAAGTTGGGTGTGTCCGCCACCTCGCCGGGGTGGGCGTAGGTGACCTTGTCGAACCGCAGCACCGCCACCCCACGGCTCGCCAGCCCCCAAGCGAGGTCCTTGAGCGGCTTGTTGGGCCCACTGGTCCCGTCGCGGTCGAACGGTCCCCCTCCGCCGAGCACCACCACGCCCGGCCAGGGGCCCTGTCCACGCGGCAGGCTCAGCGTGCCGGACACGGCGAGCGGAGCGGAGCCGAGCGTGACCGTGCTCTCCTCAAATGTCTCCGGAGCGGCATACGGAGGCGGTGTCCACGAGACGGGGGCTGCGGGCGCGAACCGCAGACCGTTCAGCCGGCCGGCGTCGTCGACCGACATGACGACGGTGAGCCCCCCGCGCTCGCAGGACACGGGGACGCTCACCCGGACCCGCCCCGCCTCGGCCGGTTCGCTCGCCGGCTCCCCGACGGCGGTGACCGCTCCGTGCTTGCCCGTCTCCATCCCCCAGGCGACCCGCAGCATCTCGGCGGACACGGCCGCCCGCAGCGGCGGCGCGAACAGGCCCTCGATCTCGGCGAAGCATTCCTTGCGCGCCATCTCGACGACCGCGACGGCGGTCGCCGCCGGATCGGTACGTGTCGTCATCCCCGCACCCCTCCCTACGTTCTTGTTTTTGCGAAAGGTAGCATATGTGAGATCGTTGAGTGATGGACACCTTGGAGCTTCTGGCACACCCGGTGCGGCTGCGGATCGTGCATGCGATGCGCGGGGGACGGCTGTTGACGACGTCCCAGTTGTGCGCTCGGATCCCCGATGTCTCGAAGGCCACGGTCTACCGGCATATCGATCTGCTCGCGACCGGGGGGATCCTGGAGGTGGCCGACGAGCGGCGGGTGCGCGGGGCGGTGGAGCGCCAGTACCGGCTGCGTCAGGAGCGGGCCGTCATCGACGCCGAGACGATGGAGTCGCTGTCGCTCGACGACTACCGGCGCGGCTTCGCCGCGGCGATGGCCACCCTGGCCGCCGAGTTCAACGCCTACCTCGACCGGGACGGCGTCGACCCGGTGGCGGACCTCGTCGGCTACCGGCAGCACGCGGCCTGGCTCACCCGAGACGAACTCGAGGAACTGATCGGTGAGTTGCGCGAGGCCATCGCGCCTCGGCTCGCCAACCGGCCCACGGCCGACCGCGCCCGATACCTGATCAGCCCGATCCTCTTCCCGGCCGAGGAGCCGTCCGCCGACCCCACCGAGCCGTAAAGGGAGGGCACGCCGTAAAGAGAGGGGGCGAGCGAGGGCTCGCCGATCTATTGACTATGACGCACCGTGGGGCCCACCGTGATTCCGCCACTGGCCACTTGGCGACGGGAGCTCTGGTTGTCCCCCGAACTCATCTCGATCATCGTGCTGGTGGCGGTCTTCGCGTTGGCCACCACCCGCTCCGTCAACATGGGTGCCCTGTCCTTCGCGGCCGCGTTCGGCGTGGGAGAGCTGGTCGCCGACCTGGACGCGGACGGTATCTTCGCAGGCTTTCCCGGAGACCTGTTCGTGGTCCTCGTGGGTGTGACGTATCTGTTCGCCCTCGCCCGGGCCAACGGCACCACGGAGTGGCTGGTCCACGCCGCCGTCAGACTCGTCGGCGGGCGGGTGGCGCTGATCCCCTGGGTGATGTTCGCGATCACCGGTGTGCTCACCGCGATCGGCGCGGTGAGCCCGGCCGCCGTGGCCATCGTCGCCCCCATCGCGCTGAGCTTCGCCGCGCGGTACGACATCAGCCCGCTGCTGATGGGGGCCATGGTGGTGCACGGCGCCCAGGGCGGTGGCTTCTCGCCGATCAGCATCTACGGCTCGATCGTGAACGGGATCGTGGAACGGGAGAAGCTGCCGGGCAACGAGATCACGCTCTTCCTCGCCAGTCTGGTGGTCAACCTCGTCATCGCCGCCGTCGTCTTCGTCGTCTGCGGCGGCCTGAAGCTGCCGCGCCACGCGGCCACCGCACCCCGGTCGGCCGGACCGGGCGCTGCCGCCGCCGAGTCCGCACCGGCCGACGGGGACGGCCCGGCGCCCGCCGGTACGCCCGCTGGCACGCCTGCCGAGGAGTCGGCGACCGGCCTGACCCCCGACCGGGTGGCGACCCTCCTCGCGCTGGTCGCCCTCGTCGTCGCCGTTCTCGCCTTCGACCTCGACGCGGGCCTGGCCGCGATCACGCTCGCCGCGCTGCTGAGCCTGTTCTGGCCCAAGGACGGCAAGAAGGCGGCCAACGAGATCTCCTGGCCGACGGTGCTGCTGATCTGCGGGGTGCTCACCTATATCGGCGTGCTCCAGGAGATGGGCACCATCGACTACGCGGGCCGGGCCGTCAGCGATATCGGCGTCCCCCTCCTCGCGGCCCTCCTGCTGTGCTACATCGGTGCCCTCATCTCCGCCTTCGCCTCGTCCGTCGGCATCATGGGCGCGCTGATCCCGCTCGCGGTCCCCTTCCTGGCCAAGGGCGACATCGGCGCGGTCGGGATGGTGGCCGCCCTCTCGGTCTCGGCCACCGTCGTCGACGTCAGCCCCTTCTCCACCAACGGCGCCCTGGTGCTCGCGGCCGCGCCCGACGTCGACCGGGACCGGTTCTTCCGGCAGCTGATGGTGTACGGGGGTGTGGTGGTGGCGGTCGTCCCGGCCGTGGCCTGGCTGGTCATGGTGGCGCCGGGGCTCGGCTGAGGCTCTTCCGCCCCCGACCGGGCCCCGCCCCGCTCAGGAGGCGCCCCCGCTCAGGACGTGCCCAGCCTGCGGTTGGCCAGGACGGACAC
>NZ_MUNE01000290.1:33530-33994 GCF_002154605.1 Streptomyces milbemycinicus | reverse complement strand
GGGGGGTATACCGCATTCGGGGGCGTGGTGGTGGGGTCTTGAGGAAAGGTCCCCCGCACGTGGCGGAAGTGGGCAAAACCCGGACGCAGCGCTGGGTGCGCGCCTACCCTTCGAGATGTGCCTGGCTTGTCCGGCCGGGTCCTTGTCGTCGACGACAACAAGGTCATCCGGCAGCTGATCAGGGTCAACCTCGAGCTTGAGGGCTTCGAGGTCGTGACCGCGGCCGATGGTGCCGAGTGCCTGGAGATTGTTCACCAGGTGCGGCCCGATGTGATCACTCTCGATGTCGTGATGCCCAGACTGGATGGGCTGCATACGGCGTCCCGGTTACGTGCCGATGCGCGTACGTGTCATGTGCCCGTCGCGATCATCAGCGCGTGTACGCAGTACGAAGTGGATAGCGGCAGGGCCGCGGGGGTGGATGCGTTCCTCGCGAAACCCTTTGAGCCCGCCGCGCTGGTGAA
>NZ_MUNE01000290.1:0-33522 GCF_002154605.1 Streptomyces milbemycinicus | reverse complement strand
CCAGGCGCCGCCGCGGCGGCGCCTGGGGATGCGGAGCCCGTTGTGGGGCCCACGGGCTGAGTCCGTGGGCCTGGTGGTGGGGGCCGGGGCGGACTGTCCCCTGTCTCGGTTCCCGCTGTCCAGGTTCCCATGTGTGGGTTCCGGCGTATGGGTTCCGGCTGTCCAAGTTCCCCTGTCTGGGTTCCCGCTGTCCCCGTTCCCGCGCCCGGTTGTCGGGTCGGGCCCGGGGCGGCTTGGGGTGGGCGGGCGTGCGCTTGTGGCTGTTGCGGTCTTGCTTGCGCCCGTCAGGGCGTGCCTCCCCGCCGCCCTGCTCGCCGTCCGAGGGGCGAAACCCATTCGCGGGGACGCCCCCCTCCTCCCATACGCTTGTGCCGTGACACCCGCCCAGCTCTCCCGCACCGTGCTGCAGACCGTGCGCCGTGCCGTCGAGGCCGACGAGCTGCGGGTGGCTGTGCTGCCGGAGCGGGTGAAGGTGCAGGCTCCGCCGCGGGCGGGGTGTGGGGATTACGCGACTAATGTGGCGCTCCAGCTTGCAAAGCTCGTAAAGGGGGATGGGGGGCCCGCGGTCGCCTTGCGGGTGGCTGAGGTGTTGCGGCGGCGGCTGGTGGTTACGCCTGGGATCGCCGGGGTGGAGATCGCCGGGCCCGGGTTTTTGAACATCACCGTCGATTCCGGCGGGCATGCCGCGCTCGTGCGCGGCGTGCTGGAGCGCGGCGAGGACTACGGGCGCTCGGATGCTCTGGCCGGGACCTTGGTGCGGCTCGCGCCTGCGCGGGAGGTGCGTGGGGCGCTGGTCGGGGCCGTTGTGGTGCGGCTTGTGGTCGTTTGTGGGGGAGAGTGCGAGGTCGCTGAGGGGGGCGCGGTGCTTGCCGTGCGGCCCGCCGGAATCAGCGCTGAGGAGCTGCTCGGCTTGCTTGGGAGCGACGCCAGCCGTTGGGCCCTGCTGCGGGCCGCCGCGCACGATCTTCCCGATCTCGATCCCGGTCGGCTCCTCGCCCAGCGGGAGAGCAATCCGTTGTTCCGGGTGCGGTACGCCCACTCCCGGGTTCGGGCTCTCCTCAGGAATGGGGTCGATCTTGGGGTTGACCCCGACAGCAGTCGTAGCGCCGACAGTGCGTACGACCACCCCACCGCCGTCGCCCTCATCTCCCTCCTCGGCGACTACCCTCGCCTCCTCGAATCCGCCGCCCGCCACCGCGCCCCCGACCGGCTCGCCCGGCACCTCGAGGCCACCGCCGACGCCTTCTTCCGCTTCCACGACGCGTGCCCGCCCCTGCCGCGCGGCGAGCAGAAACCCTTGGCCGCCCACCGTTCCCGGCTGGCCCTTGCCGAGGCTGCCGGGACGGTGCTTGCCGGTGGCCTGCACCTGCTCGGCATCAGCGCACCGGAACATCTGTGAGACACCTGAGAGAGACACCATGAGCCGTTCCGCACACCCCGCCGGGCCCCGCCACGCCGATGTGCTGCCCGAGGGGCACTACACCGCACCGCCCACCGACCTCAACGCCCTGGACCCGCGCGTCTGGGCCCGTACGGTCGGCCGTGACGCCGACGGGGTGGTCACCGTCGGCGGGGTGGACGTCAAGACGCTGGCCGAGGAGTTCGGGACGCCCGGGTACTTCCTCGACGAGAACGACTTCCGGGCTCGCTGCCGGGCCTGGCGGGAGGCGTTCGGGGCGGATGCCGATGTGTTCTATGCCGGGAAGGCCTTCCTGTGCCGCGCCGTCGTGCGCTGGCTGAACGAGGAGGGGCTGAACCTCGACGTGTGTTCTGCCGGGGAGCTGGCGACCGCGCTGGGCGCCGGGATGCCGGCCGAGCGGATCGCGCTGCACGGGAACAACAAGAGCGAGGCGGAGATCCGCCGGGCCGTCGAGGCCGGGGTGGGGCGGATCGTGCTCGATTCGTTCCAGGAGATTGTGCGGGTCGCGCATATCGCGGAGCGGCTGGGCAAGCGGCAGCGCGTCCAGATCCGGGTCACCGTGGGCGTCGAGGCGCATACGCACGAGTTCATCGCGACCGCCCACGAGGACCAGAAGTTCGGCATTCCGCTGGCCGGTGGGCTGGCCGCGGAGGCGGTGCGGCGGGCGCTGAAGCTCGACGGTCTTGAGCTGATCGGCGTCCACTCGCACATCGGGTCGCAGATCTTCGACACCTCCGGCTTCGAGGTGGCCGCCCACCGGGTGGTGGGGCTGCTCAAGGAGATCCGGGACGAGCACGGGATCGAGCTGCCCGAGATCGACCTCGGCGGCGGTCTCGGCATCGCGTACACCTCCGAGGACGACCCCAGCGAGCCGCATCAGATCGCCAAGGCGCTACGCGACATCGTCCACCGGGAGTGCGAGGCGGCCGGGCTTGAGGTGCCGCGGCTGTCGGTGGAGCCGGGGCGGGCGATCGCCGGGCCGACTACGTTCACGCTGTACGAGGTGGGGACGGTCAAGGAGCTGCCGGCCCTGCGGACGTACGTCAGTGTCGATGGCGGCATGTCCGACAACATCCGTACCGCGCTGTACGACGCCGAGTACTCGGTGGCACTGGTCTCGCGTATCTCCACCGCCGAGCCGATGCTCTCCCGCGTCGTCGGCAAGCACTGCGAGTCCGGCGACATCGTCGTACGGGACGCCTTCCTGCCCGCCGATCTGGCGCCCGGGGATCTGATCGCGGTCCCGGCCACCGGTGCGTACTGCCGTTCCATGGCGAGCAACTACAACCACGCGCTCCGTCCGCCCGTCGTCGCCGTGAAGGACGGGCAGGCGCGCGAGATCGTCCGGCGCGAGACGGAGGAAGATCTCCTGCGGCTTGATGTCGGTTAGCCGAGCAAGCGAGTACTAGCTCGGCTGGCGAGAAACAAATCTCGGATACTGGACCGGGGATAGAAAGTCCCGTCCAGTGAGTGAGACTGGTGCACTACTTAGATGGATGAGAAGCGAGGTCGGATGATGCGTACGCGTCCGCTGAAAGTGGCGCTGCTGGGCTGTGGAGTGGTCGGCTCAGAGGTGGCGCGCATCATGACGACGCACGCGGCGGACCTCACGGCGCGCATCGGCGCCCCGGTCGAACTGGCCGGGATCGCCGTGCGCCGCCCCAACCGGGTGCGCGAGGGGGTCCCGGCCGAGCTGGTCACCACCGACGCGACCGCCCTGGTCAAACGGGGCGACATCGATGTTGTCGTTGAGGTTATCGGTGGCATCGAACCCGCCCGTAGCCTCATCTCCACCGCCTTCGAGCACGGCGCCAGCGTGGTGTCGGCGAACAAGGCGCTGGTCGCGCAGGACGGCGCGGCCCTGCACGCGGCCGCGCTCGAGCGCGGCGTCGACCTGTACTACGAGGCCGCGGTCGCGGGCGCGATTCCGCTGGTGCGGCCGCTGCGCGAATCCCTGGCCGGGGACAAGGTCAACCGGGTGCTCGGCATCGTCAACGGCACCACCAACTTCATCCTCGACCGGATGGATACCAGCGGCGCCGGCTACAGCGAGGCGCTGGACGAGGCCACCGCCCTCGGGTACGCCGAGGCCGACCCGACCGCCGACGTGGAGGGCTTCGACGCCGCCGCCAAGGCCGCGATCCTGGCCGGGATCGCCTTCCACACCCGCGTCACCCTCGACGATGTGCACCGCGAGGGCATCACCGAGGTCACCGCCTCCGATATCGCCTCCGCCAAGCGCATGGGCTGTACGGTCAAGCTGCTGGCGATCTGCGAGCGCGCCGAGGACGGGCGGTCGGTCACCGCCCGGGTGCACCCGGCCATGATCCCGCTGAGCCATCCGCTCGCCTCTGTCCGCGAGGCGTACAACGCGGTCTTCGTCGAGGCCGAGGCCGCCGGCCGGCTGATGTTCTACGGGCCCGGGGCCGGCGGTTTGCCGACCGCCTCGGCGGTCCTCGGCGACCTGGTCGCCGCCTGCCGGAACAGGCTCGGCCAGACCACCGGACCGGGCGAGTCCGCGTACACCCGGCTGCCCGTGAGCCCCATGGGCGACGTGATCACGCGCTATCACATCAGTCTGGACGTCGCCGATAAACCGGGAGTTCTTGCTCAGGTCGCCACGGTCTTCTCCGAGCATGGCGTATCCATCGATACGGTCCGCCAGCAGGGGAAGGACGGCGAGGCGTCCCTCGTCGTGGTCACCCACCAGGCGAGCGACGCGGCCCTGACGGCCACCGTCGAGGCGCTGCGCAGGCTGGACACCGTCCGTGATGTCGCCAGCATCATGCGGGTCGAGGGCGAGTAGAGGGTGAGTAGGGAGTAGAGGGTGAGTAGGGGAGTAAAGGAAGATCATGAACACAATCGCTGACGCCGGGCCCGCGATGTCCGGCACCCGCCGCTGGCAGGGCTGGCGGGGCATCATCGAGGAGTACCGCGACCGGCTGCCGGTCAGCGAGACGACCCCCGTCGTCACCCTGCGCGAGGGCGGCACCCCGCTGGTCCCCGCCCAGGTGCTCTCCGAGCGCACCGGCTGTGAGGTGCACCTCAAGGTCGAGGGCGCCAACCCCACCGGGTCCTTCAAGGACCGCGGCATGACCATGGCCATCAGCATGGCCAAGGAGGCGGGCGCCCAGGCCGTCATCTGCGCCTCCACCGGCAACACCTCGGCCTCCGCGGCCGCCTACGCGGTACGGGCCGGAATGGTCTGCGCCGTCCTCGTTCCGCAGGGCAAGATCGCGCTGGGCAAGATGGGCCAGGCCCTGGTCCACGGCTCCAAGATCCTCCAGGTCGACGGAAACTTCGACGACTGCCTGGAGCTGGCCCGCGGGCTGTCCGAGAAGTACCCGGTGGCGCTGGTCAATTCGGTCAACCCGGCCCGTATCGAAGGGCAGAAGACCGCGTCGTTCGAGATCGTCGACATGCTCGGCGACGCGCCCGACATCCATGTGCTGCCGGTCGGCAACGCGGGCAACATCACGGCCTACTGGAAGGGCTACAAGGAGTACGCGACGGACGGCCCGCTCGGCGCGCCCGCCTCCCGTACGCCCCGGATGTGGGGGTTCCAGGCCTCCGGCGCGGCGCCCATCGTGCGCGGTGAGCCGGTCAGGAACCCGAGCACCATCGCCACCGCCATCCGCATCGGCAACCCCGCCTCCTGGGCCTTCGCCGAGCAGGCGCGCGACGAGTCCGGCGGCCTCATCGACGAGGTGACCGACCGTCAAA
Organism: Streptomyces milbemycinicus; assembly: GCF_002154605.1. Taxonomy (GTDB): domain Bacteria; phylum Actinomycetota; class Actinomycetes; order Streptomycetales; family Streptomycetaceae; genus Streptomyces; species Streptomyces milbemycinicus. The sequence goes on along the minus strand of NZ_MUNE01000290.1, from coordinate 28,379 downwards.
TCCTCGCCGCCTACCGGCTGCTCGCCTCCCAGGAGGGCGTTTTCGTCGAGCCGGCCTCCGCGGCGAGCGTCGCGGGTCTGCTCAAGGCCGCCGAGCAGGGTCTGGTCGACCCCGGCCAGCGCATCGTGTGCACGGTGACCGGAAACGGCCTCAAGGACCCGGACTGGGCGGTGGCGGGCGCGCCGCAGCCGGTCACGGTGCCGGTGGACGCGGACACCGCCGCCGAGCGGCTCGGGCTGGCTTGATTTTCGGGCCCATTGGCCCTCGTTCACGCGGCGCCGGGGGTACGCCCCCGGCGCCGCGGCTCAAGATCCACTAGAGTGCGGGCGGAGAAGCCCAGGAGCGAGGAGGGCGTGCGGAACGCTCCAGTAGAGTGGTCGCGGACGACGAGAGGGAGCGCGACACGCACCGTGCGCCTCCCGTGCGCCCTATGTCGCCACAGAACCTTCCTTCGATAGGCTGTACTGAATCCGCCCCGACGCAGAGCAGCTGCCTCTGCACGGCGTTGCCGTACTTCCCGGCACGGCCCCCGCGGTGTTCCGTACCTCTTCGAGCAATCCCAGTCACACAGCAATCCCAGTCACACAAGGAGAGTCATCGAGCGATGGCCGGTCCAGCGTTCCGCGCCGCCGCCGTCCGAGTGCGCGTGCCCGCCACAAGCGCCAACCTCGGTCCCGGCTTCGACGCCCTCGGCCTGGCCCTGGGGCTGTACGACGACGTGGTGGTCCGGGTCGCCGACTCCGGTCTGCACGTCGATATCGCGGGTGAGGGCGCCGAGACGCTGCCGCGCGACGAGGACCATCTGCTCGTACGCTCCCTGCGCACCGCCTTCGACCTGCTGGGCGGACAGCCGCGCGGCCTCGAGGTCGTCTGCGCCAACCGGATTCCGCACGGGCGGGGTCTGGGCTCCTCCTCGGCCGCCATCTGCGCCGGGATAGTGGCCGCCCGCGCGGTGACCATAGGCGGCGCCGAGCGGCTCGACGACGCGGCGCTGCTGGAGCTGGCCACCGAGATCGAGGGTCACCCCGACAATGTCGCCGCCTGTCTGCTCGGCGGTTTCACCCTCGCCTGGATGGACGCGGGAGCGGCCCGGGCGATCAGAATGGACCCTTCCGATTCCATCGTTCCGGTGGTCTTCGTGCCCGGCCGGCCGGTGCTCACGGCCACCGCCCGGGGGCTGCTGCCGCGCAACGTCCCGCATGTGGACGCCGCGGCGAACGCGGGGCGCGCCGCGCTGCTGGTGGAGGCGTTGACCAGGCGCCCCGAGCTGCTGCTCGCCGCGACGGAGGACCGGCTGCACCAGGAGTACCGCGCACCGGCGATGCCCGAGAGCGTGGCTTTGGTGAACCGACTGCGGGCGGACGGGGTCCCCGCGGTTATCTCGGGCGCGGGCCCCACGGTGCTTGCGCTGGTCGAAGACGGTGCGGCCGACAAGGTCGCACGGCTGGCGGGCGAGGGGTGGGCGGCCAACCGGCTGGCTCTCGACGCCGGGGGGGCGAGCGTCCTGCCGCTCACCTGACACCGCGGACGCCCGAAGCGGCCCAGGCGGCCTCGGGAGTCCCGAAAAACTCGATAGCCGGTCTTGGAGAGGGGGAATGTTTGTTGGATCCGGTAGTGTTAACCTCAAGTCTGCACTTGATGCCTCATGCTCGGAGTGATCGCCGGGCGGGGAGGCGCAGTGCTCAGTGTCCCGATCCGGGACCACCCTTCTTCCGGGAGCCTCCCAAACTGCCTGAGCAGCCTGCCTGAGCAGTTCCGAGCACGCTCCGGAGCTCCGGAATGGCGTGACGGACCCAGGCGAAGCCTCCGTCGCGTCGGAACCAATGAATTGATCTCTCCGCCATACCTGGCGGACCACCGCCCCGGCCGGTCCGCACGAGAAGGACACAGCCGGACAGCACAACCGGTCGCCGAGCCAGACAGGCCGACGCCCGCTCCAGGGAAGGACCCTTCGTGAGCGACACCACCGATCTGATGGGCGTGAACGCCTCCGGCACCTCCGACAGCGGTGTCGGCAATGCCGCGCCCGCCACGGACGCTCCCGCCGCGCCTGCCACCGGTGCTGCCACTGGCACTGCCCCGCGGCGACGCCGCTCGGGCACCGGCCTCGACGCCATGGTCCTGGCCGAGCTGCAGCAGCTCGCCTCGAGCCTCGGCATCAGGGGCACCGCGCGGATGCGCAAGAGCCAGCTGATCGAGGTCATCAAGGAGAAGCAGGGCTCCGGCGCCTCCGCCAAGTCCGCCGAGGCCGCCCCCGCCGCCGCCGAGGGGGTGACAAAGCCCAAGCGCCGCACGACCTCCAAGGCCCGTACGGGCGAGGACAGCGAGCCGGCCGCGGCCAAGACGGCGGCCACCAAGGCCGACGGCGCCAAGGACGAAGCGGCCGCGAAGGCGGAGAAGGCCACCGCTCAGCAGCAGATCGAGATCCCGGGCCAGCCGGGTGAGCCCGCCGCCGACGAGCAGCCGGCCGACGGGCGCCGCCGCCGGCGGGCCACCGCGCCGGTCACCGCCACCACCACCGACAGCACTGCCACCGCCACCGCCGTCGAGACCAAGACGGAGACCAAGGCCGAGGCCGCCAAGGCTGCCACCAAGCCTGCGGCCCTGGCCGACGCCAAGGCCGAGGCCGCTGTTGACACCGCCGAGGGCAAGAGCGCCAAGGGCCAGGACCGGGCCGAGCGCGCCGAGCGCGGCCAGAAGGGCGACCGCCGGGAGCGCGGTGGCCAGCGCGAGCGGGACGGCCGTGAGGGCCGTGAGGGCCGTGAGGGCCGCGACGGTCGTGAGGGCCGCGACGGCCGTGAGGGCCGTGACAGCCGTGACCGCCGTGGCGGCAAGGGCGAGGACGGCGCCGCGCAGAGCGGCGGCCGTCAGCAGCGCGACAGCCGTGGCCAGGGCCAGCAGCGCCCCGGCGCCGACGACATGGACGACGACTTCGACGGCGGACGCCGCGGGCGCCGCGGCCGCTACCGCGACCGCCGTGGCCGTCGTGGCCGCGAGGAATTCGGCAACGAGCCGCAGGTGTCCGAGGACGATGTCCTGATCCCGGTCGCGGGCATCCTCGACATCCTCGACAACTACGCGTTCATCCGGACCTCCGGCTATCTGCCGGGCCCGAACGACGTGTACGTCTCGCTCGCCCAGGTCCGTAAGAACGGCCTGCGCAAGGGCGACCACGTCACCGGCGCGGTCCGCCAGCCGCGCGAGGGCGAGCGCCGCGAGAAGTTCAACGCGCTGGTCCGCCTCGACTCGGTCAACGGCATGGCGCCCGAAACCGGGCGCGGGCGGCCGGAGTTCGGCAAGCTGACCCCGCTCTACCCGCAGGACCGTCTGCGTCTGGAGACCGAGGCGGGCGGGCTGACGACCCGCATCATCGACCTGGTCGCGCCGATCGGTAAGGGCCAGCGCGGTCTGATCGTGGCCCCGCCGAAGACCGGTAAGACCATGATCATGCAGGCGATCGCCAACGCGATCACCCGCAACAGCCCCGAGTGCCATCTGATGGTCGTCCTCGTCGACGAGCGGCCGGAAGAGGTCACCGATATGCAGCGGTCGGTCAAGGGCGAGGTCATCTCCTCGACCTTCGACCGCCCGGCCGAGGACCACACCACCGTCGCCGAGTTGGCGATCGAGCGGGCCAAGCGCCTGGTCGAGCTGGGTCATGACGTGGTCGTCCTGCTGGACTCGATCACCCGCCTGGGCCGCGCGTACAACCTCGCGGCGCCCGCCTCCGGCCGCATTCTGTCCGGTGGTGTCGACTCGACCGCGCTCTACCCGCCGAAGAAGTTCTTCGGCGCCGCGCGCAACATCGAGGACGGCGGCTCGCTGACCATCCTGGCCACCGCACTGGTCGAGACCGGCTCGCGGATGGACGAGGTGATCTTCGAGGAGTTCAAGGGCACCGGCAACATGGAGCTCAGGCTCGACCGGAAGCTCGCCGACAAGCGCATCTTCCCGGCGGTCGACGTCGACGCCTCCAGCACCCGCAAGGAGGAGATCCTTCTCGCGCCGGAGGAGCTGAGCATCGTCTGGAAGCTGCGCCGGGTGCTGCACGCGCTCGACTCGCAGCAGGCGATCGAGCTGCTTCTGGACAAGATGAAGCAGACGAAGTCGAACGCCGAGTTCCTGATGCAGATCGCCAAGACCACGCCCACCCCGGGCAACGGCGACTGATCAGCGGCGCTTCTGACAAATGACGAGGGCCTTTCCGCTGCGGCGGGAAGGCCCTCGCCACGTCTGGATGAGATCTGGGCCACATCGGGCGCCGCCCCCGCCGACCTGCGCGATCTCCGTCGTACGCAACGAAACTCCAGGTCAGCGGCGCGAGCCCGGTAGGCCGTAGCAAGGCGTGGGCGCCGTGCTCGGTTCCGGAACGGGAGACCTCCATATGCAACCCTGGCGGACGACCTGTCGTCTGTCAGGTCGAATCACGGCGCGAACACGCCAAGTGATGGTGGGGGTACACCGGACAGCGAGGACTGAAGAGGGCATGGCTAAGCACAGGAACACCACACCGCAGGATTCGGCCCCGGCGCCCCGCAGCGGACGCCGCAAGGCGCTGATGGGCACGGTGTGGACGCTGGCGACCGTGCTGGTCCTGGGCGGTGCGGGGGCCGGCTATGTGTACTACAAGCTGAACGGCAATATCACCAGCGTCAACATCAACGGCGCCCTCGGCTCCGACCGCCCCAAGAACGTCGACAACGGCTCCATGGACATATTGGTCCTCGGCTCCGACTCGCGCGCCGGCCAGAACGCCAAGTACGGCACCGACGAGGGAACCTCCCGCTCCGACACCGCCATGGTCGTGCACGTCTACAAGGGCCGTAAGAAGGCCGGCGTCGTCAGCATCCCGCGCGACACCCTGATCCGCCGTCCCGTCTGCACCAAGGACGGCAAGACGGTCCCCGCCCAGCGTCTGGCGATGTTCAACTCCGCGTACGAGGTCGGCGGCCCGGCCTGCGCCGTCAAGACCGTCGAGTCGATGACCGGCATCCGCATGGACCACTACCTCGAGGTCGACTTCTCCGGCTTCAAGCACCTCATAGACCAGCTCGGCGGCGTGGACATCACCACCACCCAGCCGATCCACGACGCCAAGAGCCACCTCGACCTGGAGCCCGGACAGCACACGCTCAACGGCGAGCAGTCCCTCGGCCTGGTACGCACCCGGCACGCCGTCGGCGACGGCAGCGACCTCGGCCGGATCAAGCTCCAGCAGGCGTTCATCAAGGCGCTGCTCGACCAGATCAAGTCCGTGGACCTGTTCAGCAGCCCGAAGAAGCTCTACGACCTCGCCGACACCTCCACCAAGGCGCTGACCACCGACTCCGAGCTGGCCTCCGTCAACAAGCTGCTCGGCTTCGCCAAGGGGCTGAAGGGCATCGGCTCCAAGGACATGCACATGGTGACGCTGCCCGTGCAGTACGACCCGAACAACCCCAACCGCGTGCTGCCGATCGACACCAAGGCCCGGGAGGTCTGGCAGGCGCTGCGCTGGGACAAGCCGATTCCGGCGTCCGCGACCAAGGGCTCGGCGGGGGATGCGACCGGTGACGCCGGCAAGGTCGTCCGGAATCCCTGACACCCAGATACGGGCCCTTTGACCCTCGTCCGAGCCCTGGGAATATCTGGGCCCTACCCCCGGTTTTGGGGGATGCGGCCAGTCCTGGCAGACTGGTTCGTCGGCCCCGGTTCACGTCAGGCAACCCGCCTGTCGACCCGGTGCCCTCCCGAACCTAGGAGAATCCCTTGAAGCGCGACATTCACCCGGAGTACGTCGAGACGCAGGTCAGCTGCACCTGCGGCGCCTCCTTCACGACCCGTAGCACCGTGGCGGGCGGCACCATCCGTGCCGACATCTGCTCCGAGTGCCACCCGTTCTACACGGGCAAGCAGAAGATCCTCGACACCGGTGGCCGCGTGGCGCGGTTCGAGGCCCGCTTCGGCAAGAACGCCGGGTCCGCCAAGAAGTAGCGACCCGCACGGCGCCGGTCTCAGGTCGCCCCTTCCCTGGGGCGGCCGGACCGGCGTTTTGTCGTCACGGCTTCTCGTCACGGCCTGTCATCACGGCTGGTCGTCACGGCTGGTCGTCACAGCCTTACGGCACCCCACCCCCACGCAGCCCATTCCACGCAACCAGGAGCCCTTGATGTTCGAGGCAGTCGAGGAACTGATCGGCGAACACGCCGACCTCGAGAAGCGGCTCGCCGACCCCGCGGTCCACGCCGACCAGCGCGAGGCGACGCGGCTGGGCAAGCGCTACGCCGAGCTGACCCCGATCGTCGGTACGTACCGCTCCTGGAAGCAGACCGGGGAAGACATCGAGACCGCGCGCGAGCTGGCCCAGCTCGACGCGGACTTCGCCGATGAGGTCAAGGAGCTGGAGGCGCGGCGCGAGGAGCTGACCGACCGGCTGCGGCTGCTGCTGGTCCCGCGCGACCCCAGCGACGACAAGGACGTGATCCTCGAGGTCAAGGCCGGCGAGGGCGGCGAGGAGTCCGCGCTGTTCGCGGGCGATCTGCTGCGGATGTATCTGCGCTACGCCGAGCGCGTCGGCTGGAAGACCGAGATCATCGACGCCAACGAGTCCGACCTCGGCGGCTACAAGGACGTCCAGGTCGCGGTGAAGGCCAAGAGCAACGCGGAGCCCGGCCAGGGGGTGTGGGCCCGGCTGAAGTACGAGGGCGGGGTGCACCGCGTACAGCGGGTGCCCGCCACCGAGTCGCAGGGCCGCATCCACACCTCCGCCGCCGGTGTGCTGGTCACCCCGGAGGCCGAGGAGGTCGAGGTCGAGATCAGCCAGAACGACCTGCGGATCGACGTCTACCGCTCCTCAGGACCCGGCGGCCAGTCGGTCAACACCACCGACTCCGCGGTGCGCATCACCCATCTGCCCACCGGCATCGTGGTCTCCTGCCAGAACGAGAAGAGCCAGCTCCAGAACAAGGAGCAGGCGCTGCGCATCCTGCGCTCGCGGCTGCTGGCCGCGGCCCAGGAGGAGGCCGAGCGGGAGGCGTCGGACGCGCGGCGCAGCCAGGTCCGCACGGTGGACCGGTCCGAGCGCATCCGCACCTACAACTTTCCGGAAAACCGGATCTCGGACCACCGGGTCGGCTTCAAGGCGTACAACTTGGACCAGGTGCTCGACGGCGAACTCGATCCGGTCATCCAGGCGTGCGTCGACGCCGACGCCGCCGCAAAGCTCGCGGCCGCGCAGTAGGGCCATACCCCCAGAGGGAAGGCCCGTAGCCTTAGCCTTTGTCCGGACCGGCTGGAGGAATTCAGTGAATGTGCTGCTCGCCGAGGTGGCGCAGGCCACCCAGCGGCTGGCCGACGCCGGCGTGCCGTCTCCGCGCTTCGACGCGGAGGAGCTGGCCGCCTTTGTGCACGGCGTCAAGCGGGGTGAGCTGCACGGCGTCGCCGACGCCGACTTCGACGCCCGCTACTGGGAGGCCGTAGCCCGCCGGGAGGCCCGCGAGCCCCTGCAGCACATCACCGGGCGCGCCTTCTTCCGCTATCTGGAGCTCCAGGTCGGCCCCGGCGTCTTCGTGCCCCGCCCGGAGACCGAGTCGGTCGTCGGCTGGGCCATAGACGCGGTACGCGCCATGGACGTCGTCGAACCGCTGATCGTCGACCTGTGCTCGGGCTCCGGGGCGATCGCCCTCGCGCTGGCCCAGGAGGTGCCGCGGTCGCGGGTGCACGCCGTGGAACTGGACGAGGGCGCCCTGCGGTGGGCCCGTAAGAACGTCGAGGGGTCCCGCGTCGTTCTCCACCACGGGGACGCGCTGACGGCCCTGCCCGAGCTCGACGGACAGGTGGACCTGGTGATCAGCAACCCGCCGTACATCCCGCTGACCGAGTGGGAGTACGTCGCGCCCGAGGCCCGCGACCACGACCCGCAACTCGCGCTGTTCTCCGGCGAGGACGGCCTCGATGTGATCCGCGGTCTGGAGCGCACCGCCCACCGGCTGCTGCGCCACGGCGGGGTCGTGGTCATCGAGCACGCCGACACCCAGGGCGGCCAGGTGCCGTGGATCTTCACCGAGGAGCGTGGCTGGGCGGACGCCGCCGACCACCCCGACCTGAACAAGCGGCCCCGTTTCGCCACGGCGCGGAAGGCCATGCCGTGACGCGGGCGGATGCCGTGGCCCCGGCGGACGGGCCCTGCGGGCGGAAAGTAGCGATCCGGTGACGCACCGCACTGCCGGATACCCAGCGAAGGAGAAATGATGGCACGGCGATACGACTGCGGCGACCCGACCGACCGCAAGACCGGCCTGCGTGAGGCCGCGTCCGCCGTCCGCCGCGGCGAGCTGGTCGTGCTGCCCACCGACACCGTCTACGGCATCGGTGCGGACGCCTTCAACGCCGAGGCCGTCGGCGATCTGCTGGAGGCCAAGGGCCGCGGCCGCAATATGCCGACCCCCGTCCTCGTCGGCTCCCCGAACACCCTGCACGGCCTGGTCACCGACCTGTCCGAGCAGGCATGGGAGCTCGTGGACGCCTTCTGGCCGGGCGCGCTCACCCTGGTCGCCCGGCACCAGCCATCGCTCACCTGGGACCTGGGGGAGACCCACGGCACCGTCGCGGTCCGGATGCCGCTGCACCCGGTCGCGATCGAGCTGCTGAACGACTTCGGCCCGATGGCGGTCTCCAGCGCCAACCTCACCGGCCACCCCTCCCCGCAGGACTGCGACGCGGCCCAGGACATGCTCGGCGACTCGGTCTCGGTCTATCTCGACGGCGGGCCGACCCCCGCCGCCGTTCCGTCCTCCATCGTCGATGTGACCAGTAAGGTGCCGGTCCTGCTGCGCGCGGGCGCCCTGAGCGCCGAGCAGCTGCGGGAGGTCGTACCCGACCTCGAGGTGGCCAATTGACAGCCCCTGAGGGGCGTGGCATAGCGGAACACCGTCACCACAGCGCCGAACACACCTTCCGCATCCTCCACGTCAGCACCGGCAACGTCTGCCGCTCGCCGATCACCGAGCGGCTGACCCGGCATGCCCTCGCACACCGTCTGGGCAGCGAGCGCACCAGCGGGCTGATCGTGGAGAGCGCCGGGACCTGGGGCCATGAGGGCGCGCCCATGGAGGCGCACGCCGCCACCGTCCTGACCGACTTCGGCGCCGACCCGGCCGGCTTCCTCGGCCGTGAACTGCTCGACGAGCACGTCATCCGCGCCGACCTCGTCCTCACCGCCACCCGCGACCACCGCGCCCAGGTCATCTCCATGGGGCATTCGGCGGGGCTGCGCACCTTCACGCTCAAGGAGTTCACCCGGCTGGTACGGGCCATAGACCCGGCGACGCTGCCCGACCCGGAAGAGGCGGGCGGCGTGGTTGACCGGGCTCGCGCCCTGGTCCAGGCGGCCGCCGCGCTGCGCGGCTGGCTGCTGGCGCCGACCGAGGAGGCGGACGAGGTGTACGACCCGTACGGCGCGCCGATCACCTTCTTCCGCTCCATCGGCGACGAGATCCACGAGGCCCTGGAGCCGGTGGTGACGGCCCTGACGGGGGTGCCCGCTCCCGCGTAGCCCCAGGCCGGGCCCGGGCCTACATTGGGAGGACGCAACAACGCTCGCCCTCCCGCACCACCCGGGCCTGTTCTACCTGAGGCTGTGAGCTAGCGATGGCCGCTACCCCCGCGCCGCCGCGCGGCAACCCGGCCGGGCAGACCGGTCACGCCGGCCGCACCGGTCAGGCCGGTGTGATCCGTACGGCCAACGCTTCCTGGGAACCCGACTTCGACGCGCTGCGCCGGCAGGACCCCGATATCGCCGGGATCATCCTGGGTGAGCTGGACCGCGTCAGGGGCGGGCTGCAGCTGATCGCCGCGGAGAACTTCACCTCCCGGGCCGTGCTCACCGCCCTGGCCTCGCCACTGGCCAACAAGTACGCCGAGGGCTACCCGGGCGCCCGCTTCCACGGCGGATGCGAGCTGGTCGACGTCGCCGAGCGGATCGCCATGGACCGGGCGAAGGCCCTGTTCGGCGCGGAGCACGCCAATGTGCAGCCGCACTCGGGCTCCTCCGCGGTGCTCGCCGCGTACGCCGCGCTGCTGCTGCCCGGTGACACGGTGATGGCGATGGCGCTGGCGCACGGCGGACATCTCACCCATGGCTCCCCGGCCAACTTCTCCGGCCGCTGGTTCGACTTCATCGGCTACGGCGTCGACCCGCACACCGGACTGATCGACTACGACCAGCTCCGCGACCTGGCGCGGGCCCACCGCCCCAAGGCGATCGTCTGCGGCTCGATCTCCTACCCCCGCCACCTGGACTACGCGGCCTTCCGGGAGATCGCCGACGAGGTCGGCGCGTATCTGATCGCGGACGCCGCCCACCCCATCGGCCTGGTGGCCGGGAAGGCCGCGCCCAACCCCGTGCCGTACGCCGATGTGGTGTGCGCGACCACGCACAAGGTGCTGCGCGGGCCCCGCGGCGGGATGGTGCTGTGCGGCGCGGACCTCGCCGAGCGGGTCGACCGCGCGGTCTTCCCCTTTACGCAGGGCGGAGCGCAGATGCACACCGTCGCCGCCAAGGCCGTCGCGTTCGCCGAGGCCGCGCAGCCGGCGTTCACCGCGTACGCCCACCGGGTCGTCGCCAACGCCCATGCGCTGGTCGACGCCCTGGCCGCCGAGGGCATCCCGGTGATCACCGGCGGCACCGACACCCATCTGATCACCGCCGACCCGGCCGCCCTGGGCCTGGACGGCCCCGCCGCCCGGGCCCGCTGCGCCGCGGCGGGCATCGTGCTGGACAGCTGCGCGGTGGCGTCCGCGACCGCGCCGGCCGGCTGCGTGAAGGGCATCCGGCTGGGCACCGCGGCGGTGACCACGCAGGGGATGGGGCCGGACGAGATGGCGCGCATCGCCCAGCTGCTCGTGGTGGCGCTGCGGGAGAAGGAGACCTCGCAGCGGCTGCGGGAACTGCGGGCCGAGGTCAGGGAGTTGGCGACGGCGTTCGCACCGTACGACGACTGATCTTCGCGGAGCCGGAACGGGTGGAACCGACTCAAGGACGGACAACGTCCTCGTCGATGGCCCGTCTCACTGGCCGGAGGGGGCTAGTGTGTGTTGCTGAGATGGCCAGCGACATCTGTGGGGCAGTCTGTGCGTGAATATCTGCTGACTCTGTGCATCACGGCCGCGGTCACCTATCTGCTGACCGGGCCGGTTCGGAAGTTCGCCATCGTGGTGGGCGCGATGCCGGAGATCCGCGCGCGCGATGTGCACCGCGAGCCCACGCCGCGGCTCGGCGGTATCGCGATGTTCGGCGGGCTGTGCGCGGGGTTGCTGGTCGCCGCCCATCTCACCAATCTCAAGGGCGTTTTCGAGCTGTCCAACGAGCCGCGCGCGCTGCTGTCCGGGGCCGGGCTGATCTGGCTGCTGGGCGTGCTGGACGACAAGTGGGGCGTGGACGCGCTGATCAAGCTGGGCGGCCAGATGATCGCCGCAGGCGTGATGGTGCTCCAGGGCCTCACCATTCTGTGGCTGCCGGTGCCCGGGGTGGGCCCGGTCTCGCTGACCCCCTGGCAGGGCACGCTGCTCACGGTCGCGCTCGTGGTGATCACCATCAACGCGGTGAACTTCGTGGACGGCCTGGACGGTCTGGCCTCGGGCATGGTGTGCATCGCGGCCGCGGCGTTCTTCATGTACGCGTACCGCATCTGGTACGGCTACGGCCTGGAGGCGGCCGCCCCCGCGACCCTGTTCGCCGCCATTCTGATGGGGATGTGCCTGGGCTTTCTGCCGCACAACATCCACCCGGCCCGGATCTTCATGGGCGACTCCGGCTCGATGCTCATCGGCCTGGTGCTGGCGGCCGGCGCGATCTCGATCACCGGTCAGGTGGACCCGGACGCGATGAGGCTGTTCACCGGCTCCGTGACCGCCACGGTGCACGCCACCGTGCCGGTCTACATCCCGCTGCTGCTGCCGCTGACCGTGATCGCGGTGCCGTTCGCCGATCTGGTGCTGGCCATCGTCCGCCGTACCTGGCGGGGCCAGTCGCCGTTCGCCGCGGACCGCGGCCATCTGCACCACCGGCTGCTGGAGATCGGCCACTCGCACAGCCGCGCGGTGCTGATCATGTACTTCTGGTCGGCGCTGATCGCGTTCGGCGCCGTGGCGTACTCGGTGAACTCGGTCAGCATGTGGTTCGTGCTCTCGATCGTGGGGCTGAGCGCGGTGGGCCTGGTCCTGCTGCTGCTGCCGCGGTTCACCCCGCGGGTGCCGCACTGGGCGGAGGGCTTCGTTCCGCCTCGGTACCGCCGCCGCCGGAACCGGATCGCCGCGGCCGCGCGGGAGGTCGCACCGGAGGCGTCGTGTGATGCGGCGGCCGAGCCGGTGGGCCGGGTCCCGGCCGGGGTCAACGGGGCCACCGCGATCGGCGACCGCTCCCGGTTCACGCAGCAGGGGGCAACTCCCGGCGGTGGCTGGGAGAAGAAGATCCGTAGCTCTCGGTAGCGGGCTTATTCGGCGTCCATCGCCGTCAATGTGAGATATGCTCCTTAACTCTCCCGTGTGATGTGCAGCACATCCGGCAGGTAAAGACCTCATCAAATAGTTTGTGATACCGTTCACGAAAACCCGGTGCCAGAGCCGAAGGGCCGTAGCGCGACTGTCCTTCGTCGTGAGGTTCCTTTGATCCCCGGGGATACGCTCGTCAACGACGAACCGTTGCTTCCGACTCTTGCCGGAGAACCCTTCATGCAGTCCAACGACGCCCGAACGCTCCTGCAGTGTGCCGTGCCCACCGCAGTCGTCGGCGCCGCCGCCATTGCCGTCGGCGCCGTACTCGCCGGTGGCAAGGGCGCGTTGGGGGCCGCGTTCGGGGCGATTCTGGTGATCGCGCTGATGACGATCGACCTGATCGTGCTGGTGCGGACCGCCAACAAGCTTCCGCAGATCTTCCAGATGATGGGTCTCGCGCTCTACGCCGTGCAGTTCCTGCTGATGGCGGTGGTGTTGGGCGTCTTCAGGGACACCACGCTCTTCAACACCAGGGCCTTCGCCTTCTCGCTGCTCGCCGCGACGCTGGTGTGGATCACCGCGCAGACCCGCGCGCACATGAAGGCCAAGATCTTCTATGTGCAGCCGGAGTCCGAAGACGAACGGACCCCGGCGGGGGAGAAGAAGGTTTCTCCCGCCGGGTCCCCATCGTGATCTGTAGGGCCGGTATAAGGGCACGTCCGCTCACCTGCTATCGTCCGGTGCCATCTGAGGCACAGCGGGCGCAGGTGGCTGAACCCCCGGATTCCACGGGACGGAATCGGCGGCCCATGCAGCTGATGCCCACCGACCACACCGGACTTGTGCCGACAAGCCGCCCCCACATTCGCAAGACCAGTCCAGTGCCGTTCCGCGGCCATGCGCCGCGCCGACACAACGAGGTTGCCGTACCCATGCGCCACGCTGAAGGAGCTCGCGGTGAGTCCTGACCAGACACTCGCCTTCGAGACCGATTGCCACATCTTCGACGGGTGCGGCTTCCCGGCCCCAGGGCTCCACTCATTCACCTTCGAGCCGATCGCCACCATCGGCGGCTTCGAGTTCACCAAGCCGGTCCTGCTGGCTCTGCTGGGCACCGTGGTCGTGATGGTGTTCTTCTGGGCCGCCTTCGGCAAGGCCAAGATCGTCCCCGGCAAGCTGCAGATGATCGGCGAGGCGGGCTACGACTTCGTGCGCCGCGGTGTCGTCTACGAGGCCCTGGGCAAGAAGGAGGGCGACAAGTACGTCCCCCTCATGGTCTCGCTGTTCTTCTTCATCTGGATGATGAACCTCTGGTCGGTCATCCCGCTCGCCCAGTTCCCGGTGACGTCGATCATCGCCTTCCCGGCCGGCCTCGCCGCGATCGTCTACATCCTGTGGGTCAGCCTGACCTTCAAGAAGCACGGCTTCGTCGGCGGCTGGAAGAACATCACCGGCTACGACAAGTCGCTGGGCCCGGTGCTGCCGCTGGTCATGGTCCTGGAGACCTTCTCCAACCTGCTCATCCGGCCGTTCACCCACGCCGTACGGCTCTTCGCCAACATGTTCGCCGGGCACATCCTGCTGCTGATCTTCACGATCGCCAGCTGGTACCTGCTGAACGGCATCGGCATCGCCTACGCGAGCGTCTCGTTCGTGATGGTCATCCTGCTGACCATGTTCGAGCTGTTCATCCAGGCCCTTCAGGCATACGTCTTCGTCCTGCTGGCCTGCACCTACATCCAGGGCGCTCTCGCCGAGCACCACTGAGACCCCAGCCAGCCCCGCCCTAAAAGGCGTCCGGTGGCCAACCCCCACCGGTCCGTGAAAGAGAAGGAAGAATCGGCATGTCCGCTCTCCAGACGACCCTCGCCGCTGTCGAGCTCAAGGGCAACCTCGGCTCGATCGGCTACGGCCTCGCGGCCATCGGCCCCGGCGTCGGCGTCGGCATCATCTTCGGTAACGGCACCCAGGCGCTGGCCCGTCAGCCCGAGGCGGCCGGTCTGATCCGCGCCAACCAGATCCTCGGCTTCGTTCTCTGTGAGGCGCTCGCCCTGATCGGTCTGGTCATGCCGTTCGTCTACCCGACCAAGTGACCGCGGCGAACGACCGGTCCCACGGACGAAAGGCAATGATGTGAACGCCTTGACAACCCTGGCTGAGGAGACGCAAAACCCGCTTCTCCCGCCGATCCCAGAGCTCGTCATCGGCCTCATCGCCTTCGCCATCGTCTTCTTCTTCTTCGCCAAGAAGCTCCTCCCGAACATCAACCGGGTTCTGGACGAGCGCCGTGCGGCGATCGAGGGCGGCATGGAGGAGGCCGAGGCACGTAAGGCCGAGGCCCAGCAGGTCCTCGAGGACTACCGCGCTCAGCTCGCCGACGCTCGTCATGAGGCCGCGCGGCTGCGCCAGGAGGCGCAGGAGCAGGGCGCCGCGCTCATCGCCGAGATGCGCGCGGAGGGTCAGCGGCAGCGTGAGGAGATCATCGCCGCGGGCCACGCCCAGATCGAGGCCGACCGCAAGCAGGCGGCGCAGACGCTGCGCCAGGACGTGGGCAAGCTCGCCACCGACCTGGCCGGCAAGCTCGTCGGCGAGTCCCTGGAGGACGTCGCCCGGCAGAGCCGCGTGATCGACCGGTTCCTCGATGAGCTCGAGACGAAGGCCGACGCCACGGCCGAGACGAAGGCCGAGGCCGGCCGATGAACGGAGCGAGCCGCGAGGCACTGGCCGCAGCGCGCGAGCGCTTCGACGCGCTGACGGACAGCACCTCCGTCGACGCCGCGAAGCTCGCGGACGAGCTGGCCGCCGTCACCGCGCTGCTCGACCGCGAGGTCTCGCTGCGCCGGGTCCTCACCGACCCGGCGCAGCCCGGCGAGGCCAAGGCCGAGCTGGCCGCGCGCCTGCTGTCCGGCCAGGTCGGCGGCGAGACCATCGACCTGGTCTCCGGCATGGTCAGGTCCCGCTGGTCGCGCTCGCGCGACCTGGTGGACTCCATCGAGGAGCTGGCGTCCGCCGCCGACCTCGTGGCGGCCCAGCGGGCCGGCGCCCTCGACGACGTGGAGGACGAGCTGTTCCGGTTCGGCCGGATCATCTCCTCGTCCACCGAGCTGCGGTCCGCGCTGACCGACCGGGTCGCCACCACCTCGGCGAAGGTCACGCTGGTGCGCGAGCTGCTGGGCGGCCGGGTCAATCCGGCCACCGAGCGGCTGGTCGCCCGTCTTGTGGCCCAGCCGCGGGGACGTAGCCTGGAAGCGGGGCTCGACGCCCTCTCGCGGCTTGCCGCGGCCCGCCGCAACCGCCTGGTCGCGGTGGTGACCTCGGCTGTGCCGCTCAGCGACCAGCACAAGCAGCGTCTCGGTGCGGCTCTGGCGAAGCTGTACGGCCACAAGGTGCACCTCAACCTGGATGTGGACCCCGAGGTCCTCGGCGGGATCGAGGTACGCGTCGGCGACGAGATCATCGACGGCACCGTCGCCGACCGCCTGGGCGAGGCGGCCCGGCGGATGGCCGGCTGACCCAGGCCGTACCAACTCAAAAGCCAACTCAACAAGCATGTAAGCGGCCCGAGTTGGGCCGTGGTCAGATACTTCGGGCCCAACAAGGAGAGCAGGGAACCCAGATGGCGGAGCTCACGATCCGGCCGGAGGAGATCCGGGACGCGCTGGAGAACTTTGTCCAGGCGTACAAGCCGGACGCGGCCTCGCGCGAGGAGGTCGGTACGGTCACCGTTGCCGGCGACGGCATCGCGAAGGTCGAAGGTCTTCCCTCGGCCATGGCGAACGAGCTGCTGAAGTTCGAGGACGGCACCCTCGGCCTCGCGCTCAACCTGGAAGAGCGCGAGATCGGCGCGGTCGTCCTCGGTGAGTTCAGCGGCATCGAGGAGGGCCAGCAGGTGCAGCGCACCGGCGAGGTGCTCTCGGTAGCCGTCGGCGAGGGCTACCTCGGCCGCGTCGTCGACCCGCTGGGCAACCCGATCGACGGCCTCGGCGAGATCGAGACCGAGGGCCGCCGCGCCCTCGAGCTGCAGGCCCCCACGGTCATGCAGCGCAAGTCGGTGCACGAGCCGATGGAGACCGGCTACAAGGCCGTCGACGCGATGACCCCGATCGGCCGTGGCCAGCGTCAGCTGATCATCGGCGACCGGCAGACCGGCAAGACCGCGCTGGCCGTCGACACGATCATCAACCAGCGTGACAACTGGCGCTCGGGCGACCCGAAGAAGCAGGTCCGCTGCATCTACGTCGCCATCGGCCAGAAGGGCTCCACCATCGCCGGCGTGCGCGCCGCGCTGGAGGAGGCCGGCGCCCTGGAGTACACGACGATCGTCGCCGCCCCGGCGTCCGACCCGGCGGGCTTCAAGTACCTGGCCCCCTACACCGGCTCGGCCATCGGCCAGCACTGGATGTACCAGGGCAAGCACGTCCTGATCGTCTTCGACGACCTGTCCAAGCAGGCCGACGCCTACCGCGCCGTCTCGCTGCTGCTGCGCCGCCCGCCGGGCCGCGAGGCGTACCCCGGTGACGTCTTCTACCTGCACTCCCGGCTGCTGGAGCGCTGCGCCAAGCTCTCCGACGACATGGGTTCCGGTTCGATGACCGGTCTGCCGATCGTCGAGACCAAGGCCAACGACGTCTCGGCGTTCATCCCGACCAACGTCATCTCCATCACCGACGGCCAGTGCTTCCTGGAGTCCGACCTGTTCAACGCCGGCCAGCGCCCGGCTCTGAACGTCGGTATCTCGGTCTCCCGCGTCGGTGGCTCCGCCCAGCACAAGGCAATGCGCCAGGTCTCCGGCCGGCTCCGGGTGGACCTCGCCCAGTTCCGTGAGCTCGAGGCGTTCGCCGCCTTCGGCTCCGACCTGGACGCGGCCTCCAAGGCGTCGCTGGAGCGCGGTTCGCGCATGGTCGAGCTGCTGAAGCAGACGCAGTACGCCCCGTACGCCACCGAGGATCAGGTCGTCTCCATCTGGGCCGGCACCAACGGCAAGATGGACGATGTCCCGGTCGAGGACGTCCGCCGCTTCGAGCGCGAGCTGCTGGACTATCTGCACCGTGAGCACAAGGGCCTGATGACCAGCATCGTCGAGGGCGGCAAGATGTCCGATGACACCATCGGTGCGCTGGCCGAGGCCGTCGAGAGCTTCAAGCGCCAGTTCGAGACCTCGGACGGCAAGCTGCTGGGCGAGGGCTGAGCATGGGTGCCCAACTCCGGGTCTACAAGAGGCGGATCAAAACCATCTCTGCGACCAAGAAGATCACCAGGGCGATGGAGATGATTGCCGCCTCGCGCGTCGTCAAGGCGCAGCGCCAGGTGAGCGCGTCGACTCCGTACGCCAGTGAGCTCACCCGGGCGGTGGGCGCGGTGGCCACCGGCTCCACCACCCAGCACCCGCTCACCACCGAGGCCGAGCGCCCGACCCGGGCCGCGCTGCTGCTCATCACCAGCGACCGCGGTCTGGCCGGCGGCTACTCCTCGAACGTGATCAAGGCGGCCGAGCAGGCCACCAAGACCCTCACCGAGCAGGGCAAGGAGGTCGACACCTACATCGTCGGCCGCAAGGGTGTCGCCTACTACGGCTTCCGCGAGCTCAAGGTCACTCAGTCGTGGACCGGGTTCACGGACAACCCGACCTACGCGGACGCCAAGAAGATCGCGGGCCCGCTGATCGAGGCCGTGCAGCAGGCCACCGCCGAGGGTGGCGTGGACGAGCTGCACATCGTCTACACCGAGTTCGTCTCGATGCTGACGCAGACCCCGGTCGACCACCGGCTGCTGCCGCTCAGCATGGAGAAGACGGCGGAGGAGACGGCGGCGAAGGATGTCATCGCGCCGCTGTACGAGTTCGAGCCGTCGGCGGAGGAGGTGCTCGACGCGCTGCTGCCGCGGTACGTCGAGTCCCGTATCTACAACGCTCTGCTGCAGGCCGCGGCGTCCAAGCACGCGGCCACCCGTCGGGCGATGAAGTCGGCGACCGACAACGCCGAAGAGCTCATCAAGTCGCTCTCGCGACTTGCCAACGCGGCCCGCCAGGCCGAAATCACCCAGGAAATCAGCGAGATCGTCGGTGGCGCGAGCGCCCTGGCCGACGCTTCTGCGGGGAGTGACTGACAACTATGACCACCACTGTTGAGCCGACCGCTCCTGCCGGCGTGGCCACTGGCCGCGTCGCGCGGGTCATCGGCCCGGTCGTCGACGTGGAGTTCCCCGTCGACGCGATGCCGGAGATCTACAACGCCCTGAAGGTCGAGGTCATCGACCCCTCCGAGGAGGGCAAGACCAAGACCCTCACCCTCGAGGTCGCCCAGCACCTCGGCGAGGGCCTGGTACGCGCCATCTCCATGGAGCCCACCGACGGCCTGGTCCGCCAGGCCCCGGTGACCGACACCGGCGACGGCATCACCGTCCCGGTCGGTGACATGACCAAGGGCCGGGTGTTCAACACCCTCGGCAAGATCCTCAATGAGCCCGAGGCCGAGTCCGAGGTCACCGAGCGCTGGTCGATCCACCGCAAGGCCCCGGCCTTCGACCAGCTCGAGTCCAAGACCGAGATGTTCGAGACCGGTCTGAAGGTCGTCGACCTGCTGACCCCGTACGTCAAGGGCGGCAAGATCGGTCTGTTCGGCGGCGCGGGCGTCGGCAAGACCGTCCTCATCCAGGAAATGATCGTCCGTGTGGCCAAGCTGCACGAGGGCGTTTCCGTGTTCGCCGGCGTCGGCGAGCGCACCCGTGAGGGCAACGACCTCATGGTCGAGATGGAGGAGGCCGGCGTTCTCGACAAGACCGCGCTGGTCTTCGGCCAGATGGACGAGCCCCCGGGCACCCGTCTGCGGGTCGCCCTGGCCGGTCTGACCATGGCGGAGTACTTCCGCGATGTGCAGAAGCAGGACGTGCTGTTCTTCATCGACAACATCTTCCGCTTCACCCAGGCCGGTTCCGAGGTCTCGACCCTGCTCGGCCGGATGCCCTCCGCGGTGGGCTACCAGCCGAACCTGGCCGACGAGATGGGCATCCTCCAGGAGCGCATCACCTCGACCCGCGGTCACTCGATCACCTCCATGCAGGCGATCTACGTCCCCGCGGACGACCTGACCGACCCGGCCCCGGCGACCACCTTCGCGCACCTCGACGCGACGACGGTGCTCTCCCGTCCGATCTCGGAGAAGGGCATCTACCCGGCGGTGGACCCCCTGGACTCCACCTCCCGGATCCTGGACCCGCGTTACATCTCGCAGGACCACTACGACTGTGCCTCGCGGGTCAAGTCGATCCTGCAGAAGTACAAGGACCTGCAGGACATCATCAACATCCTCGGCATCGACGAGCTCGGCGAGGAGGACAAGCTCACCGTCTTCCGCGCCCGCCGTATCGAGCGCTTCCTGTCGCAGAACACCCACGCGGCGAAGCAGTTCACCGGCGTCGACGGCTCGGACGTGCCGCTGGACGAGTCGATCACCGCGTTCAACGCGATCGCCGACGGTGAGTTCGACCACTTCCCGGAGCAGGCCTTCTTCATGTGCGGTGGTCTGGAGGACCTGAAGAAGAACGCCAAGGAGCTGGGCGTCTCCTAAAGGCCGGTCTTCTGAAGTCCGGTCTTCTTGACCCCGAGGTCACCGGAGAGGGGTGGGCCGCGTCCCACCCCTCTCCGTACGCCCGTTATCCTTTGACGAAAGCCCTGTCGCCCCCGGCAGGTGGAGACCCGAGGAGCCACGTTGGCTGCTGAGCTGCATGTCGAGATGGTCGCGGCGGACCGTAGTGTCTGGTCCGGCAAGGCCACCTTGGTCATCGCGCGCACCACATCCGGTGACATCGGCGTCATGCCCGGCCACCAGCCGCTGCTCGGTGTGCTGGAGTCCGGCCCGGTGACTATCCGCACCAGCGAGGGCGGAACGGTTATCGCCGCGGTCCACGGCGGCTTCATCTCGTTCTCGGACGACAAGCTCTCGCTGCTCGCCGAGATCGCGGAGCTGTCCGACGAGATCGATGTCAAGCGGGCGGAGCGGGCACTGGAGCGCGCCAAGTCGGAGGCGGACGCCGCCGCCGAGCGGCGCGCCGACGTCCGGCTGCGCGCTGTGGCGGGAGTGCACTGAAGCCTGTCACGAACGGTCGAAATCCTCAGCCGCGGGCCGCGTGGGAACTTGTCCACGCCGGTCCGCGGCTTAGACCGTCCTGCTGTCGGACGGTCTGAGGCGATGCAGGTGCGGTTTTTCCGGATGACGCGAGGAGGTCGGTGAAGATGGTCCTCGCTCTGCTTGTGAGCGGCGTGGTCGTCGCGCTGGTGGTGGTGGGACTCTTCGTCTTCGGTCTGCGGCGGCGGCTGATCCAGCGGTCCGGCGGAACCTTTGACTGCTCACTGCGGTGGAACGCGCCCGAGGGCGAGATGGAACCGGAGCCCAGCGGCAAGGGCTGGGTGTACGGGGTCGCCCGCTACAACGGTGACCGGATCGAGTGGTTCCGGGTCTTCTCGTACGCGCCCAGACCGCGCCGGGTGCTGGAGCGCGCCTCGATCGAGGTGCTGGAGCGGCGTACGCCCAAGGGCGAGGAGGAGCTGGCGCTGCTCTCCGACGCCGTGGTGCTGGCGTGTCTGCACAGCGGCACCCGGCTGGAGCTGGCGATGAGCGAGGACGCGCTGACCGGTTTTCTCGCCTGGCTGGAGGCCGCTCCGCCGGGGCAGCGGGTCAACGTGGCGTAAGAGGTCACCGAAGGGCGCGCCCGGGAGGCTGGGCGCGTTTTGTTATGCCCGGATCTGCTCCTGGGCCAGTACCGCCGCCTGCACCCGGCTGCGTAGCCCCAGCTTGCCCAGCACCCTGCTGACGTGGGTCTTCACGGTGGCCTCCGCCATGGCGAGATGGTCGGCGATCTCGGCGTTGGACAGGCCGCGGCCCAGCGCGCCCAGCACCTCGCGTTCGCGCGGGGTGAGGGAGGCGAGCGCCGCCGGGTCGGCGGTCGGGGCCGCCGGTGCGTACTGCGGGCGGGCGAATTCGGCGATCAGACGGCGGGTGACGGCCGGGGCGATCATGCCCTCGCCGCTGGCCACCGTCCGTACGGCCGCCAGCAGACCGGCCGCGTCGCTGTCCTTGAGGAGAAAGCCCGCGGCCCCGGCGCGCAGGGCGCCGAAGACATACTCGTCGAGGTCGAAGGTGGTCAGGATCAGCACATCGGCCAGCTGTTCGGCGGCGATCTCGCGGGTGGCCGAAACCCCGTCCAGGCGAGGCATCTGAATGTCCATCAGCACCAGGTCGGGGCGGAGCTCGCGGGCCAGGCGTACGGCCTGCTCGCCGTCGGCCGCCTCCGCGACCACCTCGATATCGGGCGCGGACCGCAGGATGAGCACCAGCCCGGCCCGTACGGCCAGCTGATCCTCGGCGACCACCACCCGGATCCTCGTCGGCCCCGCCTCGTTCACCCCGTCGTACTGGTCCTTCACCGTGTCATGGCTCCTTTGCCGTCGAGGGGCAGCACCGCCCGTACCCGCCACACCGTGCCGGACGGCCCGGTGTGCGGGCCCGCTTCGAGGGTGCCGCCGAGCAGGGAGACGCGTTCGCGCATCCCGATGAGGCCCATACCGGAGCCGGGCGCACGGGGGTCGGGGCGGGTGTCGTACGGGCTGGTGACGCCGACCTCCAGGACGCCGACCTCCAGGACGCCGCCCTCCGGGGGGCCGTCGGCGTGCTGGGCGAGGCGTACGGTCACCTTGCCGGGCGCCGCGTGCTTGAGGGTGTTGGTCAGGGACTCCTGGACGATGCGGTACGCGGCCAGCTCGACCGGCGCGGGGAGCGCGGCGCCGCCCGGCGGACGGTCGTCGCGCAGCGTGAACTTGAGCCCGCTGACGGAGGTGGCGTCCGAGCGGGCCCGCTCGACCAGCACGTCGAGCGCGTCGAGGGTGGGCGCCGCGGTGGGTTCCGGCTCCCCGCCGGCATCGCGCAGCAGCTCGATGAGGCGGCGCATTTCGGCCAGGCCCAGCACGCTGTTCTCCCGGATGACAGTGAGCGCCTGGTCGGTCGCGGCGGCGTCGCCCAGGGACAGCGCGGCGGTGGAGTGGATGGCGATGGCCGACAGATGTCCGGCGACCCGGTCGTGCAGTTCGCGGGCCATCCGGCCGCGCTCGGCCACCACCGCCTCCCGCCGGTCCAGTTCGGCGAGCAGCGCCGTCCGCTCGGCCTCAAGACGGGCGGCCTCGGCGGCCTCCTGGTGATTGCGTACGATCGCCCCGGTGCCGGCCGGGGCGAAGGTGAGCAGGGCGGTGACCAGGCCGATGAACAGCGACTCGGGGGTGCGCAGCAGCGCCAGCGGCACGACCGTGGCGACCACGGTGGTCGCCACGCACGCGGGCGGCAGCCGCCGGGCGAGGGAGGCCGGTCCGTAGAGGACCGCCGCGTACACCAGGTCCGTGTACATCAGGACGGTCGCGATGAGCGAGCCGCCGCACAGGTCCACGGCGAGGGCGGCGGTGCCGAGCGCCAGGGCGGTGCCCGGGGCCACACGGCGCAGCAGTTCGGCGACCGCCATGGCGACCAGCGCGGTGACCGTCGACCACTGGGGCAGTGTGATGGGCGACAGCTCGCCCAGATACACCCCGCCGCGCAGCCCGAGCCCCATCAGCAGCAGTCCGCCGAGGAGTCCGCCCAGGCCGATGGCGACGTCGACGCGGTGCGGCGGCGGCAGTCTGGGCGGCATGGGTCCATCACAGCACGCGGCCGCCGGGCCTGCGTCCGCTTCCGGACGAGTCCGGGGGTGCGCGGCGTACATCGAAGGATGCAGTCCGGTCTCGTCGTCGCCGACGACGCGGCGGCCCGGATCGCGCGGGACGGTAGGGGAGACAGGCGGGAGAAGGGAGAACGGGCCGTGATCGTGGGACTGATCGTCGCCAGCGAGGTCGGCTTCTGGGTGGTGCTGCTCGGCGGCCTGTGTGTGCGGTACGTCCTGCGGAAACCGCGGGCCGGGACGGTACTGCTGGCCTGTGTGCCGCTGCTGGACGTGGTGCTGCTCACCGCGACCGTGATCGATCTGCGGCGGGGCGCCGAGCCGTCCACCGCGCATGGGCTGGCCGCGGTCTACCTCGGCTTCTCCATCGCGTACGGGCACTACATGATCAATTGGGCGGACGGGCGCTTCGCCCACCGGTTCGCGGGTGGGCCGCCCCCGGTCAAGCCGCCCAAGTACGGTGCGGCGCGGGTGCGGCATGAGTGGCGGCTGTGGCGGATGACGCTGATCGCCGCGGTGATCGCGGTGGCCGTGCTGCAGATGTGCATCTGGCTGATCGGCGACGGGGACCGCACCGACGCGATGGTGGCGTGGCAGCGGCAGATGCTGACGGTCGCGGGCATCCACCTGCTGGTCGCCGTCGGCTACACCGTCTGGCCTCCCAAGGAGAAGACCAGGGCCGACGGAAGCGGTCGGCCCTGGTCCCTCACCAAGCGGTGATCAGCGGTTCTCGCCGGGCACCCACAGCACGTCCCCGACCTCCTTGTTGGCCACCCGGGCCAGGATGAACAACAGGTCGGAGAGGCGGTTGAGATAGGTGGCGGTGAGCGGATTCATGGACTCCGCGTACTCGTCGAGCGCCGTCCACGTGGAGCGCTCGGCCCGCCGTACGACGGTGCACGCCTGGTGCAGCAGGGCCGCACCGGGCGTGCCGCCGGGGAGGATGAAGCTGCGCAGCTTCTCAAGACCTTCGAGGAAGAGGTCGCAGTCCGCCTCCAGCTTGTCGATATAGCTCTGTTCGACGCGCAGCGGTGGGTGTGCGGGGTTCTCGACGACCGGGGTGGACAGGTCCGCGCCCACGTCGAACAGGTCGTTCTGGACGCGGACCAGTACGTTGACGATCTCCGGGGGCAGCGCCCCCAGCGCGATGGCCACCCCGATCGCCGCGTTCGCCTCGTTCGCGTCGGCGTACGCGGCGATCCGCGGGTCGGTCTTGGCGGTGCGGCTCATATCGCCGAGGGCCGTGGTGCCCTTGTCCCCGGTGCGCGTGTAGATGCGGGTGAGTCTGACCATGTGCCCGAGCCTACGCGCGGGGGACGGAGAACAGGCCCTACGCCCCGGCCTTGCGGAACACCCGGGTGCCGACCGTCATCGAGACCGCGCACAGGGCGAGTCCGACCAGCGCGCCGAGGCCGACGGTGTCCCAGGCGTAGTCCCCGACATACGCGGCGCGCACCGCGTCCACCAGGTAGCGGAACGGTACGCAGCGCGAGACGGCGTCCAGCCAGCCGGGCGCCAGGGCCATCGGCAGCAGGACGCCCGAGAGCAGCATCGCGGGCATGTTGACGGTGCTGATGACCGGGGCGAACCCCTGCGGGCTGTCGACCCGCATGGCCAGGGCGTACGACAGCGAGGCCAGCGAGATGGTGAGCAGGCCGACGAAGACGAAGCCCACGACCACCCCGAGCACCGGAGCGCGCAGCCCCAGGGCGACGCCGGCGATCACCAGGACCAGCGACTGGACCAGCAGCTGGACCACGTCCTTGAGCGCGCGGCCCAGCAGCAGCGCGAGCCGGCTGACCGGGGTGACCCGCATCCGCTCGATCACCCCGAACTGCTTCTCGAGGAGGATGCCGAAGCCCGCGAACGCGGCGCTGAACAGGCCGAGTTGGATGAGCAGTCCGGGGACCAGGACCTGCCAGGAGTCGCCCTCGCCGCCGAGCGGGACGTCGTGCAGCAGCGGGCCGAAGAAGACGAGGTAGAACATGGGCTGCAGCAGCCCGAAGACCACGGCGACCTTGGAGTTCAGGGCCTGGCGCAGATAGCGGCCGAAGATCAGGCCGGTGTCGGAGAGCAGGTTGGACACGGCGTAGGGCTCCTGGGGTCGTCAGACGGCGAGCGGGGCGGCGTCGGGCTGTGCGGCGCCGCGCCCGGTGATGGCGATGAAGGCGTCCTGGAGGGTGGCGTCGGGCGACCCGCCGTACTCGGCCTTGAGGGCGGCGGCGGTGCCCTCGGCGACCACCGTTCCGTTGTCGACGATGACCAGCCGGTCGGCGAGCGCTTCGGCCTCGTCGAGGTAGTGGGTGGTCAGGAAGACCGTCATGGCATGGTCGGCGCGCAGCTTGCGGATCAGGTCCCACAGGTCGGCCCGGCTGCCCGGGTCGAGTCCGGTGGACGGCTCGTCGAGGAAGAGGACCACCGGGCGGTGGGTGAGGCCCATGGCGATGTCGAGGCGGCGCCGCTGGCCGCCGGACAGGGCGCCGCATTTGCGGTCCAGCAGTTCGGTGAGGTCGAGTTCGGTGGCCAGTTCCTCGGCGCGGGCGGCGGCCTCCGCCTTGCCGAGCCGGTACAGGCGCCCCTGGGTGACGAGTTCTTCGCGGACGGAGACGGACGGGTCGACGCCGCCGGACTGGGCGACGTACCCGATCTTCCGGCGCACCCCCGCCGGGTCGCGGGCGAGGTCGTGCCCGGCGACGGTCGCGGCCCCGCCGGTGGGCGGGAGCAGCGTGGTGAGCATGCGCAGGGTCGTGGTCTTGCCCGCGCCGTTGGGGCCGAGGAAGCCGAGGATCTCGCCCGGGCTGACGGTGAGGTCGATGCCGCGGACCGCCTCGACGGGGCCGTGCTTGGTCTGGAAGGTCCGGGCGAGCCCGGCCGTGCTGATGACAGGCATGTGCCTAGAAAAGCAGGGACACTTAAATTTTGCAACGACCCCAAAATTTCATAGACCCCATCGAAGCTAGGATGGGGGCATGGCGGAAGGGCTCAGAGAGCGGAAGAAGCGGCAGACCAGGCAGCACATCTCGGACATGGCCACCGCGCTCTTCCTGGAGCACGGCTTCGACGCGGTCACCATCGCCGCGGTCGCCGAGGTCGCCGAGGTCTCGGTCAACACCGTCTACAACTACTTCCCCGCCAAGGAAGACCTCCTCTTCGACCGCGAGGACGAAGTCGTCGAGCGCCCTTCGCTGCTCGTACGGGAGCGCGCGGAGGGCACCTCGGCGGTGCGGGCGGTGCTGGCCCGGCTGCGCCAGGACGTCGCGGAGCGGAACCCGTACGCCGGGATGGATCCGGGCTACGCGCGCTTCATGCGGGTCGTCCAGGAGTCGCCGACGCTGATGGCCCGGGTGCTGCGGATGCAGGGCCGGACCGTCGACCGGTTCGCCGCCACCCTGCGCGAGGAGACGGGGGCCGCCCCGGACGACCCGACCCCCGAGTTCATCGCCCACCAGGTCATCGGCATGCAGAACGCCGTGCACCGCAGCATCGCGCGCTGCCACGCCGCGGGCGGCGCCCCGGAGCAGACCTCCGTGGAGGTGCTGCGCCAGATCGACGTCATGGAGTCGCTCCTCAGCGATCGCGTGCTCAACTATGCGGCGAAGAACACACCGTGACGCGCCTTACTAGGGGCTGCCAGGAGACGTGAACGGGCGTTAAGGTCCGGCCAACGGCGTCAGTTACGCAACGTACGAAAGGACGTGAACGTGGCCAGGAAGCTCGCGGTCATCGGGGCCGGACTCATGGGATCCGGCATCGCGCAGGTCTCCGCCCAGGCGGGCTGGGACGTCGTGCTCCGTGATGTGACCGATGAGGCGCTGCGCCGCGGCACGGACGCGATCCGCGCCTCGTACGACAAGTTCGTGGCCAAGGGCAAGCTGGACGCCGAGGCCGCCGAGCAGGCCCTGGCGCGCATCACCACCACGACCGAGCTGGACGCCGCCGCCGACGCGGATGTCGTGGTGGAGGCCGTCTTCGAGAAGATCGAGGTCAAGCGGGAGATCTTCCGCACCCTCGACGGCCTGGTCAAGGACGAGACGATTCTCGCCTCCAACACCTCGGCCATCCCCATCACCAAGATCGCGGCGGCCACCGAGCGCCCCGAGCGGGTCGTGGGCACCCACTTCTTCTCGCCCGTGCCGATGATGCAGCTGTGCGAGCTGGTGCGCGGATACAAGACCAGCGATGAAACCCTCGCCGCCGCACGGGAGTTCGCCGAGGGCGTCGGCAAGACCTGTATCGTCGTCAACCGCGACGTCGCGGGGTTTGTCACCACCCGTCTGATCTCCGCGCTCGTCGTCGAGGCGGCCAAGCTGTACGAGTCCGGGGTGGCCACTGCCGAGGACATCGACACCGCGTGCAAGCTGGGCTTCGGCCATGCGATGGGACCCCTCGCGACGGCCGACCTGACCGGCGTGGACATCCTGCTGCACGCCACGGAGAACATCTACACCGAGTCCCAGGACGAGAAGTTCGCGCCGCCGGAGATCATGCGCCGCATGGTCGACGCCGGTGACATCGGGCGGAAGAGCGGCGGCGGGTTCTACCACTACTGACCCGGTCCGCCCGCCGACCCGGTCCCGCCCGTACGGCCATCCTGCCCCTGTTGCGCATCTCAAACGCAATCAGGGGCAGGTGCACCCTTGCGGGTGAATTCGGTATCGGTTCGCTTACAAGCGGCAACTTCACCGCATGAGACACAGTCAATTCGATAGACCAGATTGCCTCATGGGAGACAGGGGGCCCATCCCGGCGACAGCCGGGGGAGCACCGCATAGGGGAGCGCATATGCACATCAGGGGCGACCACGCCGAGCTCGTCGTCGGGGGCCGACTCGACGTCCGGAGCGCGGCGGACGCCCGTACGGCCTTGCACACCGCCCTGGAATCCGGCGGCGGGGACCTCGTACTCGACCTGACCGAGCTCGACTCCTGGGACGCCACCGGGCTCGGCGTGATCATGGGAGCGCACCGGAAGGCCGGCCGAGCGGGCCGGCGGCTGGTGCTGCGCGGGGTGCCGCCCCAGATGCAGCGGCTGCTGGTGGCCACCCGGCTGCACCGGATCCTGGCCATCGAGGGCGGACTCGAAGTGGAGTCGCTGCCGCGGGTGTGAGCGCCGGCGCGGGTGTCCGGGGCGGCGGCGCGTCGGCTTCGGGCGCGGCGGCGCGCGGGCTTCAGGGACAGCGGTGCGCGGCCTTCAGGGACAGCGGTGCGCGG
>NZ_MUNE01000029.1 GCF_002154605.1 Streptomyces milbemycinicus | reverse complement strand
GCCGACCTCTTCCCGCGCCGTGTCGGCCGCCTCGTCCTCGACGGCGCGGGAAGAGGTCGGCGTAGGTCGCGCCGAGGAAGGTGCCGTACGAGGCGCCGACGTAGGTGAGCTTCCGGTCGCCCAGGACCTCCCGCAGCAGGTCCATGTCGCGCGCCGCCTCCACGGTGGAGACATGGCCGAGGATTTCGCCCGAACGGGCCGCGCAGCCGCGCGCGAACTTCTGGTACGAGGCGACAAGGCTGCGGGTCTCGGCGGGAGCGTCAGGGGTCTGGTCGGTCTGGGTGAAGGCGTCCATCTGCTTGTCGCCCAGACAGGTGATGGGCTCACTGGCGGCCACCCCGCGCGGGTCCATGGCCACCAGGTCGTAGCGGGCGCGGACCCGGGCCGGGTAGCCGATGCCCGCGTAGCTCTGCAGATAGTCGATGGCGGAGCCGCCCGGACCGCCGGGGTTGACCATGAGAGAGCCGAGCCGCTTGCCGGGGCCACTGGCCTTCTTGCGGGAGACCGCGAGCTTCAGGTCGTGGCCGTCGTCGGGCCGGGCGTAGTCCAGCGGGGCCTTCAGCGTGGCGCACTCGAAGCCTGCGCCCCCGCGGCATTCGTGCCAGCTCAGCTTCTGCTCGTAGTACGCCGCGAGGGCGGCCCGGGTCGCCGCTTTCGTCGGCGATGCGGTGCGCGGCGAGGCGGCGCCGGAGGTGCAGCCGGCGAGCAGCAGGGCGACGGCCGCGAAGGCGGCGCCGATGGCTCGGAGCGTGCTGCGGCTGATATCCATCGGCAGTCCTCGGTTCGGTCGGATATCCGGAGCGTAGCCGCACAGACGCGTTCCGTGCTCATTTGTGGACACGCCTGTGGATGACGCCTGTGGACAGAGGAGCATTCGTAGGACAGTCGTACGGGTGAGCGCGGGGCGGGGGTGTCGGGGGTGCCGCGGGCTCAGCCCGCGCGCAGCGCCATGGTCATCGCCTCGACCGCAAGCAACGGCGCCACATTGCGGTCCAGCGCCTCACGGCAGGCCCTGACCGCCTCTATCCGGCGCAGCGTCCGCTCCGGCTTGGAGCCGGCCGCGATCCGCTCCAGCGCGTCCTGGACGTCGGTGTTGGCGAGGGCCGTACGCGAGCCGAACTGGAGCGCGAGCACATCCCGGTAGAAGCCCGCGAGGTCGGTGAGGGCGAGGTCGAGGCTGTCGCGCTGGGTGCGGGTCGCGCGGCGCTTCTGGCGGTCCTGGAGATCCTTCATCGCCCCGGCGGTGCCGCGCGGGAGCCGTCCGCCCGTCCCGGCGGCGGCCCCCAGGGCGGCGCGCAGCTCCTCGGTCTCCTTGGCGTCGGTCTCCTCCGCGACCTGCTTGGCGTCCTCGGACGCGGCGTCCACCAGCTCCTGGGCGGCCTTCAGGCAGCCGCCCACGTCGTCGATCCGCAGGGGCAGCTTGAGCACCGACGCACGGCGGGCCCGCGCCCGCTCGTCGGTGGCCAGCCGGTGGGCCCGGTCGATATGTCCCTGGGTAGCGCGGGCGACGGAGGCGGCGAGCTCGGGCTCGATGCCGTCCCGGCGGACGAGGAGGTCGGCGACGGCGTCCACCGGCGGCGTGCGGAGGGTCAGCAGCCGGCAGCGGGAGCGGATCGTGGGCAGCACGTCCTCCAGGGAGGGCGTGCACAGCAGCCACACCGTACGGGGCGCGGGCTCCTCGACGGCCTTCAGCAGAACGTTTCCCGCGCCCTCGGTCAGGCGGTCGGCGTCCTCCAGGACGATCACCTGCCAGCGGCCGCCGGCCGGTGAGAGCTGGGCGCGGCGGACGAGGTCACGGGTCTCCTTCACACCGATGCTCAGCTGGTCCGTACGCACCACCTCGACATCGGCGTGCGTCCCGATCAGTGCGGTGTGACAACCGTCACAGAAGCCGCAGCCGGGGGCGCCGCCCAGCGCCCGGTCGGGGCTGACGCACTGGAGCGCGGCGGCGAAGGCGCGGGCGGCGGCGGCACGGCCGGAGCCGGGCGGGCCGGTGAACAGCCAGGCGTGGGTCATCTTCGACGCGGCGGGGGGCGCCTCGGCCGTGCCGGGCGAGGCAGACGGCTCGCTCCCGGCGCCGGCCGACTTGCGTTCAGATGCTGCGGACGCGGTGGCCGTGACCAGCGCGTCCGCGTCGCGCGCGGCAGCGGTCAGCTGGCTCGCCACCCGGTCCTGTCCGACCAGGTCGTCCCACACCGCCATGACCGCCTCCGCCGCTCGTCCCTACGGCATCCCATTGTGGGCCACCCCGCCGACACACACGGACAGCGCGGGTGGCCCCACCAGGTCAGCGGCGGCGCCCGTCCTCGTCGTCACGCGGGCCCAGCAGCTCGTCGGCCAGCGTCGGCAGATCGTCCAGCGGGGTCTCCTCCGCCCACTCCGGACGGCGGCGCTGCCGGGGGCGGCTCGACGGCGCGGGCTCGGCCTGGCGGGGCGGCTGCCCCTCGCCGAACTGCGGGAGCTCACGGGTGCGCTCGTTCCCCTGCTCACCGCCCTGGCCACCCTGGCCCCCCTGCCGCTCCTCCGGCCGGAACAGCCACGGCGGCACCCGATCGGCCGGGTCGCCGGACCGGGGCTCGGCGGACCGGGGCTCGGTGGTTCGGGACTCGGCCGTTCCGGAGTCCGCGGGCCGGTCGTCCCGTACGGGCGGCAGGACGGCCGTCTCGTCGGCCGCGCCCGCCGGCGGAGCGGACGGCGCAGGCGGCATCGGCAGTACGGCCGTCTCCTCCGCGTCCGAGCCGCCCTGCGGCCGTACGGGCGGCAGCACGGCCGTCGCGTCGGCGTCCGCGGCCCCTTCGCCGGGGCGGGCGCTCCGGGGGTCGACGCGCGGCGTCTGGACGGTATCCGCCGTGTCCGCGTCTTCGGCCGGGGCGGAGGCCGGCGGCGGGACCGCGGCCGGGGTCTCGACGGTCGGCGCGTCAGAACCCGCGGAATCGCTCACGACGGGGGAAGCGGACGACGTGCTCGCGGAGCGGGACGCGCCCGCCTCCGCCGCCAGCCGCGCCTGCTCGGCCCGCAGCAGCGCCTCCTCCGCCTTGCGCTGCTCCTCCAGGCGGCGCTCCTCCGCCTCCGCCCGCAGCCGGGCCTCCTCCTCGGCCTCGCGGCGGCGCCGCTCCTCCTCGGCGGCGCGAGCCCGGTCCTCGGCCTCGATGCGCTTGCGCTCCTCTTCGGCGCGCCGACGGGCGTCCTCGGCCCGCTTACGGGCCTCCTCCGCCTGCCGCTCGGCCTCGCGCTGCCGGGCCTCCTCCAGCTCGCGGCGCTTACGCTCCTCTTCCTCGGCGCGCGCCTTGGCGAGGGCTTCCTGCCGCTCGCGCTCCAGCCGCTCCTCCTCCGCCTTGCGGCGGGCCTCCTCCTCGGCCTTGCGGCGCGCTTCTTCCTCGGCCTTGCGCCGGGCCTCCTCCTGGGCCTTCACCTCCGCCTCGGACAGCGGCAGCACCAGGTCCAGGCGGTGGCGTACGACGGCGGTGACGGCCTCGGGCAGCTGACCGGCGTCGACGACGAGGTAGCGGGCCGGGTCGGCGGCCGCGAGGGTCAGGAATCCGTTCCGTACCCGCTGGTGGAACTCGGCGGGCTCGGACTCGAGCCGGTCCGGGGCCTCGGTGAAACGCTCCCGCGCGGTCTCCGGCGCGACGTCGAGCAGCACGGTCAGATGCGGCACGAGGCCGTTGGTCGCCCAGCGCGAGATGCGGGCGATCTCGGTCGGGGCGAGGTCGCGGCCCGCGCCCTGGTAGGCGACGGACGAGTCGATGTAGCGGTCCGAGATGACGACCGCGCCGCGCTCCAGCGCCGGGCGGACCACGGAGTCGACGTGCTCGGCGCGGTCGGCCGCGTACAGCAGCGCCTCGGCCCGGTGCGAGATCCCGGCCGAGGAGACGTCGAGCAGGATCGAGCGGAGCCGCTTGCCGATGGCGGTCGCGCCCGGCTCGCGGGTCACCACGACCTCGTGGCCCTTGCCCCTTATCCACTCCGCGAGCGCTTCGACCTGGGTGGTCTTGCCCGCTCCGTCGCCGCCCTCGACGACGATGAAGAAGCCGGTCCCGGCCGGTGCCTCCACGGGGTCGGCGCCGCGCAGCGCCTCGCGCAGATCGTGCCGCAGCGGCACGCCCTGGCGGTCGTCGGTCTTGCCGAGAACGAGGGCGGCGACGGGCAGCAGCAGCGCGCCGACGAGCATGAGGGTGAAGGCCGCGCCACCGTGGGCGAAGACGAAGTCGCCACTGCCCAGCCGGTGCGGTCCGATCGCGGCGGCCAGCAGCGGGGCGGCGACCGCGCCGAGCCCGACGAAGACGCGGACGACGGCGTGCAGGTGCTCCGTCGTACGGGCCCGGCGGGACTCCTCGCTCTCCTGGTCGAGCAGGGTGTGGCCGATGTTGGCGGCGATCCCCGCCGAGACCCCGGCTACCACGACGATCAGCACCACGGTCGTGGCGTCGTGGACCAGGCCCGCGACCAGCAGCGACAGCCCGGTCAGCGCAATCGCCAGCGCGAGCAGGCGGCGCCGGGACAGCCCGGGCAGAACCTTGGGGGCCCAGCGGATGCCGACGGCCGGGCCGCCGCTGAGGGCCAGGACGAGCAGCGAGAAGCCGGCCGGCCCGCCGCCGAGGTCGACCGCCTGCAGCGCGGCCACGCCCACGGCGGCGGCGACCGCGGCCGCGACGGCGGCGCAGGCGAGGACCAGCAGCGGGATGGCGCCGGTGCGGCCCTTGTCGGGGCCGGAGCCGGACGCGGCGCGCGGGCGGCGCAGCCCCTCCAGGGGGGAGCGCGTGCGGGGGGTCTGCACGCCGGGCAGCTCGACGAAGTACAGGATCGACACGGATGCGGAGAACAGCCCGGCGCCGACGTACGAGCCCAGGGCCGCCTGGTGGCCGTCGAACCACACGACGCCGGTGGCCAGCAGCCTGGCGACGAGCGTGGCGACGAGCAGCGCGGCGGCCGCGATGGGCAGCGTGACGAAGTTCGTACGGAGCCACAGCCGGCGCAGCGCGTCGAGGTGGTCGGGCAGCGGGCGGACGGCCGCGCCCTCGGCGGGCGGGGCCGGGAGCAGCCCGGGCGCCGCGCCGTCCTTGGCCACGGTCCACATCCGCTCGGCGACGCCGATGACGAAGGTGGTGATGAGCAGCCAGGCGACGGCGTCGTCGGGGGTCCAGTCGATCCACAGCGGGGCGACGACGAGCAGCGCCATCCGCACCGCGTCCGCACCGATCATGGTCCAGCGGCGGTCCAGCGGGCCCGACGGCCCGACCAGCGCGGACAGCGGGCCGAGCAGCACCGCCCCGAACAGCAGCGTCGCCAGCAGCCGCACGCCCAGGACGGCCGCGACGGCAAAGGCCGCGCCACGGTAGCCGTCGCCGAAGGCGCCCGTCGCGACGGATGCCTGCA
>NZ_MUNE01000289.1 GCF_002154605.1 Streptomyces milbemycinicus | reverse complement strand
CTCGCCAGGGTGAGGCGAGGGCCGCGGCGGATGATGCCGAGGCCGCGGATACCGCGCTGCACCGAGTCCTGACCACCGGCGTGCCCGTGATCGGGCACGAGCAGCGGACGCGCCCACCCCGGATCCCCGGGCGGCAGCGGTACACCTCGCTGTCCGCCGTTCGGTTGGAGGGCATCCACGGTCGGCCAACCGGTGTGGCCACGCTGGTCACCGACACCGGCGGGCGGTATCGCTCTCACCAGCGGCACCTGGACCTGCTCCACCAGGCGTCGGCCCACATCGGCCGTTCCCTCGACGTCAAACGCACCGCCCAGGATCTGGTGGACGTGCTCGTTCCGGCCCTCGGCGACGTGGCGTGGGTGAACGTGGCGGAGGCCGTGTTCGACGGTGACGAGCCGCCGAAGCTGGTCGGCGCGGGAGATCCGCATCTGCGTCGTACCGCGATAGCCTCGGCCGGTCCCAGGCTCGGCGCTCTCCTCCAGCCCGGCGCGGCGATCCCTCCCTACCGGGACACCCCCGGCCTGCGACGCCTTCAGCACGGCGGGGCCGTCATCATCGACCCCGCACGAGCGGTCGCGCTGGTCAACAGCGCCGAACCGATCCAGCGGTTTGTCCCCGAGCACGGGCACTCGGGCATGTGGGCGCCGTTGTTCGCGCGCGGCCTCGTGCTCGGCACCGTCACCCTCTGGCGTACCGGGGAAGCCGAGCCCTTCGAGCAGGACGACGCGGACCTGCTGACCGAGATCACCTCCCGGGCGGCGCTGAGCGTGGACAACGCGCGCCGCTACACCCGCGAACACCGCGCGGCCGTCGCCCTGCAGCAGCGCCTGCTCCCCCGTACGACCACCGACACCGCGGCAGCCGAGACGGTCGGCCACTATCTGCCCGCCGCCGGCGGAGCCGAGGTCAGCGGCGACTGGTTCGACGCCATCCCCCTGCCCTCGCTACGCGCCGCCTTCGTCGTCGGCGATGTCGTCGGCCGCGGTCTGCATGCCACCGCCACCATGAGCAGTCTCCGCACTGCCGTCTACACCCTCGCCGACCTGGAGATGGACCCCGACGAACTCCTCACCCACCTTGACGACCTCGTCACCCACCTGGCCACCGAGACCGACCAGACACACCAGGACGCCATCGGCGCCACCTGTCTGTACGCACGCTACGACCCGGTCAGCCGACGCTGCACCATGGCCAGTGCCGGCCATCCGCCCCCCATTCTGATCCAGCCCGATGGCACCGTCCGCCTCCTCGACCTCGCCCCCGGACCGCCTCTGGGCGTCGGCGGTATGCCCTTCGAAACCACCACACTCGAACTGGACCCCGGCAGCGTCCTCGCCCTCTATACGGACGGCCTGATCGAAGGCGCCGACCACGACCCCGCGGCCGGCCTCCGACGCCTGATCGACCGCCTCACCGCACACTCCCGCCAAGGCGGCTCCCTGGACGTCCTCGGGCGCGCTGTACTCGACGATGTCGCCGACCCATCGCCCCGCGACGACATCGCCCTGCTCCTTGTCCACGTCCGCGCCCTGGCACCGGACGCCACCGCTGTCTGGGAATTCCCCGCGGACCCCGCCGTCGTCACCGAGGCCCGCAACGCCGTCACCCGCCAACTGGGCGCCTGGGGACTCGATGAAGCCGTGTTCACCACCGAACTCATCGTCAGCGAACTGGTGACGAACGCGATCCGCTACGCCGGCGGCCCCGTCGGCCTGCGCCTCATCCGCCATGACTCGCTCATCTGCGAGATCACCGACCCCAGCAACACCCAACCCCGTCTGCGCCGCGCCCGTACCACCGACGAGGGAGGCCGCGGCCTCTTCCTCGTGGCCCAGCTCGCCGGCCGCTGGGGCAGCCGCTACGGCCAATCCGGCAAGACGATCTGGGCCGAGCAGAGTCTGGCCGCTGATCCGGCGGGGGCTTTCGCCGATGTGAAGTAGCAAGGGGCAAGGGAGGAGGGCCGGTACCGGCCCTCCTCCCTTGTGGGTTTGGTTGTGGTGTGTGTCAGATGGCTTGGGCGGTGGGGAGGATGGTGATTTCCGTGAGGTTGACGTGGCGGGGTACCGCGGCCATGAAGGCGATGGTTTCGGCGATGTCGGCGGACTGGAGGCAGTCGATGTCGTGGATGAGGTTGGCCATGAGGGTGCTGGCGTCGGGGTCGGTGACATGGTTGGGGAGTTCGGTGTCGACCATGCCGGGTTCGATGGTGGCCACGCGGACCATCTTGGGTCCGAGTTCGACGCGCAGCAGGCGGGTGAGGTGGCTGATGTAGGCCTTGGTGCCGGAGTAGATGGAGAACTTCTCCAGGATGCGGGTGGCGGCGATGGAGGAGGTGTTGATGAGGTCGGCGGGCTTGCCGTCGGCGGCAGCGGCGGTGAGGTGGGGGAGGAAAGCGGCGATGACGTTCATGAGGCCGGTGATGTTGAGGTCGATCTGGCGTTGCCACTCGTCGACCTTGAGTTCTTCGATGCCGGAGATGAGCTGGACGCCGGCGTTGTTGAAGACGAGGTCGGGGGTGCCGAGCCGGCTGGCGATCTGCTGCGCGGCGGCGTGGACGGCGTCTCGGTCGGTGACGTCGACGGGCAGGGCGAGGGCCGTGCCGCCGGCGGTTTCGATGTTCTTGACGACGTCGTCGAGCTTGTCCTTGCGGCGGGCCAGGACGGCGACCTTGGCGCCCAGGGCGGCCAGGCGTTCGGCGGTGGCGGCGCCCATGCCACTGGAGGCACCGGAGACGACGACGACGCGTCCGGCGAGCGGGGTACCGGTCAGGAGAGTGGTCATGATCAGGTTCCTGGGGTGAGGTGTGGCGTGGGTGGGGGTGTGTGGTGGCGTGGGTGCCCGGCCGGGCCGGCGAGGGGTGCCGGCCGGGCCGGGCGGTTCAGGGAGCGACGCTGACCGGCCGGGCTGGGTGGCCGGTCCGGCCGGCACGGGTGTGACCCGCGTGCGGGAGTCAGGCGGCGTCGTCGTGTGCGGTGGCGGCGGACTTCTCGCGCCAGGGGGTGAGGTCGTCCCGGATCTGCTGGATCTTTACCTCGAGGCGCTCGATGGTGTCGCTGCCGAGGTAGAGGTGGGTGGGGAGCTTGTCGCCGGTGGCGGCCTCGACGATCAGGGCGGCGCCCTTGACCGGGTCGCCGAGCTGGGCGTGGTTGGCCTGGTCGATCCAGTCGAGGGTGGTGTGGGCGGGGGTGTCGTCGTAGTCGGCGATGCGCTGGGCGGCCACGGACAGGGAGCTGGCGTCGAGGAAGTCGGTGCGGAAGACGCCGGGCTCGACGACCATGGACTGGATGCCGAAGGGCGCCATCTCCACGGACAGGGCCTCGCTGATGCCGGCGACGGCGAACTTGGAGGCGGAGTACATACTCACGCCGGGCTCGCCTTCGAATCCGGAGCGTGAGCCGATGTGGACGAGCTTGCCGGAGCCCTGCTTGCGCATGACGGGCAGGACGGCGCGGGTGACGTTGATCAGACCGAAG
Organism: Streptomyces milbemycinicus; assembly: GCF_002154605.1. GTDB lineage: Bacteria > Actinomycetota > Actinomycetes > Streptomycetales > Streptomycetaceae > Streptomyces > Streptomyces milbemycinicus. Next base: position 18,590 of record NZ_MUNE01000289.1, on the reverse strand, counting down.
ACGTTGAGGTCGAACAGGGAGCGGGCTTCGGCGTCGCTGATCTCTTCCAGTGCGCCGAGGAGGCCGCGTCCGGCGTTGTTGACCAGGACGTCGATGGTTCCGAAGTGGTCCACGGCTGCCTGGACGGCGGTGGGGATGCTGTCGTTGTCGATGACGTCCAGGGCGACGGCCAGGACGTTGTCGGTGTTCTTGAGGTCGTCGGGGATGCGGTCGGGGTTACGGACCGCGACGACCACGTTGTTTCCGTTCGCTACGGCAGCGCGGGCGATTTCCGCGCCGAGACCGCGGGACGCGCCGGTCACAAACCACGTAGCCATGGGGATGCCTCTTTCTGGGGATTGCTTTCTTGCTTGACCGGTCGTTCGTCCGCCGGTGATTTCAAGACTGCGCCCTGCGGCCAGAGGCAGGAAGGCCGAGAGTTTCCTGGGAGTGCCACACCCAGACTGTCGAGACCCACTTCCCGCTCGCACCCGCTGGGGATGTCCGGGGATGTGATCCGCCGGCCGCCGCAGGGGGCCTGGTTGGCGCCGTGAGGAGGTCGCCACCCGACCGGGGTCAGCACGGACTATGACATGCACCTGGAGCAGGGCCGGGAACGGCACCTCTCGCAGCAGCACCGTCCCGGTCCCGTCCTGGCGCTCCTCAGGGCGTGAGGTAGCAGGTCTTGCTCACCCCGGGCAGCGGATCGGTGCCGATCGCCGCCGTGGTGCAACCGGTCCCACCGGTGAACGACTTGTAGACGAAGCGGCCCCGTGCGCCGTAGGCGACGGTCCGCTGTCCGCTGAAGGCGCACGTGCTGCCTTCAGCTGAGCAGGCCGTGGCGTAGCCGGGCGGACCGCCGGTGGCGGTGTAACAGGCCTTCGACTCGCCGGGGATCGGGTCGCCGAACGTGGCGTCGGTGCACGGGGTGTCGCCGGTGGCGGTGCTTGTGGTGAACGCGCCGAAGGCGCCGTACATCACCGGCTGCCCCGCGGCGGCCGGGCAGGTGCCGTTCTGGGACGCGCACTTGGTCCAGCCGCCGGGCGGGCCTCCATCGGGCGGCAGGTAGCAGGACTTGGTGACGCCGTCGATAGGATCGCCGAAGTGTGCGTTGGTGCAGGCGACGGAGCCGTTGGTGACCTGATGGGCGAAGTTGCCGTTGCCGCCGTACACCACGTCGCGGTTGTAGCCGGGAACGGAGCAGGTGCCGCCCTCGGCGGCGCAGACGGTGTATCCGGGCGGGCCGCCCGCATCGGCGACATAGCAGGACTTGAGGAGATTCGACGCCGGGTCGCGACCGAAGGAGGCGTTGGTGCAGGCGGTGCCGTCGGTCGCCGTCTTGTACGTGTACGTCCCGGCCCCGTAGGCCACCGAGCGGGTGCCGCTGAAGGAGCACGTACCGCCCTCGCCAGCGCACCGGGTGAAGCCCGCGCGCAGGGCGCCGGTGCCCGGCTCGGCAGGCACGGGAGGATTGCCCAGTCCTGTGGCGTTCACGGCGTAGCTGCCCGGGGCGACGCCGGTGAGGTAGACATAGGTGTCGTCCTGGCTCGCGCCGGTGATTCCTGGGGCGGGTGTGAAGGTTCCGTTGCTCCAGACCACAGTGCCGTTCACGGACACCGAGATATTGCCGCCGCCGAACTTCGGGACGCCGATACGGCCGGTGGTGCCGGATGGGCTGGTGAGGTGCGCCGCGTAGGTGCCGGCGGCGGGGGCGCGGGACCAGGACGCGTTGATGGCGCCCTGGGGCATGGTGATGCGGCCCTCGGCGCTGGTCAGATCGCCGGGGTGCGGGACGAAGCGGTACGCGCCGGTCGCCGACTCCGGTGCGGTGCCCAGCACGTCGAAGGTGAGCGTGGAGGTGGGCGCGGTGGACCAGCCGTGGGCCAGGCTCATGAACGAACCGCCGTAGGCGAGGCCGCCGTCGGCCTTGACGCCCTCCCAGAAGGTGCTCTTGGTGCCGATATCGCTGCTGAGCATGTGGCCCCAGGTACGGCGGATCTGTGCCAGGGCGGTGTAGTCGTCATTGGCGGTGAAGCGGGCGTTCAGCTCCATGCCGCCCGCGAAGGGCGACACGTTGCCGCCCCACTCGGGGGTGGTCGGGCCGTAGGCGCCCCAGCGGGTTCCGAGCCGGGTGATGATGCTCCGCGACTTCGCCGTGGAGTCGGTGAGCCCGTACCAGACGGCGAGCGAATTACCGTCCTGAGGGTGCAGACCGCTGGTCGGGTTGTCCTTGTACATGCCCTCCGCGGCGTCCCACAGACGGGAGTTGGCCGCGGCCTTGATGGCGGCCGCCTTGCCGGCCCAGCTCGCGGCGAGCGCGCTGTCGCCTTCGACCGTGGCCAGAGTGACACCGGTCTTGAGCGTGGCGTACAGCAGGGCGTTGGCGATCTCCCGCATCTCGTACCGGCCCCGATGGCCGCTGACCGAGGGATGCGCGGCCTTCCACGCAGCGATCACCGGCTCGACCAGCGACCACTGCTCGTCGGACAGATCGGTCTTGTAGGGCTTGCGCTCGCTCACGGTGCCCAGCCCAACATGCTCATGGCCGCCAACCGGCCGGGATGCCGCACCGCCACACGTTCAGGCGACGACAAAACTCTTATGTACTCTCATTCCTCCCTCTCAGACCTCCGGGTGTCCGCCGGCGCGCCAGCGGAGGAAGGATTCGCGGGCCCGGATCACCCGGCGGCGCACCGGTGGGATCCGCAGCAGCAGGGACGGGACGAACACCATCAACTGCCCGGATTCCTCGGGGCAACCCGGCAGCAGGAGCAGGTGGAGCGTGACGAGCGCCAGCACGACGTAGACGAGCCGGTGCAGTCGCTTCCAGTCGCTGCCGAACCGGCGCATCGACCACCGGTTGGAGGTGATCGCGAGGGGGACAAGCAGCAGGGTGGCGAGGGTACCGGCGGCGAGGAACGCCTGGCCGGCCACCCCGGCGCGCCAGCCGTCGGTGGACATCGTGGCGGCGAGGACCAGGTCCAGGGCGGCGAGGGCGAAGGTCCACAATCCGAGGTCCCGCGCCAGGATCTGGTGCCATCGCCAGCCGGTGACCGTGGTGACCGGCGTGATCGCGAACGTCACGGCGAGACTCAGCAACGCGGCGTTTCCGAGTATGCCGGCGGCGTTCTGCTTCAGCGTGGCCACGGCGCCGTCGTCGCCGGTGAGCGCAGCGGCCAGCAGCACGGTCACCAGGAGCACCGGGATCAATGGCAGCAGCCGCAGGATGATGAGGGTTGGGCGCGGGAGCCACCTGGGGACGCCGAGCGCCCGTGACCGGCGCGGAGGATCTACTGTCTGGTTGCCGGGTGCGATGCTGGTCATCTGGTCCTCCCCTGCTCATGAGCCGACGGTAGGTTCCATTTCTTAGGTATCCGTAAGAGCGCGGTCCTCAGCGACGCGCTAATCCTGGCCTCAGGTTGATCGGGGACAATGAGCGGCAAAAGCATCGACTGGAAGGGGGCGGGCCGGCGTGCGGATCATGATCGCGGATGATGACGCGGCCATCCGTGAGTCGCTGGAGCGGGTGCTCCAGGTCGAGGGTTACGACATCAGCACCGTCGCCAACGGTCTCGCCGTGCTCGACGGGGTCGGTGGGGCCAGCGGTGACACGCTGGATCTGCTGCTCCTCGACGTGATGATGCCCCGCCTCGGCGGGTTGGAGACCTGCCGGCGGTTGCGGGCCGCGGGTCGGGATCTGCCGGTGCTGATGCTGACCGCCCGTGACCAGGTCTCCGACCGGGTCGCGGGGCTGGACGCGGGCGCCGACGACTACCTGCCCAAGCCGTTCGCCACCGAGGAGTTGCTGGCCCGGGTGCGGGCCCTGCTGCGCCGGCGCACGCCGACCGACGGGGAGTCGCAGATCCTGTCGTTCGCCGACGTCCAACTCGATCCCGACAGGTTCGAGGCGTGGCGGGGCGGGCGGCCGCTGCACCTGACCCGGACCGAGTTCTCCCTCCTGCAGGTCTTCGTGCGCAACGCGACCCGGGTCTTGACCCGCGACGCGCTGTTCGAGGCGATCTGGGGCTTCGGCATGAGCTCCACCGCCAACAACCTCCAGGTATACGTGAGCTACCTGCGCCGCAAGATGGAGGCCGAGGGTGAGCCGCGATTGATCTACACGCTGCGCGGCCTGGGATACACGTTGCGGGAGACTCCTCCGTGAGCAGGCCCGCCAGCCGGGAACCGCGCCGGCTGACCCGATGGTGGCGCCGGCGGTCCCTGCGGACCAGGCTGACGGTGATCGCGGCGACGGCCATCGCGGTCAGCGTGTTCGTGGCCTTCCAGGTGGCCAGCGAGCTACTGGACTGGGAGCTGCAGGACACCGCCGAGAATCAGCTACGCGCCGACTCCCGCGTCCTGGCGACGAACGCGGAGCGCGCCGGTCTGGCGCAGGTCCAGCTACCGCCGTATCCCGGATCCGGTCGGCTGGTGCGGGTCATCCTGCCCGACGGCTCGATCCGGACGCCGGCCGGCCAACCCGCGCTGCCCCCGGTCAGCGAGCACGCCGGGCGCGTGGCGCAGGGCGCGTCGGCCGACCTGATGGAGTCGAACGACAGCGACGACGACGGCTACCTCATCTACACGCTGCGGGCGGGCGACGGCGCGGTCCAGGTGGCCCGCGCCGTCGACGACAGCCCGATCAACCGGTTCGGGTTGGGCATGCTGCTGATCGGGCTGCTCTGCGTGGTCGGCGGCGCCCTTGTCGGGCGGACCGTGGCGCGGACCGGGCTGGCACCGATCGACCGGCTGACCGCCGCCGCGGTACGTGTCGCGCACACCCGGCATCTCGACGCCGACATCCCGGATGAGGGCGGTGGGGAGATCCGGCGGCTGATCCAGTCGATCAACGACATGCTCGCCGCGCTCCGGGACTCCCGGCGGGCCCAGCGGCTGCTCGCCGAGGACGCCGCCCACGAGCTCAAGACCCCGCTCACCAGCCTGCGCCTCAACGTCGAGCTGCTGATCCGGCTCGATCGGCGCGGCACCCTGGACAGCGCACTGCCGGCGGAGAGCCGGACCCGGCTGCTCAACGATCTCGGCGCCCAGGTGGCCGAGTTGAGCACCCTTGCCGCCGAGCTGACCGACCTGGCGCGCGGTGACGTCAGCGACGAGAGCACCGAGGTGCTCGACCTCGCCGACGTGGTGGTGGCCGCCGCGACCCGGGCGCGTTCCCGCGTGCCCGACATCGAGGTCGCGGTCGACGTGACCTCTGTGTGGGTGAGCGGGCGTCCCGCTGCGCTCGAGCGGGCGGTGCTCAACCTCATCGACAACGCCGGCAAGTGGTCCCCCGCGGACCAGCCGGTCCAGGTCCGGCTCCGTGCCGAGGGCGCGTCGGCGGTGCTCGAGGTCGACGACGCCGGGCCGGGCATCGACGCCGCCGACGTACCGCGGGTGTTCGACCGGTTCTACCGTGCCGACAGCGCCCGGGCGTTGCCGGGATCCGGTCTGGGGCTGTCGATCGTGCAGCGGGTCGTCGACGCCCACGGCGGCCGGGCCACCGTCGCCCGCTCCGCACGCGGTGGCGCGCTGCTTCGGGTCGACCTTCCGGCCGCGGCCCCGCCCGCCCCGATCGCGCGGCTCACCGCCGGGGAGGACACCGCGGTGCGCTGACCCGCCCCGGCGGCGCGGCGCAGGACAAGGGACGGCGGCCCTCGGGCATGGCCCCGCGCGGCTCACCGTCGGGGCAGGACACCGCGGTGCGCCGACCCCAGCCCCGGCGCGTGGCGCAGGACCAAAGGGCGGCGACCGTCGGGCCCATGAAGAGATCCGGGACGGGCCTGGGGCTTGCAGATCATTAACGCGTCGTCTTGATCTTGCTGTTGGGGTGGCTGCTTTGGGCAATGACCCGGGCCTGGAGGGCTGCGAGAGTGGTGGGCGGTGTGGTGGCCGGCGGGATGACGATGCTGTGAGTCTCGAGGAGTCTCCTGATCTTCAGCAGGGTGCGGTGCATGGCGGTGCGGCTGCTGCCGAACAGCACGGCGAGGGGTTCCGCCGCGAGGGCAACCCGCAGGTGGAGCACGGTGGCCAGGACCTGCTCGGGGAAGGCGAGCCGGGGCGGGCGGCCGCGCTGGGTGTCCCCTTCCGAGGCCAGGGCCTGGGCGAGGTGGTGTAACTGGTGTGGGGACAGTCCGGTCAGTGCGGGGTCGGACAGCAGGGCCTGGTCCCACTCCGACGTCGGTGTCTGCGGGTCTCGGGGCGCCGGGATGGCCGGGGCCGGCTGCGGGTGGTGAAGTCGGCCCGAAGCGCGGTCTCGTCTTTCGATCGAGCCGTTTCTTCGGGCCGCTTCCCGCACCCGGCGTGCCACTCTCATGGCACCGGGCGCTCCACAATTCCCGCTTTGCTGTCGATGATCGTCCTCATGCCGTGGTCGGCCAGGGGGAAGGGATGGCCGCGCCCCGGTAGCGGTAGCGCGTTGTGCGCACCTTTCCGGGGTCGAACAGCGTCCGTTTCTCTCCAGCTGGCCGCCAACCTCTCCCGCAGTAGCGGCGGCGGAGGTCCTTCCAGGTGATCCTGCGGTGTTTGCGGCGCAGCCATTTCATGACCTGGCTCCATGTGTACGAGCTCAGGTATTGGAATGTCGCGCTGGACACGCCGGGTCGGAAGTAGGCGCACCAGCCCGGCAGCATCCGGTTGAGCTGGATGAGCAGGGTGTCGAGCGGCTGGTTCGTGGCCATCTTCCGGCACGCCGTTTTGACCTTGCTCATCACAGCCGCGAGGGCCTTGCGTGAGGGGTAGGTGTAGACGTAGTACCGGCTGGTTCCTCGTTTGCGGTGGCGCTGGATGTGCCACCCGAGGAAGTCCAGTCCCTCATCGATGTGGGTGATCAGGGTCTTCTCCGGGGATAGGCGCAGGCCCATCGTGGACAAGACCCCTGCGATCTCCTCGCGCAAGGCTTCGGCGTCGCCTTCCGTGCCGTGGACCATCAGGCACCAATCGTCCGCGTACCGCGATAAGCGGTAGTTGGGGAGACCTTGACGGCGACGCTGTTCCCGCCCCAGCTTGCTGCTTCCGGGTCCTCCCGGTCCCTGGGCGACGTACTCGTCCAGGACCGACAGGGCCACGTTGCTAAGCAACGGCGACAAGATCGAACCCTGCGGGGTTCCGGCGCTGGTTTCCCGCAGCACGCTATCCTCACCGAGGATCCCCGCTTTGAGGAACGCCTTCACCAGGTCAAAAACGCGTTTGTCCCCGATCCGAAGCCGCACCCGGTCGAGCAAGTCGGGATGCGAAATCTCGTCGAAGCAGGCCTTGATGTCACCTTCCACGATCCACTCATACCCGTGGGACGTGAAGTGGCGGACCTCGGCCACCGCGTCGTGAGCCCGGTGGTTCGGACGGAACCCGTAGGAGCACGGGAGGAAATCCGCCTCAAAAATCGGCTCCAGCACCAGCTTCAAGGACGCCTGCACCACCCGGTCGGCGATCGTCGCGATCCCCAGGCGGCACAGCTTGCCGCCTGTCTTGGGGATCATCCGCTCCCGCACCGGCAGCGGACGGAAACTACGATCCTTGATCGAGCCTCGTAGCGCGTCGAGGAAGTCCTCAACGCCCGTCCGCTCCGCGATGGACGCCGCTGTGCGGCCGTCCACCCCGGCGGTCTTGGCGCCCTTGTTACCCCGCACCCGATCCCACGCGACCAGCAAGAACGCGGGATCGGCACAGAGGTTGAAGAGGTCATCGAACCTGCGATGAGGATCATCACGGGCCCAACGGTGCAGCTTGGCCTGGATCTCCAGTACCCGGCGCTCCGCCTCATGCGTGGCGTGCTCCAGTTCGTCGATATTCACCGATGACCTCCCGGTCTTCCAGTTCCTCGACTGCTGAGTTGCTGGCCCCCTTCGCCATGTGCGCGCCATTAACACGCTCGGACTACTACGGGGCCTCCGCCACGTCCTGGCGTCGTCAGCCGACGACGGGCCTTGCCCTCCGCCTGGCTGGCTGCCAGACGGGGAGGGCGACACCAGGACGCTTCCCACGTTCACCACCCACCGGTCGACGAGTGAGCCGTCCAGCTCTACCCCGACAGCATCGCCACGCCTACGCCGCAGGCTTTCAACGTGGCCTCCCCACCGGCACCCTGAAGTCGGCTTCGGAGTCGTCACCCGGAGGTGGCGTGCGCTGCACCCGGCCCACATCTTCCAGATTGGAGCCGGTGGAACTCTTACGGGGCGTCAGACACTGGTTCCTCTCGTACGGCGTCTCGTCTTGCTTGCCGGACCCGCGTCGTCTGGAAGTACCGACGCGTCCCTTCGTTGTCAGGGCTGCTCCCACCTCCGCGTGCATCTCCACGCATCGGCTGCCCTCAGCTTCACCAGCCTGCTGCGACAGGCCGGCGGTAGGGGTCTTCCACCCCTACCCGGTATCAAGTGGCGCCTCGTGGCGCACCAGGGCGTAGTTCCAGTCGCCGTGGAAGGCATGGCGGGTCAGTGGTAGGGCTGCCATTTCCGCGTCGCTGATGGCGACTCCTGTGGGGTAGGTGTTGGTGTCCAGCTGGGCCCTGACGCGCAGCCCGGTGCGGGTGGTGGTCGCGGCGATCGACTCGACGATGACTTCGTGGCTGGTCAGCGGGTGGCCGCGCCAGTTCATGGTGATGTGCGAGAAGAGCCGGTGCTCGATTTTGTTCCACTTCGATGTGCCGGGTGGCAGGTGGCAGACCGTGGTGGTCAGGCCCGTCTCGGCGGCGAGCCGGGCGAGTTCGAGCTTCCAGGCCCGGGTGCGGTAGCCGTTGGAACCGCCCGCGTCGGCGGTGATCAGCAGCCGTGTCGCCTGCGGGTAGGCGGTGGTGCCCTGGCCGTGCCACCAGCGGCGGATCGATTCCACCGCGAATGCCGCGGTGTCGTGGTCGGTGCCGACGTTGACCCAGCCGGTGTTCGCCGCCAGGTCGTAAACGCCGTATGGAATGGCCTTGCCCAGCTTCGGGTCGGCGAAGTCGTGGATGTGCACTGGCACCGGGTCACCGGCAGGCCGCCACGAACGACCGCTGTTCTTGAACTCTCCGACGAGGTCGGGTAGCGGGAGCACATTGCTGTGCTCCCGCCCCCTCAGAACCGTGCATGCCCGTCGTCCGAGCACACGGCTCAGGCAGGCCCCGGAGGGCTGCTGGCAGGTTGCAGTGCTGTCCCACTGCCGGTGCTAGCACCGCGCCAGCGGTGGCAGTGGGTGTGGATCAGGCGGAGACAGGCGGCGCTGTCCGGTGTGCTGCGGCCCGGCTCGGTGGTGATCGCGTTTTTGCGGACCGCCTGTCGGGTCACCTTGAGCCACTGTTCCCATTCCGATGGGCTCTGCGGTTCGCGGTCGGCGTGCAGGAGGAGCCCGTCGCAGAGCGGACAGCGGCCTTGCTGCTTCTGCAGCAGTCGCAGCCCGGTCGTACTCAGCGGGGGTTTTCTCTTTCTCCGTCGTGCAGCCCAGTATTCGCTCAGGGCCGGGTCGTCGACCGACGCCCGGCCCGGAACCATCTGGTGCCGGACAATCTTGGTCCAGGCGAACTTGGTGAGATAGGCCCCGGATTCCCGGTCACCGAATACCCACCGGTCCTGTCTGGACCGGTTGAACCGACCGAAATATCGGGACGCCACCCAGTGCTTCGACTTCTTCGGGTGGTTGTGCTTGGCCCACTTGTAGGTGAGTTTCCACATGTGGAAGTCCAGGGAGGCGAACGCCTCGCTGGACACCACACCCCGGTAGTAGGCGGCCCAGCCCCGGATGATCGGGTTGAGTTTGGCGATCACCGCTGCGGCGTTGACCCCTCGCAGGTTCACCACCTCGGCAGAGAGCCGGTCCCGAATCCGTTGCAGGGCAGCCCTGCTCGGCTTGATCAGCAGCGTGCCGCGATAACGGCGGACATTGAACCCCAGGAAGTCGTAGCCGTCATCGAGGTGCGCTATGCGCGTCTTGTCCTCATTGAAGACCAGCCCCCCGGGCGCCAGCCATGCGGCGAGCCGCGTCTTGACCTGTTCGGCCTCGTCATGACTGTGACAGAGAGCCACAAGATCGTCGGCCTTTTTGGATCATCCTGTGCCCGCTGGGGAGTTGGGCCTTCCTTGCGGTCGGCTTACCGGAGAAGATGCCTCCGGACCCCATCGCGGTTACCACGTTCCACGCGAGCGAGATACGACCGGGGTGGGTGCCCCCTATACTCCGGGACGGCGATGCTCTCCCGGCTGACAAAGAATCCCCAACCGGCGCCTGCCGCTTCTCAGCGGCCAGTCCTGCACCCCGCTGGAACATCCCATCTGCGGGGCCAAAGATCACGAAGCATCATCAGGGGTTCAGTCGCCTTCACCCGTCCGGTCTTCCCCTTGCCTGTGGTCTGCGGATGGAACACAGACCCTTGGGCTTCTCCCCCGAGCTCCGCACCGAGCCGTTGCCGGCAACGCACGTCGGGGTGGGGACTGGCCTTGAGCACTGGCCAGGAACTACGCTGCCGACGTCAACCGTCGCGCCTCTGACCAGCGCATTCACTCATCTCGTGCAGCATCGTGTCGCACTTCCTTCTTCTTGGTGTCCACGCTGATCACCGGCTGGCCGGCATCCCGGTGCGCACGTGCCTGCTCGTTGAGATAGCGGAACTGGGCATCGCGGTCCGCATGCTGGCCGCCCTCCAGGGTCTTGGCATTGGCCTGCAGGCTGAAGCCCTCCTCTCGCAGCAGTGCAGCAACGGTGTCCGCGCTGATTCGGTGTCCGGCCCGGGTCAGCTCCCGAGCGAGGGTGCGGGTCGACTTCACCGTCCACCGCAGCGGCGACATCGGATCACCGCGCTCGTCCGGCTCGACCAGCGCCAGCAGTGCGGGCCGCAACCCCGGATCGAGGTCCGCGATCCACTTGCGCCCTCCGCCTGGCCGCCGCACCCGCCTCAACGGGGCCTCGCCGGCCTCCAGCTCGAGCACCCCCCTGCGGACCGTCGTCTCACTTACCCCGGCCGCCCGCGCAACGGCCCGGATTCCACCATGCCCCAGCACCCGGGCCTCCGCTCCCATCAGCAAGCGCCGCTGCCGCTCGTCGAGATGCGCGAACAAGACCGGAAACTTCACAGCGAGTTGGGCACGAGCCTCGTCCGGGATGCGCATACCACACCAACGAGCCCCAGAACGGGAAGCAACACCTTGATTCCCTGCAAGCCCTGGGTCCCCGTCCCGGATCTCGTCCGTGCCGCCGCGCTCACCGTTGCAGCGCGGGCTCCTCGTCGTCGGCGAGCGACTGTTGACCGTCCGGCAGCTCCGTCGCTGGACGGGACAGCCGGCTCGGCCACCAGATCCGCCGGCCGATCAGCAGGGTGAGGGCGGGCACCAGGACCGACCGCACCAGCAGGGCGTCGAGCAGCACGCCGAAGGCGACCAGGAACCCGACCTCGATCAGCATCACCAGCGGAAGTGTGGCGAGGACCGCGAACGTGGCCGCCAGGACCAGGCCTGCCGAGGTGATGACGCCACCGGTGGCCGAGAGGGCTTTGAGCATGCCCTCTCTGGTGCCGAGACGCACGGTCTCCTCCCGGGCCCGGCTGGCCAGGAAGATGTTGTAGTCGACGCCGAGCGCCACCAGGAACAGGAATGCCAGCAGCGGCACCGAATAGTCGATACCCTTGAACCCGAGGATCGTGTCGAAGACGAACACGCTGCCGCCGAAGGCTGCGGCGAATGAGACGATCACGGTGGCCATCAGGACCAGCGGGGCCACGATCGCGCGCAGCAGCAGCCCGAGGACGATCAGGACGACGGCGAGCACCAGCGGGATCACCAGCTTCTCGTCGCGGCTGGTGGTCACCTCGGTGTCGAGGTTCTCCGCACTCGGCCCGCCGACGATCGCCTCCGCCCCGCTCACCGCGTGCACGGCGGTGCGCACCCGCTTGATCGTGTCGTACTCTGCGACGGTGTCCGGCGCGTCCGTCGGGAACACGGAGATGTCGGCCCAGCCACCGCTGGTCTGCCCCGGGATGGCCAGGGCCACACCGCGAGTGCCCTTGACGATGTCGAGCACCCGCTCCTGGGACGCCGGCCGCGTGAAGATCGTCATCGGCTGGCCGCCGAGCTCCGGGAAGTGCTGGCGGAGAACGGTGAAGCCGGTGACCGACTCCGGCGCGGACAGGAACTGGTCCTGCTCCCGCAGGGCGCCGGTGTTGCCCGCCAGCCCGATGGCGAGCACGCCGAGGACTCCGAGCGAGCCGAGCGTCGCCACCCACCGGCGGCGGCTGATGGCGGTGCCGAGCCGTCCCCACAGCCCCGGCTTCTCCTCCACGGCCGTGCTGAACCGCGGGATGGCCGGCCAGAAGATCCGCCTGCCGAGCACCACGAGCACCGCCGGGAACAGCGTCAGCATGGCCACCAGCGCGCACAGGATGCCGGCCGCACCGATCGGGCCCAAACCGCTGGTGCTGTTCAGGTCCGCGACGAGCAGGCAGAGCAGGCCGGCGACCACGGTGGCCGCGGACGCGACGATGGCCGGCGCCGCGCCGCGTAGCGCGTGGACCATCGCGACCCGGACGTTCTCATGGTGGTGCAGTGTCTCCCGATATCGAGCGATGAGTAACAGCGCGTAGTCCGTGCCGACGCCGAATACCAGGATCGTCAGCAGCGCCGAGTTCTGGTCGTTGACCACGATGCCGAAGCCCTTGACGAGCAGGTAGACGGTCGCCATCGCGGTCAGTGCGGCCGCGCCAACGACCACCAGCGGGATGAACCACAACACCGGGCTGCGGTAGGTGAGGATGAGCAGGAGCGTGACGACGACGATGGTGGTGAGGAGGACCTGCACGTCGATGCCGTCGAAGACGGCGTCCATGTCGCCGTCGACCGCGGCCGGGCCGGTCACGTCGAGTTCCAGGCCGGCGGGGCGGTCCTTCGCGGCGTCACGCAACGGGCCGACGATGGCCTCCGGTCCGCCGTAGGTCGTGCTCACCTCGAGGGTGAACATCATCGCCTTGCCGTCGGTGGAGGGGCTCGTCGGTGAGCCCTCGTCGTCCTCGCCGGCCGCCGCCGTCGCCTTCGGCGGGTACCGCTTGGCAAGGGTGTTGTAGTGGCGCTCGACCGTCGCGCGGTCGGCGTCGGTCATGCCGTCGGCGCGGTGGTACACGAAGACGAACGTGTTGTTGTCACCGCCGGGGAGACTGTCCTCCAGCACCGCCACCTTGGTGGACTCGGCACTGGCCGGCAGGGTGTCTGCGGCGCTGTCGGTGGTGGCCGAGCTCAACTTTGCGCTCAGCGGCACCATGACCGCCGCCAGCACCACCCATAAGCCAATCACCAACCAGGGCACCCACCGGCCTGCCAACCGACCGGCCGGCGCTTCCCCGGACGGCGCTGCGTTGACTGCCATCACTAGCCTCCTACATACGGGTTACATCGCTTATCTGGATGCCTACTTCATACCGAGCGAACCTGAGACGACTGTTAATACGGCGCTCAGGCCGGTTGGCCGAACCATGTGCCCAGCGCACGCACCAGCGTGGTGGCGTCGAGGTCCTGCCCGGTAGGCAAGGCCCAGGCGACACAGCCGTCGGGCCGGATGAGCAACGCGTCGACGTCCACCCGATCCGTGCGGGCGGTGACGGTGTTGACCCGTCCGGTCCACGCGGCCGCGGCGTCGCGGACCTCCGCGCGGTCGACGAGGTCGAGCAGGAGCCCACGACCCTCACGCAGCAGGTCCGCCGACCGGGTCACCGCGGTGACGATGTCCGGGTCGGGCCGCTCCAGCGTCAACTTCATGTCCGGGCACAGGGTGCCGACGAGCCGGTGGTCGTCGCCCAGGTCGTACCGGACGTCCATGCCGGCGAGCATGTCGGCGACGTACCGGTGGGCGTCGTCGAGGTCCATCAGGTCGGAGAACATCTCCCACAGCGCCCTCGTCTGCGGGTCGGGTCGCATCAGGGCGATCTGGGCCCGGGTGTTCTGCAGCAGGCGCGCCGCGACCGGATGCCGTTCGGTGGTGTACGTGTCGGGGATGTCCTCGCCGACCCAGCCGCATACCACGGCCGCGAGCTTCCAGCCGAGGTTCGCCGCGTCGACGATACCGACGTTGAGGCCCTGGCCGCCGACCGGCGCGTACACGTGGGCCGCGTCCCCGGCCAGCAGGACCCGGCCGGTCCGGTACGTGGTCGCCTGCCGCGCGGTGTCGATCCAGCGGGTCCCGGACGACATCGTGGTGATCGTGACATCGGTGCTCGACGCCCAGAGCGTGCACGCGGCGGCCGGAGTGCCCGCTGAGTCGACGGGGCGTGATGCGGCAAAAAAGTACCGGGCCGCAAGCGCGGCCTGGCCGTTGACGTTCTGGGGTTGGTGATCGCGGTGGTCGCGGTGCCCGCGTCGGCGCACGAGAACGCCGTCGGGATCGCGCTGCTGGACAAGGTCGCCGCCGACACCGACGCCGTGGAGAAGGCCCTGGTCGACCAGGGCTTCAAGAACGCCGTCGTCGCGCACGGGGAGAAGGTGGGCATCGGGGTGGAGGTCGTGGAGCGCAATCCCGCGCAGACCGGGTTCGTTCCCCAGGCCAAGCGGTGGGTCGTGGAACGCGCCTATGGGATCTTGATGCTGCACCGCAGGCTGGTGCGCGACTACGAGCATCTGCGCCGCAGTTCGGAGTCGCGGGTGTACTGGGCGATGACCGCGGTGATACTGCGTCGGCTGACCGGGGCGACCACACCGGCCTGGCGCACCGCATGACCGGCGGGGAGCTGACGCTCGGCGCGGTGCTGGCGCGGCTGGAGGAGCGGGAACGCGAGATCACCGCACAGGCCGAGACGATGCGGGAACAGGTCGCGCAGCTGACCGCACAGCTCGACGAACTCGGCGGGCCGCCGAGGAAGTCCGGATCACCCGCAAGACACTGCTGGGGCTGCCCGACCCCGGGCCGCCCGCGCCGCCCGCGCCGCCGGCACCGAAGCTGCCGGATCATCCGGCCTACCAGCAGATCATGGCGGTGTTCACCGCGGCCGACCACCCGCTGCGGGCCCGGCAGGTGTGCGAGGCCATGGACCTGGCGGTCGCGCCCAACAACATCAACAACGTCCGCCTCAAGCTCAAGCGGCTGGCCGGCCGCGGGATCCTGACCGAGACCGAGCCAGGCTTGTTCACCCAGCCTCGGCCGTAGCCGACCGACGTCGCCACGACCTGCCCGCTCGTCCCGCACGAAACGAAGAATCGGCCATCAGGTCTCATACCGCCCTCTCAGGGCGTCAAGGGCCCCCTTGTGCACGCCCGTTGGGGTGATCGACGCCGCCACGGATGCGGAAGGCACGGCGCCGACGGACGGCGCGGGGCCTGCGGCCAGCACGGCGGCCGCGACCACGGCGCGGCCGAGTAAGCGGCGCCGACCTGGCGATCTGCTCAACGGGGGACGACGACGCATGGTGACCTCCCGGATCGGGTGCGGGAACATGGAAAACGCGATCCCTGAAACGATTCAAGCCCATGGTCCACGAGACCCGGTGACTGATCGGACAGCTGGATACACGAGGAGCCTCGTCGAAGTTCCACCGACGATGGGCGCCCGAGAACAGGGTGTCAACCCGTCACGGCCACCGCGAACCATCCCGGAACAGACACCCCTTGGGGGCATTGGCAGGGCCTCAACAAGCCGGTTCGGGCTTCAGGCCGACGTTGAGGGCTGCGTTGACATGGACGTCGAGCTGCGGCTCGCAGCCGCCCAGGGCCGTCAGCATGCCCAGGGTGACCAACTGACGGTCCGTCCGTCCGTCCGTACGTCCGTCCGACGGCCGGTTCGACCCGGTTGCGCTCGGGCTCCAGGCGCGGTCGATGGAGGCGCGGGCGACGCCGGCTCCGAGCGCACGGTGCGGGTAGGGGGCTATGCGATGTGCCGGTGACGCAGTGCCGGGAGGGTCAGCAGGACGCCAAGGGCGAGTGCAGCGGCGACTACGCGCAGGATGCCGCCGAAGCCCAGGCCGATGAGAGCGCCCGTAAGCTGCGGGCCCAGGCTGGCGCCGATGAACATGCTGCATCCGTAGAGGGCAACGGCCGCGCCGCCTGCGTGCGGGGCGGTGGCGTTGATGGTCTCGACCACGGCGGGTGCCGCTGCCGCGACGGCGGCCACGAACAGCAGCAGGGCGATGGCCAGCGGCACGGTGTGGCCGCCGACGAAGGAGCCGGTGGCGACGGCGAGGGCGGCCAGTGCGAAGGCGAGGACCGCGCGCAGGGGTGAGACCAGGCGCTGGAACGCGGGGGCGAGCAGGGGGACGGCGACCAGGGCGGGCAGTGCGCCGGCCCGCAGGGCCAGGATCGCGGAGGAGTTCCCGGCGACGCTGGGCGGTCCGGCGATGGCCACCGCCGTGTAGACGGCGACGAAGGAGGACATCAGGGCCACGGTGGACAGGTACAGGGCGGCCAGTCGAGGCCGACGCACCAGCTGCGGCATCGCCGCGAAGGCCTGCACCAGCCCGCCACCGGTGTCGTGGCGGAGGGTGGGCCGCAGCACGCGGCCCACCGGGATCAGGCTCAGGGCCATGAGGGCGGCGCTGAGCGAGAAGACCGCGCGCCAGCCGAGGCCGGCCGCGACGGCCTGGGCGCCGATCTGCATGATGACGGCGGCGGCGAGCATACCGCTGGTGATGCAGGTCAGGGCGGTGCCGCGGCGCTGTGGCGCGATGTGGCGCACGACGTAGGAGAGCGCGGAGGGCGCGAAGGTCGCGGCGGTCAGTCCCTGCAGGCTGCGCAGGGCAACGGCAGTGGGGAGGTTGGGGGCGGCGCTGACCGCCAGGGTGACCGCGGTGGCGGCGACGAGCCCGGCGGTGATCACAGCGCGCGATCCGTAGCGGTCGGAGAGCGGGCCCGCGACGAGAAATCCGGCGGCGTACGCGAAGCCGAACGCCGTCGCCGTCCAGATGGCCTGCCCGGGGGTCGTGCCGAGAGCTGTGGACATGGGGTGCAGCAGGGCCAGGACGGTGTACGTCTGGCCGACCATCAGGACGCCGAGCGCGGTCAGCAGGGCGATGGCCGGGGCGGCGGGCGCCCAAGTCGGCGGCTGGTCGGAGGTGCTGGTCCCGGCTGCGTGCCGGGCGGAAGCTGTGGGGTGGGACATGGGAACTCCAGAAGGGGGCGTCTGGTCGCCGCCCCGCGTGTTTGCGCGCGGCACCGGCCGATGGCACCGCCGGGATGCGGTGAGTGCCCCCGGCCGGGGAGGGAGGAGCAACGGCCGGGGTCGATCAAGGGGGATGCTCAGGCAGCGGGGGAAGCTCAGGCAGCCGGGGTGTTCAGCACGTACTCGCGCGATGCGTGCACCTCGCTGCGCAGGGCGGTCACGTCGACGTCGAGGACCTGTCCGTCCCACTTGCGGGGCTCGCCGTTGATGAGGACGGCGCTGATATTGCGGGCGTCGGAGCCCAGCACGACGGTGCCGATCGGGTCGTTGAGCGGCATGTTGTTGAGGTCTTCGGCCTGGATGACCAGCAGGTCGGCCTTCTTGCCCGGGGTGAGTGAGCCGGTGACGCCGGCCAGGCCGTTGGTGCGGGCGCCTTGGAGGGTGGCGAAGTCCAGGACGTCGTGGGCGGTGATGCGGGCGGGCTGCTGATCGGTGCCGTAGGCGGCGTTGACCGCGCGCATCCGCTGGATGGCGTGCAGGGCCCGCATCTGCGTGAACATGTCGCTGGCCAGGGCGACTTCGACATCGATGCTCAGTCCGGGGCGAATGCCGACGGACAGGGCCTCATCGATGGCGGGGATCGCGGTCTCCAGGCCGATCTGGGCGTCGGAGGTGGGGGCGAGTGCCACGGTGACGCCGGTCTCCCCCATCGCCTTCCATGCCTCGGTGGTCAGTCCGGTGGAGTGGATGAGGGTGACGTCGGGGCTGAGGATGCCGTCCTTGGCCCAGCGCAGGACCGCCTCGGAGGAGGACGTGCCGAAGACGGCGTCCACGCTCACTCCGATGCCCAAGTCCGCTGCCATGCGGGCGAGTTCAGGACCGTAGGCGAGTGCCGGTCCGGCGATCTCGTCGGTGGCCAGGGTCGCCAGGCGCAGGGTCAGCAACTGGTCGTCGCTGCTGAAGTACCGGTCCTTGAGGCGGGTCAGGTCGCCGGGCCACTGCCGGTCCCAGTCACCGAAGTGCGGCCCCATGGAGGCGTGGACACCGCGGATACCGGTGTCGCGGAGGGCCTCGACGGCGGCGTCGGAGTGCTCGCGGGTGCGGGAGTTGTGGGAGAAGTCGAGCATGGTCGTGATGCCGCTGTCGATCGCGGTCAGGGCGGCCAGCCTGGTGCCGATGTACATGTCCTCGGGCCGATAGACCGTGGCGTAGCCGGCCAGGGTGGCCATGACGTAGCCGCCGAGGTCGTCGACGTCCGGCATGATCCGGCGCAGCTGGGCCTCCCAGGCGTGCCGGTGGGTGTCGACGAAGCCGGGGGTGAGGATCGTGCCGGTGGCGTTGACGACCACGGCGTCGCCCGCGCTGAGGTCGGGTCCGACGGCGGTGATCGTGTCGCCCTCAACAAGGAGGTCGCCGCGGTCGATGACGCCGAGGTCGGGGTCCATGGTGACGATGGTCGCCCCGGTGAACAGGGTGCGCCGTTGGTCTGCGGGCCGACGCCGGAGCTCTTCGAGCACGGCGGCGCCGGTGGTGTCGTTGACGCTCATGAGGGGTCTTCCTTCGGTACGTGATGAGGGCCGGGAGGG
>NZ_MUNE01000288.1 GCF_002154605.1 Streptomyces milbemycinicus | reverse complement strand
GGCCCACAGGGGGGACATGGGGAGGCAGGGCCCCGGCGGTTCAAGACGCCGGGGCCCTCGCTCTTCTCACTGTCGATCGCCCGCTGGGCGGCACCGCCCGTCAGGCACATATATGAGCCCCCCTCGCGCATATGCCTCAGCGACAGCGTCGCACGCGGCGGGCCCGACCGCTCGAATTCCACAAACTCCGGTATCCGGAAAACGTCAGGAAAAGCAGTCGCCGCAGGTCACGACGGTCGAATCGGCCGAACCGGTCGATTCGGTCAGCGTGTCGCGCGGGTTACCGGGCTACGGGGGCGGAAGCGGTGGTACGGGCGCGAAGCTCAGCGCTCGGCCAGCCTCAGCGCTCCACGTCGCTCAGCGCTTGGCGACGAAGACGTGGGAGGCGATGTCCGCGTCCAGCTCGGCGGCCTCGCCGCTGCTGCCCACCAGCACCCCGCCCGGCGACTCCGTCACGCTCACCACCGACCCCGGCTGCACACCCGCCCGGCGCAGCGTGTACATCAGCTGGGCGTCCATCTGGATCGGCTCGCCGATCCGGCGCACGACCACCGTCTTGCCCTCGCTGCCCGGCTCCAGCTCGCGCAGGCTCACCATGCTGTCGTCGAGGAACGGATCGACCTCCGCCTTCTCGCCCAGCTCCTCCAGGCCCGGAATCGGGTTCCCGTACGGCGACTCGGTGGGGTGGCGCAGCAGCTCCAGCACCCGCCGCTCCACCGCCTCGCTCATCACATGCTCCCAGCGGCAGGCCTCGGCGTGCACCTGCTCCCACTCCAGCCCGATCACGTCGACCAGCAGACACTCCGCGAGCCGGTGCTTGCGCATCACGCGGGTCGCCAGGCGGCGGCCCTCCTCCGTGAACTCCAGGTGACGGTCGCCGGCGACCCTCACCAGACCGTCCCGCTCCATGCGGGCCACGGTCTGGCTGACCGTCGGACCGCTTTGGTCGAGCCGCTCCGCGATACGGGCGCGCATCGGGACGACACCCTCCTCCTCCAGCTCGAGGATGGTGCGGAGATACATCTCCGTAGTGTCGATGAGTCCGGACATGCGTGCCCCTCGAATGTGTCGTGCGGTGGCCCTGACCCCAATTCTGACGCATCCCGCCGACAACGGGGCCGAGTCCGGCATCGCCGTACCCGGCCGTGCCCGTCAATGCGGCCAGGAGTCGAACTGCAGTCGACCCAGTATTGACAGCAGCCTGACCGACGGCCCAACGTGATCCGCGCCACGCGGCACCGACCGCGCACCACGGACCACCACCAACAGAAGGGGCCACTCGGGGATGAGCGAGAGCAAGCTGGCCGGGCAGTACTTCGACGCCGCCATCGGCCTGCTGCAGCGAGTACGCGACGAGGAGGCCGAGGCCATCGGCGCGGCGGGCGCCCTGGTCGCAGACACTGCCGCCGCGGGCGGCCGGCTCTTCGCCTTCGGCGCCGGCCACTCCTCACTGCCCGCCCAGGACGTCGTCTACCGCGCGGGCGGCCTGGCCCTGATGAACCTGCTCCCGATCCCGGGGATGGTCGGCGTGGACGTGATGCCCGCCACGCTCGGCAGCGCCCTGGAGCGCGTCGACGGGCTGGCCGGCGTCGTCCTGGACAACAGCCCGGCGCGCGCGGGCGACCTGCTGTTCATCATCTCGCTGTCCGGGCGCAACCCGCTGCCCGTGGAGATGGCGATGCACGCGCGGTCGCTCGGCCTCAGGGTGATCGGCGTGACCTCCGTCGCGTACGCCACCGCCACCGCCTCGCGGCACCGCTCCGGGGACTTCCTGAAGGACCACTGCGATCTGGTCCTCGACAGCAAGATTCCGGTCGGCGACGCCGAGCTGACCGCCGACGGCGTCGGGGCCCCCTTCGCCCCCGCCTCCACGGTCGTCACCTCCGCCCTGATGCAGGCCGTGATCGCCACGGCGGCGGGGGAACTGGCCGCGCGCGGCATCGACCCGCCGATGCTGCGCTCGGGCAACGTGGACGGGGGCCACGACTGGAACAAGCAGGTCATGGCCGAGTACGGCGACCGGATCTTCTACCACCGCTGAGCCGCCGCCGAGCCGCCGCCAAGACGCCAGGACGCCGAGCGCCGAGCGCCGAGCGCCGACCGAGCTACCCCAGCTGCTGTGCGAGGTCCAGGGCGGCCGCGACGCGGGCGGCGACGTCCTCCGCGTACACAGTGTCCCCACGGTCGAAGGGGCGGCGGCCCGAGGCGCGCAGGAAGGTGACCACGCCGAGGGTGCGGCCACGGCTGCGGAGCGCCGCGCACAGGCCGTGGACCGTGCCGTCGGGCCACTTGCGGGCCGCCGCCCACCCGGTGGCGGCCGCCTCCTCCGCGCGGCTCGCGCTGACCCGCACCGACCCGCAGCGCTCGGCCGCCTGGATCGCCGGATGGCTCTCCGTATAGGCCAGCGGAATGCCTCCCGCGACGATCGCCGGGCACGGCCCCGGGGCGCCGCTCGGCGTCGCCGCCGCCCGCACCAGGCGGACCCGGTCCGGGCCGGGACGGCCGCCGGACCGGGCGCCCGGCGGCGCCTCCAGGACCAGGTCGATCAGCGCGTGGTCGGCGAAGCCCGCGAGCGCGAAGTCCAGGTGGACGGTGGCCGCCTCGGCCGGGTCCTCGCATTCGGCCGCCGCCCGCGCCGCCCGGTGCAGCTGATTACCGCGGAAGCGCAGCCGCGAGCCGTCCATCTCGTGGCGCTTGAGCTCCGTCACGTCCTGGAAGATCCACGCCACGCCGAGCGGCACCGGCTCCTCCGCCAGCGGCGAGGCCAGCCGCAGAAAGCCGCTGCGCCAGCAGCGCCGGGCGGCGGCGCCGTCACCGGCCCCGCCGCCGCCCGCTCCGTCTTTGGCTCCGCCGCCGCGTAAACCTCTGAAGCCCTCACCGGCTTCCCGCAGGCTCACCCACAGCTCCGTGGGCGCCGGGGGCGCGCCCTCCGCCAGGACGTGCTGAAGCGCGCTCTCCAACTCCTCAAGACCCTGGTCGAGCAGTTCCCCCAGCGGGCGCCCCAGCGCAGCCGTACGGCCCGTGCGCAGCGCGCGCGCCGCGTTCTTGTTGACGATCGCGGGGCGCAGATCGGCGTCGACCAGGACCACGTTCCACGAGGCGTCGTCGAGCAGGGCCTCGCTGAGCGCTATCGAACGCTCCAGGTCGATCTGTGTATGCACCTCGCTGAACGCGCAGTACACCCCGCCCGGCCGCCCGTCCGCCCGCGGCACCGCCGAGGACTGGGTGCGCACCAGGACCCGGCCGCCGTCCTTGGTCAGCAGCGCGAATTCGTGCACCTGGCGCCCCTGGGCGTCCATCGCGGCCATCAGCCGCGCCTCCACCTCGCGCGCGTCCGCCGCCCGCACCGCCCATCCCGCGAGCCCTTTACGGCCGACTGCCTCCCGCGCCGACCAGCCGAGGATGCGCTCGGCCTC
>NZ_MUNE01000287.1 GCF_002154605.1 Streptomyces milbemycinicus | reverse complement strand
CTGGGTCAGCCCCGAGCAGTCGAAGGCGGTGGGCCCGGCCTGCCCCCACGCGTACGGCTGGCCCACCGCCCGGCGCGCGGCCTCGAGCGCGGCAGCGGCGCGCGGCGAGGACGGCGGCGGCTCGGGGCTGCCCACCGCCCGGGACATCGCGGGCGAGCTTTGCAGATAGGCCGCGCGCTGGGCGGCCGGCAGGGCGTTGAACAGCCGGCGCGCCGTGGCGAGCTTGTGCCGTACGGCCCGCTTGTGGCGGATGACGACCTTGCGGCCGTGCTCCAGCCGCGCGAGCCTGGCCGCCGCCTCCGCGCGCTGCTGGCGCAGCGTCCGCTGGGCGCTGTCGAAGACCCGTAGCTGCCCGGCCTGCCGCTTGCCGATGCGCTGCAAGGTTGCGGCCTTGTCGAGGTAGTTGGCGGGGTCCTCGGAGAGGATCAGCGCGAGGCCGGGGTCGACCCCGCCGGACCGGTACTGCCCGCCCGCGAGGGCGCCGAGCGCCACCCGCATCCGGTTCAGCCGCTCCTGGCCGCGGGCGACGCGGTCCTGGAGCCGGTCGACCTGGCGGCGCAGCCCCTGGGTGTGCGCCTCGGCCGCGTTGTAGCGCTCGGTCGCCCGCTCCGCCTGCGCGTACAGCCGCTCCACCGCGCCGGGGGTGGCGTGCGGAGCCGTGGCATGCGGAGCCGTGGTGTCCGAGGCGGGGTCGTGCGGCTCGGCGCTGGCCGGCACCGCCGACAGCGCTGCCACCGAGGCCACGGCGGCCGAGGCGGCGGCCAGGACGGTCAGGGGACCGGACCGAATGGTCAGGGAACCAGACCGAATGATCAGAGAACCGGATTGAGGGGAACGGCGACAAGACGCCATGGGAAGCCGCACTTCCTTCCGCTGTGTCGGGAAGTCCGCTATGTCGGAACTGCGCGCAGACAGTAGCCGTGCGAACACGCGCGGTCCAAGAAGCGTGGCGGGTACACAAGGTGACGCCCCGCCGGAGACGCAGGTCACCGGCGGGGCGGTCGGTCAGCGGACGCTTGTCCTCTTCCCCGAATTCCCCCGAACGGACGGTTCGGGTGCGGCGGGGATCAGACCCGGACGCCGAACATGAACGGCATGTTGTCCATCGACTCGTAGCGCACATTCGCCCCGGGCTTGGGGGCGTGCAGCACCTGGCCGTTGCCCGCATACAGCCCTATGTGGTGCAGATCGCTGTAGAAGAGCACCAGGTCGCCCGGCTTGAGCTGGCTGCGGCTTATGCGGGTGCCGGCGTTGGCCTGGTCCTGCGAGATACGCGGCAGGGAGGCGCCGGCCTGCGAGTACGCCCAGCCGGTGAGCCCGGAGCAGTCGAAGGAGGACGGCCCGGTCGCGCCCCAGACGTACGGCGAGCCTATCTTCGTCTTGGCGGCCGCCAGCGCGGCGGCGGCGATCTGCGAGTCGGGCACGTCGTTGCCCAGGTCGACCCGCTCGTTGGAGCGGTTGGCACGCTCCTGCTCCTTGGCGGCGAGCGCGGCCCGCTCCTGGGCGGTGAGGGTGTTCAGGAGCTGCTGGGCCTTGGAGAGCTTGCCCTGGATCTCCTTCTTCTTCTCGCCCAGCGCCTTACGGGTGTCCTCGAGGTCCTGGAGCTTCGTGGACGCCTCTTGGCGCTGCTGCTTGAGCGTGCGCTGCTTGTCGGCGATCTTGCGCAGCGACTCGGCCTGCTTGCCGCTCAACTGGCTGAGCGTGGAGGCCTTGTCGAGGTAGGTGTCCGGGTCGGAGGAGAGCAGCAGCTGCACGGAGGGGTCGATGCCGCCGGAGCGGTACTGGGCGGTGGCCATCGAACCGAGGCCGTTGCGGAGCTTGTTCAGCTCCTCCTGGCCGCGCGCCACCTTGTCCTGGAGTTCGCCGGTCTGCTTCTCCAGCTTCTCCTTCTTCTCCTTGGCGCCGTTGTACTTCTCGGTCGCCTGCTCCGCCTGCTCGTAGAGCGTGTCGACCTGCTCCTTGACGTCCTTCTTGTCCGCCTTGGGCGCGGCCTGCGCGGCCTGGGACGAGAGGGCGACGGCCGCAGCGGCGGTCGCGGTGAAGACGGTTACCCGAGTGCGGCTCGGCTGCTTGGGTCGACGGTGGGACGCCACGGGGGCGAGCTCCTTCTTCCTCGAGCCGCCTACCGGGTGAGTGGGGGTTCAAGACCCCGGCTCCGCGAAATGCAGCGCACGCGGACTCGGCGGTACCCCCGCTGACATCCCCGATGGATGATCAACCGCGCGGAGGTTCGAGCCGACCTTAGTGACCTCGTCGTGATCCGTTCAAATCCCACTGACAAAAAAGTCGGTCTCCGAGCGCATCTTTTACAAACATCACACATACCGTAACGGTCGGTTGACGCTCCGCAGGCGTCAACGGCCATACGAGCGCCGCCCCCGCGTCGTACGGAATCACTTAAGTACGTGCGAGCCGCTTGAGCAACAGAGCGGACGAGACCGGTCGTGCCCCGGCCTTGGCCACCCCGTCGGCCACCTCGCGGTCCGTCGAGACCACGACCACCGGCCGGCCCGGCGGCTCGGCCCGCACCAGCTGCCTGATCAGCTCGTCCGCGGTCACCCCCGGCTTACTGAACAGCACCCTCACCCCGCGCGGCGGCGCAAGCAGCACCGGCGCCGCCAGCTCCGCCCCGTCGAAGACACAGGTCATCTCGGCGCCGGACTGGGCCGCCAGCACCGCGAGCCCGCCCAGCAGCCGCAGCCGCTGCTTGTCCAGCGGCATCGTCGGATAGCCGGTCTTGGTGACGTTGTAGCCGTCCACCACCAAATGGGCCTGGGGCAGCGCCAGCAGCTGGTCCAGCAGCGCGGGGTCCATCTCCGACAGCGCCCTGGTCGCTATGTCCCTCGGCGTCATCTTGCCCGGCTGGACCGCGTCCACCGCGTCCGCCGGGCGCATCGACGCGGGCGGCAGCGCCAGTTCGCGCCGCAGCCCCTGCGCCGCGTCCAGCACCGTGTCCAACAGCAGCCGCACCCGCATGTCCTCGACGCTGCGCCCCTCCCGGGCCGCCCGCCGGCTGGTCTCCAGCGCCGACTCCGTCTCGGCGAGCCGGGCCCGCAGCCGCCGCGCCTCGCCCTCCGCCGTGGCCTGCCGCACCGCCGCCGCCGACCGTACGGACTCCAGCTCGGAGGCGGCCTTGCGCAGCGCCGCCTCGCCACGCTTGACGTCGCTGAGCGCGCTGCGCAGCTTCCGGTGCAGCGCGTCCGACTCCTTACGGGCCGCCTCCAGCTCGCCGCGGGACCGCTCGGCCTCCGTACGCGCCGCCGCCCTCGCCTCGGCCAGCTCCTCGCGCAGCCGCCGCAGTTCGCGCTCCGCCTCCTCGCCCGCCCGCTCGGCGGACGCCCGCTGCGCCTCCTCGCCCGCGGCCTCGACCAGCTTGACCCAGCCGGCCGGCCGCAGCACATAGGCCAGCGCCGCGACGTCCTCCGGATCGGCGGCGGCCGGCGGCGAACCGCCCTCGATGGCCTCGGCGAGCTCCTGCTGCGTCTCCCGCAGCCGCCCCGCGACCCGCTGCCGGAAGACCGGATCGGACTCCACGGCGGCGGCCATCGCATTGCCCGCGAACTTCGCCCGGCGGGTCGGGGTGAAGCGGGCGTACTGCCGCAGCTGGGCGGGCAGCTCGGTGACCATCAGCCCTCCGAAGGCATCCGCCACCAAGGCCACGACCCGGCGCCTGACCCCCTCCGGCAGGGGGCGGTCGAGCGCCTCGGCGACGCCCTCGGCGTCACCGGCCGACGCGGGGTCGCCCGTCCGCTCCACCACCTGTCATCGCTCCGTTCTCAGGCGCTCGCGCTCGCGCCCGGACGGTCGACCAGCTCGATCTGGTCGACCGCGTTGCACCAGCGGCAGCGCACCGACTCAATGGTCTCACTGACCACCTCGCGCTCCTCGATCCTCGGCTCCCCGCCCAGGTCGAGATGGACGTACTCGACAGCCTTCGTCGAACGCGTCACATCGAACCGGGTCAGGTTGCCGCACAGAGTGCAGCGCCAGCGAGTCTCGGCTGTCGGCAGGGGCACGGCCATGGGCGTCATCGTCCTCAATCGTCTTGGTCGCCTTGATTCCACTGTGGCACTCGGCGTGCTGTAACCCTACGGCCTGAGCCCTGCCCCGCGCCGGGGCCGGTGCGCTCCCCGGCCCCACCCCCGCGGCGGCGAGGCACTCTGGGCAGGTTGAGCCCGATACGCGATGATCTGCCCATGATCGAGACGTCGGAGGGGCCCGGCCGCCGCCCCCTGATGACTTACGCCCTCATCGCGTCCTGCTGCCTGATCTTCGCCTACGGACCGGCCTCCGGCCTCAACCCCGGCTATGGCACGGGAGGCGAGCTGCTGCGGGCCCAGACGGGCTACTTCGAACGGTGGGGGGTGGTGCCCAGCACTCTGTGGAGCGGCGCGCCCGCCGAACCGCTGACCCCGCTGACCGCGCTGTTCGTCCACGGCAACTGGCTGCACCTGCTCGGCAACATGCTGTTTCTCTACGTCTTCGGGGCGATGGCCGAGGAGCGCATGGGGCGGATCCAGTTCGCCCTCTTCTACCTCGCCACCGGCTATCTGGCGCTGCTCGGCTACGCCGCGGCGCACGCCGACTCCACCCAGACCCTGGTCGGCGCCTCCGGGTCCATCTCCGGGGTCCTCGGCGCCTTTCTGTGGCTGTTCCCCCGGGCCCGGGTGACCAGCCTCTTCCCGTTTCTGTTCTTCCTGCCCCTGCGCTTCCCCGCCTGGGTGGTGCTGATCTTCTGGTTCGCGCTGCAGTGGCTGGCCGCCCGCGGGGCCGACGACCGCCCCGGCGTCGCCTACCTCGCCCACCTCGTGGGGTTCAGCCTCGGGTTCCTCTACGCGTGGGCCCGCTTCGGGCGGACGACTAGAGTGAGCAGGGCAGTCAGGTCCAGCGAGGGAGAAAGCCAGCCGTGATCACTTCGATCGTGCTCATCAAGACCAGCGTGGACCAGATCCCCGAGATCGCCGAGCAGATCGCCGCGCTCGACGGTGTGAGCGAGGTCTACTCGGTCACCGGAGCACACGATCTGATCGCGATGGTGCGGGTGGCCCGGCACGACGACCTCGCGGAGGTCATCCCGGGCCGGATCAGCAAGGTGCCGGGCGTGGCCTCCACCGAGACCCATATCGCCTTCCGCACCTACTCCCAGCACGACCTCGAGGCCGCCTTCGCGATCGGCCTCGACGGCTGAGCACTCTCGCGCGACGTCACCCGCGGTCCGGGACGCAACGCCCGTCCTCGGTGCGGTAACTCCACTTCGCGCCGTCCCGGACCAGCTCCTTCACCGCGCCGACGAACCGCTCGACGTGCTCGTCCGGGGTGCCCGCGCCGAAGCTGACCCGGATCGCGTTCAGCGACCGCTCCCCCGGCGCGGCCTCCGGAGCCCCGCACTCGCCCGTCTCCCCGGGCTCGCCGCCCAGCAGCGTGCGCACCAGCGGATGCGCGCAGAACAGGCCGTCGCGTACGCCGATGCCGTACTCCGCGGAGAGCGCGGCCGCGAAATGCGAGCTGTTCCAGCCCTCCACGACGAACGAGATGACGCCCACCCGGGGCGCGTCATCCCCGAACAGCGACAACACCCGCACCTCGGGCACCTCCGCCAGCCCCGCGCGGACCTTGGCGATCAGCTCCCGCTCCCGCGCCACCAGGGACTCGAACCCGGCCTCGGTCAGCGCCTTGCACGCCGAGGCGATCGCGTACGCCCCGATGACATTCGGCGAACCCGCCTCATGCCGGGCCTCGGTGGTGTGCCACTCCACATCCACCCCGCCGTCGCCCTTGCGCGCGACCTTTCGGCTGGCGCCGCCGCCCGCGAGATACGGCCGGGCCTCGCGCAGCCAGTCCGCCCGCCCCGCGAGCACCCCGGCCCCGAAGGGCGCGTACAGCTTGTGCCCGGAGAACGCGACCCAGTCGACGTCCAAGGCCGCGATGTCCACGGGGTGGTGCGGGGCCAGCTGCGCGGCGTCCAGCACGATCCGGGCGCCGTACGCATGGGCCACCTCCGCCAGCTCCCGCACCGGCCACAGCTCACCGGTCACATTCGAAGCACCGGTCACACACACCAGCGCGGCACCCGTGTTTGCCTCAGCTCGCCAGTCGGCCAACGCCCGCTCCAGCGTCTCGGTGGCCTGCCGCGGGGAGCGCGGCGCGCTCAGATAGCCGACCTCGACGCCTTCCCGCTGCTGCCACGGCAGCAACGAGGCGTGGTGCTCCGTCTCGAACACGAACACCCGGGTGCCCTGCGGGAGGGCGGCGGCGAGGAGGTTGAGCGAGTCGGTGGTGGCGCGGGTGAAGATCACCTGATCGTCGGGGCGGCAGCCGAGGAAGGCCGCGACATCCCTGCGGCTGTTCTCGAACAGATCGGTGGACAGCTGCGAGAGATAGCCGGCCCCGCGGTGCACGCTGCCGTAGTACGGGGCGTAAGCCGCGATGTCGTCCCACACCCGCTGCAGGGCGGGGGCGCTGGCGGCGTAGTCCAGCGCGGCGTAGCTGACCTCACCGCCGGTGACGAGCGGGACGAGGACATCACGGCCGAGGACGGGCAGCGGGGAAATGGTTGCGGTGGCGGCAGCAGCGGTCGCGGACATGGCGAAGTCTCCCGGGAGGGCGAAGAGGTGAATGCGTCACGCGCGGGCAGGCGAAAGCCCGCCGCCGGGCACGTGGAGAAGAAACTCACCGCACGGACGAGAACCGTGCGAAATGAGGGAAAACTCAGGGAACAGGGCCCGACGGCCCTAGCGCATTCGCTGCATCACGGAAGAACTCCCTCGACAACCAGGACCCCTGGGTTCCGCGAGGGGTCCGCGCTTGCCGCAGACCTCATTGCCTGCGACCTGGTCATCACCCGGGGCACCCCGCCACGGACGGAGGGTTGCCGGACAGCGGGCCGGGGCCGAAGTCGCTGTCGCTCGTGACCTGCGCAGGAGTATGCCATGCCCCGTCACGAACCGAGACCCCTGTCCGCGATACGGACAGGGGTCCTATGGGGCATCTCGAGAGTCGGGGCTACGCGTTCGTGGCCAGCACCCAGCGTTCCAGGGAGGCTCGGGCCGCGCCCGAGTCGATGGAGACGGCTGCCTTCTCGATGCCCGCCGCGATGCGCTCCGTGAGGGGCTTGTCGCCGGGGCCGCCCTCCAGGGCGACCAGGGCGGCCGCCGAGTTGAGCAGTACCGCGTCGCGGACCGGTCCGCGTTCCCCGGCCAGGAGTCGCCGGGCGACATCCGCGTTGTACGAGGGGTCGGCGCCGCGCAGGGCGTCCACCGGGACGAGGTCGATGCCGACGTCGCGCGGGTCGAAGGTCTCCTGGCGTACGGTGCCGCCCTCGACCACCCACACCTGGGAGGTCGAGGTGACGGTCAGCTCGTCGAGGCCGTCGTCGCCGCGGACGACCAGCGCGGAGGTGCCGCGCTCGGCGAGCACACCGGCCATGATGGGCGCCATCTTGGCGTCCGCGACCCCGGTGGCCTGGGCGCGTACCCGGGCCGGGTTGGTGAGCGGGCCGAGGAAGTTGAAGATGGTGGCGATGCCGAGCTCGCTGCGCGCGGTGCCGACATGGCGCAGCGAGGGGTGGAACTTCACCGCGAAGCAGAAGGTGATGCCGGCTTCCTCGGCGACCTCGGCCACCCGCTGCGGGCTCAGGTCCAGGTTGACGCCGAGCTTCGCGAGGACGTCGGAGGAGCCGCTGGCGGAGGACGCGGCGCGGTTGCCGTGCTTGACGACCTTCGCGCCGGTGCCCGCCACCACGAGCGCCGACATGGTGGAGATGTTGACGGTCTTGGCCCGGTCGCCTCCGGTGCCCACGATGTCGACGGTCGCCCCGGGGACCTCGATCACGTTCGCATGCTCGTACATCGTGCGGACCAGACCGGACACCTCCGCCACGGTCGCGCCCTTGGCGCGCAGCGCGACCGCGAAACCGGCGATCTGTGCGTCGCTGGCTTCGCCGCGCATGATCCGGTCCATGACCCAGGCGGTGTCGTCGGCGGTGAGGTCGTGGCCGAGCAGCAGCGAGTCGAGTACGTCCGGCCAGGTGCGGGCCGTCGCGCGGTTGTCGCCTCCGGCTGGGGTCACAACGTCCATGGTCCGCTCCTGGATATCGGCTGGGCAGGGATGGGTCCGCGCAGTTCAGCTGTGCAGCGGCTGGCCCCTGGCAAGCCTATCGGCGTGGGCGGGGCACACGGTCCCGTGCCCGGGTCCCGGACAGCCCGCAGGCCCGGCACGAAGCCCAGGGCCCGCTGCAACGGCCCAGGGCCCCGGGCCGGACCTTGTGGTCCGGCCCGGGGCCCTGGTGTGTGGCGTACAGCTGAGGTGTGCGCTGAGGGGATCAGTGGTGGCCGTGGCCGCTGGTGATCTCCTTGTACTCCTCGGCGGTCGGCTTGGGGATCACGTTGTCCTCGCCGTAGTAGCCCTTGGACAGCTTGGCCCGGAGCTTCTGCGAACCCTTTATCTTCCGGCGGACACCGTTCTCGTCCTCCGCGGGGCCGACCTCGTACGGCTCGGGCTGCTCATGCTGGGTGAGCTTGTGCAGGTCCTCCTGCGACAGCGGCTGGTGCACCTCGATGAACTCGCCGTGCGGCAGCCGCTTGATGATGCCGGTCTCGCGGCCGTGCAGCACCTTGTCCTTGTCGCGCCGCTGCAGACCCAGGCAGATCCGCTTGGTGACGATGAAGGCCAGCACCGGGCCGGCGAAGAAGCCGATCCGGACGAACCAGGTGATCGAGTTGATCGACAGGTGGAAACTGGTGGCCCACAGGTCGTTTCCACCACCGACCAGCATCACCAGGTAGGCGGTCAGCCAGGCGACGCCGAAGGCAGTACGGGTCGGGGCGTTGCGCGGGCGGTCCAGGATGTGGTGCTCGCGCTTGTCGCCGGTGATCCAGGACTCGATGAAGGGGTAGACCCCGATCGCGAACAGGACCAGCGGGAAGAGCACGATCGGGATGAACACGCCCAGGACGAGCGTGTGGCCCCAGGCGTTGATCTCCCAGCCGGGCATCACTCGGACCAGACCCTCGGCGAAGCCCATGTACCAGTCGGGCTGGGCGCCGGTGGACACCTGGTCCGGCCGGTACGGTCCGATGGCCCAGATCGGGTTGATCGTGGCGACTGCGGAGAGGATCGCGATCACGCCGAAGACCAGGAAGAAGAAGCCGCCCGCCTTGGCCATGTAGACCGGCAGCAGGGGCATGCCGACCACGTTCTTCTCGGTCTTGCCGGGGCCCGGGTACTGCGTGTGCTTGTGGTAGAAGACCAGGATCAGGTGCGCGACCAGCAGGCCGAGCATGATGCCAGGCAGCAGCAGGACGTGGACCGGGTAGAGCCTGGGGATCAGGTCCATCCCGGGGAACTCGCCGCCGAACACGAACATCGAGATGTAGGTGCCGACGACCGGGATCGACAGGAACACGCCCTCGATGAACCGCAGACCGGTGCCGGAGAGCAGGTCGTCGGGGAGCGAGTAGCCGGTGAAGCCGGTCAGCATGCCGAGGAAGAACAGCAGGAAGCCGAACAGCCAGTTGATCTCGCGCGGCTTGCGGAACGCGCCGGTGAAGAAGACGCGCATCATGTGCACGAGCATCGCGGCGAGGAAGATCAGCGCGGCCCAGTGGTGGATCTGCCGGATGAGCAGACCGCCGCGCACCTCGAAGCTGATGTCGAGCGTCGAGGCGAACGCCTCGGACATCCGCACGCCCTGCATCGGGACGTACGGGCCGTGGTACACGACCTCTTCCATGCTGGGGTGGAAGAACAGCGTCAGATACA
The DNA here is from genome assembly GCF_002154605.1 of Streptomyces milbemycinicus. GTDB lineage: Bacteria > Actinomycetota > Actinomycetes > Streptomycetales > Streptomycetaceae > Streptomyces > Streptomyces milbemycinicus. The sequence continues at coordinate 11,510 of NZ_MUNE01000287.1, read as the reverse complement.
CACCCGTGAGGATGATGATGATGAAGCTGTAGAGCGCGACCTCACCCAGCATGAAGGACCAGTGGTCCGGGAAGATCTTGCGCATATTGGCCTTGGCGAGGCTGTAGACGCCCAGCCTGCCGTCGGCCCAGTCGGCGACGCGCTCGCCCGCGGGGGCCTTGCGGCCGCGCTGCGTTTCAGTTGCAGTACTCATCCGCGCTCCCAGAATGCAGGACCGACGGGCTCCGCGAAGTCGCCCTTGGCTTCGAGGTAACCGTCCTTGTTGACCCCGATCCGCAGCTGCGGCAGGGCGTGCCCGGCCGGGCCGAAGATCACGCGGCCACCGTCGGAGAGGTCGAACGTCGACTGGTGGCACGGGCACAGGACGTGGTGCGTCTGCTGCTCGTACAGGTTGATCGGGCAGCCGACGTGGGTGCAGATCTTCGAGAACGCGACGATGCCGTCGTGCGACCAGTCCAGCTCGCGCTTGTCCTTGATGTTCTCCGGCTGCAGCCGGACGAGCATCAGGGCGGCCTTGGCGATCTGCGTCTGGAAGTCGTGGTCCGACTCCTTCATGCCCTCGGGCATGGCGAAGGTGAGCGAACCGACCGCGATGTCCTCGGGACGCAGCGCCAGCATGGTGTTGTAGTTCATCAGGCGCTTGCCCTTGCCCCACTTGGTGTGCCGGAGCTTGTCCTGCGGCAGCGGGCCGAGGTCGCGCAGCAGCACCAGACCGGCCAGCGGCACCAGGGTCAGCGCACCGAAGAGGGTGTTCCGGGCCAGCTTGCGCCGGCCGAAGCCGGACTCGGCGGCGCCCGCCGCGAAGTCCTCCAGGACCTTCGCCTTGACCTCGGGCGCGGCCTCGATCGGGTGACGCTCGTCGGCGACCTCCACATCGGACATCAGGGTGCGGGCCCAGTGGACCGCGCCCGCGCCGATGGTGAACAGCGCGATGCCGAGGGTCAGGCCGAGCGAGAAGTTCAGCGCGCTGATGTGGCCGAGCGGGAAGACATAGATGATCCTGTCGACCGGGAAGGCCACATACGAGGCGATGAAGGCGACCGTCGCCAGCATCGAGACCGTGAACAGCAGCGCGATCGTGCGCTCGGAGCGCCTCGCGGCGCGCTCGTCGATGTCCTGCTGACGGTGCTCATGGGGCGGCAGACCCGGGTCGGCGAACGGATTGCCCGCCGCCTCCACCTCGCCGCCCTCTTCCTGCCCGTGTGGCAGGTTAGCGTCTGGTTGTGAAATGTCGTGGCTACTCATGACTTCTTGGCCTTTGCGGTCCGGGCGGCGACCCAGATGGTCAGGACGATCATGGCACCCATACCGAAGACCCAGCCGAACAGACCCTCACTGACCGGACCCAGGCCGCCGATCTCCATACCACCGGGGGTCTCGGTCTTGTCGCTGTTGACCGTGTCCAGGTACGCGATGATGTCCTTCTTCTTCTCCTCCGGCATCACGGTGTCCGGGAAGGAGGGCATGTTCTGCGGGCCCGTCTGCATGGCCTCGTAGAGGTGCTTGGGGGACACACCCTCGAGGGACGGCGCGTACTTGCCGTTGGTCAGGGCGCCGCCCTTGCCGACGAAGTTGTGGCACTGCGCGCAGTTGGTCCGGAAGAGCTCACCGCCCTCGGCGACGTTGCCGCCCGCGGGGTCGAACTGCTCCTTGGTCGGCGTCACCGGGCCGGGGCCGAGCGAGGCGATGTACGCGGACAGCTGCTCGATCTGGGCGTTCGAGTAGATGTTCTTCTTCTTGGGCACCTGGGCCCCGGGCTGCTGCGCCGGCATGCGGCCGGTGCTGACCTGGAAGTCCACGGCGGCGGAGCCGACGCCGACCAGGCTCGGACCGTCGGTCGTACCCTGGCCGCCGGTGCCGTGGCAACTGGCACAGCCGACGGCGTAGAGCTTCTTGCCCTCCTCGATGGCGAGGGACTGGGCGGAGCTGTCATCGGCCTTCGCCTCGCTCGGCGAGAACGCGGCGTACAGCCCCCCGGTGACCGCCAGCGCGAAGAGTAGGACGACGAGCGCAGCCAGCGGATGGCGCCGTCGTGCGGAGAGCTTTTTCACGGATTACCCCGGTGTCAGGATCTTCTGCGTCGATGCTTTGAGGACGTGGTGCCGGTGCGGCGACCGGATTACTTGATCATGTAGATCGTGGCGAAGAGGCCGATCCAGACGACATCGACGAAGTGCCAGTAGTAAGACACCACGATGGCCGCCGTCGCCTGCTGGTGAGTGAACCTCTTGGCCGCGTACGTCCTGCCCAGGACCAGCAGGAAGGCGATGAGTCCGCCTGTCACATGCAGTCCGTGGAAGCCGGTGGTCAGGTAGAACACCGAGCCGTACGGGTCGGACGAGAGCGACAGACCCTCGTGCTTGACCAGTTCGGTGTATTCGAAGATCTGCCCGCCGACGAAGATCGCGCCCATGATGAAGGTGATCACGAACCAGGCGCGCAGCTTCTTCACATCACCGCGCTCGGCAGCAAAGACACCGAGCTGGCAGGTGAGAGAGGAGAGCACCAGGATCGTGGTGTTCGTCGCGGAGAACGGGAAGTTCAGCGCGGACGCCATTTCCTTCCAGTGCTCTGCGCCGGTCACCGATCGCAGGGTGAAGTACATCGCGAAGAGGGCCGCGAAGAACATCAGCTCGGAACTCAGCCAGATGATGGTTCCGACGCTGGTGAGGTTCGGCCGGTTGACCGACGGGTGCGCGTGCCCGGTATCTACTGCTGTTGCTGTCGCCACGACCGACATTATGTCGGTCGCTTATCCAGCCCTCACTCCCGGGGGTACCGTTCGGAGTGTCAAGGGCATCGATGCTGCTCGTACGGCCCGTTGCGAGCGGGGATCCGGCAGTTGTCGAGCGCTTGCCGGCCGGTCCCCCGAAGGAAGGACGGGGTTGCACGCCCCCTCCTCCCCAGAGCTCTACCGGAGTAGCATCCGCGCCAGAAGTCCAACCACGTAACGCGGAGGAACGATGCAGCCGACCGCCACGGTGCTGGTCTACAGCGATGACGCGGGCACCCGCCAGCAGGTCCGGCTCGCCGCCGGGCGGCGGCCCGCCCCCGACGTCCCGCCCGTGGAGTTCGTGGAGTGCGCGACCCTCCCCGCCGTCCTCTCGGCGCTGGAGGACGGCGGTATCGACGTCTGCGTACTGGACGGCGAGGCGGTGCCCGCGGGCGGCATGGGGGTCTGCCGGCAGATCAAGGACGAGATCTTCCGCTGCCCTCCGGTTCTGCTGCTCATCGGCCGCCCGCAGGACGCCTGGCTGGCCACGTGGAGCCGCGCCGAGGCCGCGGTCACCCATCCGGTGGACCCGGTGGCCCTCGCGGACGCGCTGGCGGGGCTGTTGCGCCAGAAGCTCGCCGTGGACGCCTGACGCGTCACCCTCCTGCATCCGGGGCCGCCCTACACCTGGGGCCGCAGCCTGGCCGATTCGGCCGTGGTGCCGCCGTCGGCCCGTGCTGAGGCCACGGCACTGCCCGCGCGCCACTTGTCCCAGGCCATGTTCCAGTCGCCGAATCCGTTGTCGAACGTCGTCATCATCGCGCCATGGCTGTTCACGACCTTGACGATGTCGCCGAGGCGCACGGTGTCGAAGAACCAGCGCGCGTTCTCGTTGCTCATCCCGGTGCAGCCATGGCTGACGTTGGCCGCGCCCTGCGAGCCGACGGACCAGGGCGCGGCGTGGACGTACTCACCGCTCCACGTCACCCGTGCGGCCCAGTGGACCAGCAGGTCATAGGAGTTGCCGAGGCCGATGCTGGCGCCGGTCATCCGTACGGAGGACTCCTTGGCGAGGATCACCTTGATGCCGTTGCGGGTGTCGAAGCCGGGCATACCGGTGGTGATCGGGATGGTACGGATCGCCTGACCGTTCTTGAGCACCGTCATCTGGTGGGTGCCGGAGTCGGTGATCGCCTCGAGACGGTCGGCGGTGTGCAGCCGCAGCGGCTTGGAGGCGGCGCCGTACAGGCCGTTCGCGACCCGGATGCCCTTGAGGTTGGCGTGCACGTCGATCGTGGCGTGCGCGGGCCAGTAGTCGCGCGGACGGTAGTGCAGGGTCCGGTCGTCCACCCAGTGCCAGACGCCGTCCACCGCGGGCTGTGAGTCCACCTTCAGGGCGCGCTCGACGACGGCCCGTGCCGAGGCGTCCTTGACGGGCGCGTTGAGTGAGGCGGTGACGGGCTGCCCCACCCCGTAAGTGCCGGCGTCGGGCCCGAAGGTGACCCGCAGCTTGCTCTCGGCCCCCGAGGTGTCGAAGCCGATGGTCCGGCGCCCCGGCGCCCCGTCGGCGTCCTCGGTGCTCACCCGCAGCGTGTAGTGCGTTCCGGCGGCCAGGGGCACGGTGCTGCGCCAGCGCTTGCCGTCGGGCGTGAGCTCCCCGCGTACGTACCGCCCCGCGGAGTCGGTCGCCGTGACGTCGGTGATGCGGCTGTCGTCGCCCTTGGCCGTGACCTCAAGTGGCTTGTCGGGGTCGGCCTTGTGGGAGCCGCCCACGCCGCTGAAGGCGACCTGGTCGGCCGCGTCGTACGGCTTGGCCGCCAACGGGTCCGAGGAGGGGCCGCCGCATCCGGTGAGCCCCGTCGCTATCAGGGGTGCCAGCAGCAGAGCGCAGCCGAGCACCGTCCGGGATCGGGGTGATCGAGGTGTGTGGCTCATGGTCACAAGCTAAGAAGACCGGCCCCGGATGGCTCGCGGTATGTGGCAGTCGAGTGAATGGGAGGACCTGGGTGTCGGGGGCGTCGGGGGTGTCGGGGTCCGGCGGGACAACGAAGCGGGGCCCGGACACCTGGAGAAGGTGTCCGGGCCCCGCTCGGACCCGGTTCACCGGGGCCCGCTGAGCCGAGTTCCGGTGAACCGGGTTCCGGCGGCTGACCGGTTACTGGTTCTGGTTCTCACCGCGGTAGTACTCGAACACCCAGCCGAAGAGGCCGACCAGGATGATCGGGGCCGAGAAGTACAGCAGCCACCAGCCGAAGATCACGCCCATGAAGGCCAGGGCGCCACCGATCGCCAGGGAGAGCGGCTGCCAGCTGTGCGGGGAGAAGAAGCCCAGCTCACCGGCGTCGTCCGCGACATCGGCGTCCTTGTTGTCCTGCGCCCCGACATCCACCCGGCGGGCGGTGAAGGCGAGGTAGTAGCCGATCATCACGCTCAGCCCGAAGGCCAGGAAGAGCGCGGTGGTGCCGGCCGGCTCCTTCGACCACACGCCATAGACGATCGCCATGACGAGGATGAAGACGGCGAGCCAGATGAAAAGTCGGCCTTGGACCTTCACTTGCCGGCCTCCTTGCCACCCACGAGGGCCTTGTCATCGGACGCGGCGGCCCCGTGGTTCTCGAGCTGGTCGAGGGCCGCGATCTCCGGGTGGTGCAGGTCGAACGCCGGGGATTCGGAGCGGATGCGCGGCAGCGTGAGGAAGTTGTGCCGCGGCGGCGGGCAGGAGGTCGCCCACTCAAGCGAGCGGCCGTAGCCCCACGGGTCGTCGACCTCGACCTTCTTGCCGTACTTGGCGGTCTTCCAGACGTTGTAGAAGAACGGCAGGATCGACAGACCGAGCAGGAACGAACTGATGGTCGAGATGGTGTTCAGCGTGGTGAAGCCGTCGGCCGCCAGGTAGTCGGCGTACCGGCGCGGCATGCCCTCGGCACCGAGCCAGTGCTGGACCAGGAACGTACCGTGGAAGCCGATGAACAGCGTCCAGAAGGTGATCTTGCCCAGGCGCTCGTCCAGCATCTTGCCGGTGAACTTCGGCCACCAGAAGTGGAATCCGGCGAACATCGCGAACACGACCGTACCGAAGACCACGTAGTGGAAGTGGGCCACCACGAAGTACGAGTCCGAGACGTGGAAGTCCATCGGCGGCGAGGCCAGGATGACACCGGTCAGACCGCCGAAGACAAACGTGATCAGGAAGCCGATCGTCCACAGCATCGGGGTCTCGAAGCTCAGCGACCCCTTCCACATGGTGCCGAGCCAGTTGAAGAACTTGATACCGGTCGGCACCGCGATCAGGAACGTCATGAAGGAGAAGAACGGCAAGAGCACGCCGCCTGTGACGTACATATGGTGCGCCCACACCGTCACCGAAAGGCCCGCGATCGAAATCGTCGCGCCGATCAGGGAGATGTAACCGAACATCGGCTTACGCGAGAAGACCGGAATGATCTCGGAGACGATTCCGAAGAACGGTAGCGCGATGATGTACACCTCTGGATGGCCGAAGAACCAGAAGAGGTGTTGCCAGAGCAATGCGCCGCCATTGGCCGCGTCGAAGACATGTGCCCCGAATTTACGGTCCGCCTCCAGGGCGAACAGCGCGGCGGCCAGGACCGGGAAGGCCAGCAGCACCAGCACACCGGTGAGCAGCACGTTCCAGGTGAAGATCGGCATGCGGAACATCGTCATGCCCGGAGCGCGCATGCAGATGATGGTGGTGATGAAGTTGACCGAGCCGAGGATGGTGCCGAAGCCGGAGAAGGCCAGACCCATGATCCACATATCGGCGCCCACGCCCGGCGAGCGGACCGCGTCCGACAGCGGCGAGTACGCGAACCAGCCGAAGTCCGCCGCGCCCTGCGGGGTGAGGAACCCGGCGACCGCGATCAGCGAGCCGAACAGGTACAGCCAGTAGGCGAACATGTTCAGCCGCGGGAACGCCACATCAGGGGCGCCGATCTGCAGCGGCATGATCCAGTTCGCGAAGCCGGCGAACAGCGGCGTGGCGAACATCAGCAGCATGATCGTGCCATGCATGGTGAACGCCTGGTTGAACTGCTCGTTCGTCATCAGCTGCGAACCGGGACGGGCCAGCTCGGCGCGCATGAACAGCGCCAGGAGGCCACCGATGCAGAAGAAGGCGAACGACGTGACGAGGTAGAGCGTCCCGATCGTCTTGTGGTCGGTGGTGGTCAACCACTTGACGACGACGTTCCCTGGCTGCTTGCGGCGCACGGGCAGCTCGTCCGCTTGCGCGGTGGCTGCGTCGGCACCCTGAGGTTCGTTGAGGATGCTCATCGGTTCTTGGTCTCCGCGTTCTTGGCGGCTTCCGTCTGCTCAATGCCCGCCGGGATGTAGCCGGTCTGGCCCTTCTTCGCCAGGTCCGCCAGGTGCTTCCGGTATTCCTTCGGAGAGACGACCTTGACGTTGAAGAGCATCCGCGAGTGGTCCTGGCCGCACAGCTCGGCGCACTTGCCCATGAAGGTGCCGTACTTGTTCGGGGTCACCTCGAAGCGGTTGGTGTGCCCCGGGATGACGTCCATCTTCATCAGGAAGGGGACCACCCAGAACGAGTGGATGACATCACGGGAGGTCAGGATGAACTGGACCTTCTCACCCTTGGGCAGGTACAGGGTGGGGCCCGGCCAGCCCTTGTCCGGGTTCCGGTCGCCCGGGGTGCCCGCCTCGTAGACGCCCTCGGCGCCCTTGGGCACGGCCTTGAGCATGCGGTCCGGAATCGACGAGACCTCCTCGGGGGTCTTCGCCGGCGTGGACAGGTTCCCGTCCACGTTCTCCATGTAGTTGAAGCCCCAGCTCCACTGGTAGCCCACCACGTTGATCACATGGGCCGGCTTCGCGGAGGTCTTCAGCAGCTCGTTCTCATCACGCGCGGTGAAGTAGAAGAGCACCGAGACGATGATGATCGGGACCACGGTGTACAGCGCCTCGATGGGCATGTTGTACCGGGTCTGCGCGGGAACCTCGATCTTGGTCCTGCTGCGGCGGTGGAAGATGACCGACCACAGGATCAGGCCCCAGACCAGCACGCCCGTGGCGAGCGCAGCCGCCCACGAGCCCTGCCACAGGGAGAGGATCCGCGGCGCCTCCTCCGTGACCGGGGTGGGCATTCCGAGGCGGGGGAAGTCCTTTGATGTGCAACCGGTGGCGGTCGCCAGGACCAAGCCCGCGGCCAGCGCCTGCAGCAGCTTCCGCCGCACCGGGCGCCGCGACGAGCGGTCGGAGCCGTTGGGACTCACGTAGCGCCTTCCCGAGAGTCTCGCCCGCACGGCCGCGGCCGTCTCGCTGGTCGGTCGCCGGCCCGGTGCGGGCAGGGGTTTGGATGTTTATGCGGAGCAAACCCTACTGGACGTCTTTTAGGGCTGCGCGGGGAGGGTGCCCAACGCGCCGGGGTGCTCCCCGAAGAGGTGGAGGAACCCGTTCGAAGGGGACCTGAAGAACAGCTGAAGCGGCCCGAAGAGCCCCGCGAAGACCCGGAAAAACGCCTCCGAGGCACCGACGCGACTTCCGCGGGCTGCGACTAGCGTTCTGGCTGCGACTAGCGTTCTGTATGTGCCCTACTTCGACGCCGCTTCGTCCGCCCCACTGCACCCCGTCGCCCGCCAGGCGCTGCTCGCCGCGCTCGACGAGGGCTGGGCCGACCCGGCCCGCCTCTACCGCGAGGGGCGGCGCGCCAGGCTGCTGTTGGACGCGGCGCGGGAGGCGGCGGCCGAGGCCGTCGGCTGTCGTCCCGACGAACTCACTTTCACCTCTTCGGGTACCCGCGCACTGCACGACGGCATCGCCGGAGCCCTCGCCGGCCGCCGCCGGGCCGGCCGCCATCTGGTCGTCTCCGCCGTCGAGCACTCCGCGGTGCTGCACGCCGCGGCCGCCCACGAGGCGGGCGGCGGCACGGTCAGCGAGGTCCCGGTGGACAGCACCGGCCGCATCGCGCCGGGCGGGTACGCCGCCGCGCTGCGCGACGCCCCCGGCCCGACCGCCCTGGCCGCTCTGCAGTCCGCCAACCACGAGGTGGGCACCCGGCAGCCGGTGGCCGAGGCCGCGGCGGAGTGCGCGGAGGCGGGTGTGCCGCTGCTCGTGGACGCCGCGCAGTCGCTGGCCTGGGGCGCGGTCGCGGGCGACTGGTCGCTGCTGACCGCGAGCGCCCACAAGTGGGGCGGCCCGTCGGGCGTCGGCCTGCTGGCCGTACGCAAGGGCGTGCGCTTCGCCGCCCACGGCCCGGCGGACGAGCGCGAGTCGGGCCGCGCCCCCGGCTTCGAGAACATCCCGGCCGTCGTGGCGGCCGCGGCCTCGCTGCGCGCCGTACGGGAGGAGTCCGCCGCGGAGGCGGAGCGGCTGCGGGAGCTGGTCGACCGGATCCGCACACGCGTGCCCCGGCTGATCCCCGACGTGGAGGTGGTCGGCGACCCGGAGCGGCGGCTGCCCCATCTGGTGACCTTCTCATGTCTCTATGTCGACGGGGAGACACTGCTGCACGAGCTGGACCGCGCGGGCTTCTCCGTCTCCTCCGGCTCCTCGTGCACCTCAAGCACCCTGACGCCGAGCCATGTGCTGCGCGCGATGGGCGTGCTGTCCGAAGGCAACGTCCGCGTCTCGCTGCCGCTGGGGACGCTCGAGGAGGACGTGGAGCGGTTCCTCGGCCTGCTGCCGGACGTGGTGCGCCGGGTGCGCGGGCAGTTGGGCGCACCGGAGCAGGACGAAGAGGTTGCGGCGCGTTCGGCGGCCCCGGCGGCCGTCTCCGGTCCGGGCGGCGAGGAGAGGGAGGATGAGCTGGTGGTCGACTCCCTCGGCAAGCTCTGCCCGATCCCGGTCATCGAGCTGGCCAAGGTCATCGGGGACGTCCCGGTCGGCGGCCTCGTCACGGTGCTCGCCGACGACGAGGCCGCCCGGCTGGACATCCCGGCGTGGTGCGCGATGCGCGGCCACGAATACGTGGGCGAACGCCCGGCCGACCGCGGCACGGCGTACCGCGTCCGCCGCCGGGCGTAGGCCCCGCGGAACCCCTCAGCTGCCCAGGTGCGGCTGGATCTCGGAGGCCGCGTCCTGGCCGTACGCCTTGGCGAAGCGCTCCGTGAAGTGGCCGCGGCGCAGCTCGTACTCCTGGGGGCCGAGGGTCTCGATGACAAGCGTGGCGAGCATGCAGCCCACCTGGGCCGCGCGCTCGAGGGACAGGTCCCAGGAGAGCCCGGCGAGGAACCCGGCGCGGAACGCGTCGCCGACGCCCGTCGGGTCCACCTTCGCCTCCTCCTCCGGGCAGCCGACGACGATCGGCTGCTCGCCGGCGCGGTCGATCCGTACGCCCTGCGCCCCGAGCGTGGTGACGCGGGTGTGGACCTTGGCCAGGATCTCGTCCGCCGACCAGCCGGTCTTGGTCTCGATCAGCGCCGCCTCGTACTCATTGGTGAACAGGTAGTCCGCGCCCTCGACGAGCAGCCGGATGTCGTCGCCGCCCATGCGCGCGAGCTGCTGGGAGGGGTCGGCGGCGAACGGGATGTTACGGGTGCGGCACTCGTCGGTGTGGCGGACCATCGCCTCCGGGTCGTCCGCGCTGATGAGGACGAGGTCGAGCCCGCCGACCCGGTCGGCGACCGGCTGCAGCTCGATCTGACGGGCCTCGCTCATCGCGCCGGTGTAGAAGGACGCGATCTGGTTGTGGTCGGAGTCGGTGGTGCACACGAAGCGCGCGGTGTGCAGCACCTCGGAGATATGGACGGAATCGGTGTCCACTCCGTGGCGCTCCAGCCAGGCCCGGTACTCCGCGAAGTCCGCCCCGGCCGCCCCGACGAGGATCGGGCGCAGGCCGAGGACGCCCATGCCGTAGCAGATGTTGGGGCCGACACCGCCGCGGCGGACGTCGAGGGTGTCCACCAGGAAGGAGAGGGAGACCGTGTGCAGCTGGTCTGCGACCAGCTGATCGGCGAAGCGGCCGGGGAAGGTCATCAGGTGGTCGGTGGCGATGGAGCCGGTGACTGCGATACGCACGGCTGGTCTGCTCCTGCGGGAGACGGAGGAAAGTCGGAGGAAACGCGCGCCTTACGCTATCGGCTCCGCCACCCCCGCACGAATGGTCGAAACCACCCGATAGTAGCTCTTTGCTTACCGCGTTCACGATGCACACGACGCCGGTTACGGCGCATGGAGGAACCACACGCCCCCGCGCTCCGTCTCAGCGGCGTCCCCTCGCGAGAGATGGGACGGTACAGCCAAAGCGGAGCCGAAGGAGCGAAACGGTGAGCACCGAGGACACCGACACCCCACAGACCCCCGAAGGCGAGAACCCTCGGCCGCGGCGGCGTTCGCCGCTGGCCATCGCCTCGGTGGCGGCGGCGGTGCTGCTCGCCGGTGGCGGCGGGGCGTACTGGGCCTCCACCGCCGCGGGCGGCGGCACGCAGGATCCGGGCGCCGCACAGAAGGACGGTTCGCCGAAGCCGCTCGCGCTGGACGGATTCGCGTCCTCGGGCACGGAGGGGATCGCGCCGGGCGAGCCGAACCCGTACGGCCGGGAGTACAAGGCCGCGGGCAAGCTGCCGGACGGGCCCGAGTCGGCGCCCGTGTACCGGACCGGCGCCAAGGTCTCCAAGGCCGAGGTGGCGCGGCTGGCCAAGGCCCTGGACGTGGCGGGCACCCCGCGCCCGGACCACGGCGTATGGAAGGTCGGGGGCGCCAAGGACGCGATGGGCCCGGTGCTCCAGGTGAGCCAGAAGGCGCCGGGCGGCTGGTCGTACACGGCCTACGGGTCCCCGGGCGGCACCTCCTGCGTAGAGCCGCCGGACACCGCCACCGG
>NZ_MUNE01000286.1 GCF_002154605.1 Streptomyces milbemycinicus | reverse complement strand
GCCAGCCGGCCGTGAGGCGTTCACCGCCCGCCACCCCAGGATCACCGCGGACACCGACGGCGCCCGGCCAGCGCGTCGAGGTGCGTCGGCACTGTGGGCGATGCCCCGGCCGGGGTGGAGTTCGCGTGGTGGAACCGACCGCTGAGGGGCGTACGGCGTTCCTGCGCGCTGTGGCGTCCACGCCCACGTGGTGGAGGAGTACTTCGTCAAGCCACTGGAGCCGACGACTACGCCCGGCTGACCGGCGCACTGAGCGAGATCGACAAGGCGCTTCGCGCAACACCCGGTAAAAGCAGCCCAGGTAATCTCTAACACCCTCAGCTGCTTGTCACTTCGTCGTAGCTTCGGGGAGCAGGGCCGTCTCGTCAGTCCAACGGGGATTCATGGGGAAGGAGTTGAGTGTGGGCGCACAGGACGCGCAGGACACGGCCAAGAGGCTGCGGGCGATCAGCGACGAGCTGTCGGACCGTTTCTACGAGCGGGCAGACGTGGTGCGGACGCTGGTGGTCACGCTGCTGGCCGGGCAGCACTCACTGGTGCTCGGCCCGCCCGGAACGGCGAAGTCCGAGATGGCCCGGGAACTCACGGGCAGGGTCGAGGGCGCGGCCTACTGGGAGATCCTGCTGTCGAAGTTCACTGCGCCGACGAGGATGTTCGGTCCCATCGACGTCGCCGCGCTGGCCCGGGGTGAGTACCGACAGGTTTACGACGGCCGCGCCACGACCGCGCATGTCGCGTTCATCGACGAGATCTTCAAGTGCTCCACGGCGGCGCTGAACGAGACATTGGGCTACCTCAACGAGCGGATCTACCACCCCGAGAGCGGTGGCGAGCCGATCCGTTGCCCGCTGATCGGTGCCATCACGGCGAGCAATGAACTACCCGGCGAAGAGGACGCGGCCGCGATCTACGACCGGCTGCTGGTGCGGATCGAGGTCGGGTACCTGGAAGATCCCTCGAACTTCGCCGCGCTGGTCCGCTCCGCCGTCAGCCGCCCGGCGGCACCGACACGGACCACGGTCGAGCTGGCCGCGTTGCAGCATGCCGTGACCGAAGCCGTCCCGGCCGTGGACGTGCCCGATGCGATCGTGGATGCGGTGTGTACGCTGCGGGCCGCCCTGCGCCGCAAGGAACTCGTCGCTTCCGACCGCCGCTGGCGGCAGGCGGTGGGCCTGCTCCAGGCGTCCGCGTACCTCGACGGCCGCCCGGCGGTCGCCGAGACCGACCTGTCGGTGCTGACTCACGTGCTGTGGGACTCGCCCGCCGAACGCCCGGCTGTCGAGCGCGAGGTGCTGCAACTCGTCAACCCCGACGCCAGGGAGGCGCTCGACCTGGCCGACGCCATCGGGGAACTGGAGGCCCAGCTGGACGCCATGGCCGGGCAGTCCCGTGAGGCGCTGAGCGAATGGGTCATCAAGAAGGCCCACAACAAGCTTGCCATGGCGGGGAAGCGGCTGGAGAAGCTGCGCGAGGAGGCGGCGAGCGCCGGCCGCTCCACCGCCGCCATCGACCGAGTCACCGGCCGCCAGCGCGCCGTCCGCGCCCGCGTTCTCACCGAGGCCCTCGGCGTGGACGCGAGCATGGTGCAGGCCCAACTCTGAACACCGGCGGGACAGAGCCATGGACAGGACACCGAGCACGATCAACGAGCCGGCGAGCCGGGCCGGGAAGTGGCTGGGCCTGCCCGCCGCCGCTCCCCAGCGGCACACCGCGGCCGTGGTCGCGGACCGGTTCGACCAGATCACATGGCGCGACACCTACGAGCAGTCGGCCGGCGTGCGCGAACTGGCCGAGGAGCTGCACGAGCGCCACGACTGCACCACCGACCTGCTGACCGACGTGTTCCTGGCCGCCTACAAGGTCAGCCCGCGGTTGCGCGAGCGCGCCGAGATGGACCTCTCCCGGCTGGTCAACCACCAGGTCATCACCGCGCTGGTGGAGTCACCGGAGTTCGCCGAGCTGCGCCGGGAGACGGCCGGCGACCCCTACGCCGCCGCTATGGCCGTACTCGCCCAGGCCGCCGTGCTGCGCGGAATGCTGGAGCGCTCCCGGAAGGCCCAGCAACAGGCCGAGCAGGCGAAGAAGACCCAGCAGGACGCCGAAGACGCGGCGACCGCCGTGAGCGACGCGCTCCAGCAGGCCGCCGACGAGGCGGACCGGTCCGACGGGTCCGGCACCGTGCCCGCCCCGGTCGCCGACGCCCTGCAACAGGCGATCGAGGCCGCCGCGGCCGCCGCGCGGCGGGCCGCCCAGGACGCCGCCCAGGACGCCGCCCAGGACGCCGCCCAGGACGCCGCACAGGGCCTCGCGGCGGCGGCCCCCGATATCCGTGCCGCCGCGCGGATGGCGGCGGCGAAGGCGGCCGAGGCCGTACGGGAGGAGGCCGCGCTGATGCGGGCATGGGGCGTCGGCCCCGGCGAGCTGGAACGGATGCCGTTCGACCAGCGCGCCCGGCTCGCCGAGCGGCTGCGCACCGGCCGTCTCGCACAGTGGGCCGAGCTGATCGGTCGCTTTCGGCAGATGGCCAGTGGTGAGCGCGCCCGCAAGGTGGAGAACGCCCCCGGGGAGCTCGTCGGCGTCACGCTCGGCAATGACCTCTCCCGCGTCATCCCCTCCGAGCTGGCCAACCTCGGCCTGCCTGAGCTGCGTGCGGTGTTCGCCGTGCGCTATGCCGCCGGGGAGCTGATGCTCTACGACAGCCAGGGGGAGCACACCACCGGCCAGGGCGCCATCATCGCGTGCGTGGACACCTCGCACTCCATGTACGAGGCAGGGCCCGGCGGAGTCACCCGGGAGGCGTGGGCCAAGGCGTGTGCCCTGGCGCTGCTGGATCAGGCCCGCCACGCGGGGCGTGACTTCGTCGGCATCCTGTTCTCCGCCGCCGACAAGATCCAGGTCTTCCGCTTCCCGGCGGGCCGGCCCGCCGGCATCGACCGGGTCCTCGACTTCGCGGAGACCTTCCTCGGCGGCGGCACCAGCTATCAGGCGCCGCTGACAGCGGCCGGCGCGCTGCTGGAGGAGGAGTTCAACGACGCCGCCCGCACGCGCGGCGACATCGTGATGATCACCGACGACGAATGCGGCGTCACCGAGGAATGGATGCGCGGCTGGAACGACGCCAAGCACCTGTTGGGCTTCCGGGTCTTCGGCGTGGCCATCGGCGCCCCGCGCACCGCCGAAGCCGGCTCGGTCCTGGAGGCCCTGTGCGACAACCTCCGCTCCATCGAGGACCTCACCGACGTCCACGCCGCCGCCGACCTCTTCCGCGTGATCTGACCCGGCCTCCTCCTCTCAACCTCTCTTGGACTACCCAGCAAGTACGCGCGACGCCCGCAGAAAAGACGCCCGCGGAAAACCGGTCGACAGACGAGTCCACGGGGCACTGTGATGGCTCCGACTGCCCGCCGTTTGGAGCGGGCCCACCGCAGGAGTTGCACTTGGCAATCGGGAGAACCGCTGACCCGCGCCCCGCGATCGATGCCGCACTGGCCAGGTGCCTGGTCGATACGCAGTTCCCGCAGTGGGCCGAACTGCCTCTCGAACTGCTCGATCCGGCCGGTTCGGACCATGTGATCTACCGGCTGGGGAAGGACCTGTCCGTGCGGCTGCCCCGCCATGCGGGGGCCATCAGGCAGGCCGTGAAGGAGTTTGAGTGGCTCCCCAGGCTGGCTCCGCACCTGCCATTGGCCATCCCGGTACCGGTGGGGGTGGGTGAGCCCGACTTCGACTATCCGTGGCCGTGGGCGGTGTCCCGCTGGCTGGACGGCGAGGTGGCGACTGCCGAGGCCCTGGCCGACTCGTCCCGTGCCGCCGTCCAACTGGCGGAATTCCTCACCGCCCTTCAGGAAATCGTGCCCGAGGAATTCCCGGTCGAGGACGCTCGCGAGGACCTCACCGGTCGGCCGCTGGCCGACCGGGATCGCGCGACGCGGGCCGCTATCGGGGAGGTCGACGGTACGTTCGACACCGCGGCCATGACCGCGCTGTGGGACGCGGCGCTGAGCGCCCCCGGATGGGATCGCCCTCCGGTCTGGTTCCACGGCGACTTCCACACCGGCAACCTGCTGACCGTCGACGGCCGCCTCAGCGCGGTCATCGACTTCGGCGGGCTCGGCATCGGCGACCCGGCCTGCGACCTGACCATCGCCTTCACCCTGATGTCTGCCGGGAGCCGGGCTGCCTTCCGTGCCGCGCTCGGCGTCGACGACGCCACCTGGACCCTGGGCCGCGGCTGGGCCCTGGCCACCGGCCTGAACGCCTACACCTCCTACGCCGCCGTCAACCCGCGGGTCGCCGCGCAGACCACCCGCCAGATCACCGCGGCTCTGATCGGTTGATCAATCGATCTCAGGAGGGCCGGCCCCGTGGGTGAGGGCCGTGAGCGCGGGCAGCCAGGGCTTATGGGTGTGTGCGGGGGCCAGATCGCGGTGAGGGTTGCCGACACCCCCTCAGATCGGCGCCCTTCGACCGGCGAACAAGTCGCCTTCGTCGAGAGAGGTGGGCAGGCCCAGGGGCGGCACGATGCTCACTCCCAGGCCCGTGTCCACCATGGCGATGACAGTCGACAGTTCACCAGCCTCGAAGGCGACGTCGAGTACGGCCCCGATACGGCGCACGTACGCGAAGCGCTTCGCCGCCGAGATGCCGCACACCGAACTGGTGCGCATCCCCGCTGCCGGGCACATCCCGATGGAGAACGACCCCGCGGCGGTCGCCCGCGCCCGCGTGATGCCAGGGTCTCCGGCGCGCGGGGCGAAGCGGTGGACCGCATCGTTGTCGACCGTGATCCGGGGACGGCTGGTGCGGTGAAATGCCTCGCGCGGCGGGGGGAGCGCCTCCCGCGGTGCTCCGACGGCCTTGCCGGCAGCGCCCGGTCTTCCCGGCCAGGGGCGGTTAGGGGGTTCCACGACGGCACCGGGCCTCCCTAGGGTCCGGATGCCCGCTCTCCTCGTTCTCGCCTCCCAGGGAGTGCTATGACCGGCGGACATCCTTGCAGGCCGGAAGGCGAGCCGATCGCCATCGTGGGGTACGCGTGTCGGCTGCCGAAGGCGCCCGATCCCGAGGGTTTCTGGCGACTGCTCCGAAACGGCGAGGACGCCGTCGCGTGGCTGCCGCGCGATCGCCGGACTCTCATCGCGGGGCCCGGGGCCCGGGGAACGGCAGCCGAGGGCCCCCGCCGGGGAGCCTTCCTCCACCGCATCGACCACTTCGACGCCTCTTTCTTCGGGATGGCACCGCAGGACGCCGCGGCCATGGATCCTCAGCGGCGCCTGGCGCTCGAGCTGAGCTGGGAGGCGCTGGAAGACACCGGAGTGGTCATCGACCGCGTCGAGAACGGCGAGACCGGGGTCTTCCTCAGCGCGGCGAGCGACGACTACGCCGCCGTACTGCGCACGCAGGGCGTGGAACCGCCTCCCGGGACGGATCGGCACACCATCGCCGGCACGGTCTCCTCCTTTCTCGGCACCACCGGACCGAGCGTCGCGGTCGACGCCGCCCAGGTGTCCGCGCTCGCCGCCGTCCACGCCGCCGCCGAGAGTCTGCGTCGGCGGGAGTGCGCGCTCGCCCTCGCCGGTGGTGTGCGCCTGCGCTACGGGTGGGATGAGGACCGGCCCGATCGGCTGACGGAGGAAGCGCCGGTCCTCGGCGAGGGTGGCTGTCTGTTCGCCTTGAAAAGGCTCTCCCGGGCTCTCGCCGGCGGCGACCGGGTCCGGTGCGTGATCCTGGGCGGCGCGGTCCGCGACGGCCGCGGCGAGGAACCGGCCGACCCGCAAGACATCGCACAGGCCCAGGTGTTGCGCGACGCGTGTGCGCGAGCCGGTGTCTCGCCCGGCCGCGTCTCGTATCTCACGGTCGACGGCGTCGGCACCTCGGCCGGCGACGGCATCGGGGCGGCCACGCGAGCGCTGCTCGGCTCCGGCAGGGCGCGCGGCTCCGAGGCCGCGACGGATGGGGCTGACACCGGTTTCGGCCGACTGGGCAGCGTGGCGGGGGTGGCGGGACTTCTCAAGAGTGTGTTGTCGATCGAACACCGGTGCCTGCCGCCTGCCCCCGGTGATACGCGCCGCTTGCCGCGCCCGTGGTCCGGGACGGACGGCCAGCTGGTGGCCGGTGTGCTGGCGTCCGGGACTGAGGGCACGCACTGCCACCTCGTGCTCGGCGAAGTCCCGTCGGCCACTTGCGGCACGGCTTCTACCCGAGGCACAGCCTCGGCCCCATCGGCCACTCGCAGCACGCCATCCGCCCCGGCCCGGCCCCGGCGGGCGGTACGGCACGGCGGCGCGCGGCCGGCCATGGTCGTCCCCTGGGTGGTGTCCGGCCGGACCCCCGCCGCGTTGCGGGCGCAGGCGCGGCGGCTGCTCGACCATGTGGCGGGGCGCCCACAGCCGGCGCCGGAGGACATCGGGTACTCGCTGGCGACCACCCGGTCGTCCTTCGAGCACCGGGCGGTGGTCCTCGGCGCAGGTACGGAAGACCTCATGGACGGCCTGGAGGCCGTGGCCGCCGGGCGGGACGACCCGCGCCTCGTCCTGGGCCGGACGGTCCCCAATACGGCGGTCCCCGAGACGGCGGTCCCCGAGACGACGCTCTCCAAGACTGCCGTCCCCAAGACCGAGCCCGTGTTCGTCTTCCCCGGTCAGGGCCCGCAGTGGCCGGCCATGGCGCGGGAGCTGCTGCGGACTTCCGAGGTGTTCCGGGAGGGCGCGGAGGCCTGCGCCGCGGCGTTCGAGCCGTTTCTCGACTGGTCGTTGCTCACCCTGCTGAGCCGCGACGAGCCCGATCCGGCTGCCTGGACGCGGGCCGATGTGGTGCAACCCGCCCTGTTCACCACGATGATGTCGCTGGTCGGCCTCTGGCGTTCGCACGACGTCGAACCGGCCGCCGTGATCGGGCACTCTCTTGGGGAGGTCGTGGCCGCCTGTGCTGCCGACGGGCTGTCGCTGACAGACGGGGCTCGTGTCGTGGCGCTGTGGAGCAGGGCCCAGGCGAGGCTCTCCGGGCGCGGGGCGATGGCCTCGGTCCTGCTGCCCGAGGAACAGGTGCGCTCACGGCTGCGGCCCTGGGGGGAGCGCCTGGCTGTCGCCGCGGTCAACGGGCCCCATTCGACGGTGGTTTCAGGTGACGGCGACGCAGTCCGCCAGTTCCTCACGGAGGTCTCCGCGCTGGGGGTTCGCGCCCGCCCGGTCGCGATCGATCTCGCCATGCACTCCCCTCAGGCGGACGAGCTGATGGACGAACTCCGGAGTGTGTTGGCACCCATCAGGCCCCGGTCGTCGCGCATCCCCTTCTATTCCACTGTCACGGGTGACCGACTGGACACCAAGGAGCTGGATGCCGATTACTGGTGCCGGAATTTGCGCCGGACCGTCCGGTTCGAGCAGGCGGCCCGGCTGGCGCTCGGACACGGGCACCGGCTGTTCGTCGAGTCGAGTCCGCATCCGGCGCTGGCCATGGGGTTGCGGGACACCTTCGAGGATGCCGCTCCGGAGGCCGTCGTCGTGGGCACGCTGCACCGCGACCGGGGCGGCATGGAGCAGTTCCGCCACTCTTTGGCGCGCGCCCACGTCCACGGTGCACAGGTGGACTGGACGCCCGTGTTCTCCGTGCCCGACGTTCAGCGTGTGCACCTGCCCACGTACGCGTTCCAGCGGCAGCCCTGCCGCCCGCGAACCCCCGGTGACGCGTCGCCCGCATCCGCCGCGACCGGCTCACCTCGCCAGGCCGGCCGGTTCTCCGGCCCGTCCCAAGCAGAGCGCCGCCGCCTGCTGGAGCTCGTACGACGCCAGGTGGCCGAGGTGTTGCGGCTGCCCGGAGCCGGCGCGGTGGAGCCGGAGCGCGGTTTCGAAGAGATCGGCCTCGACTCCGCGGCCGCGCTCGAGCTGCGCGACGGCCTCGGCTCCGCCACCGGATTGCGGCTGCCGGCCATCGTGGCCTTCAACCACCCCACCGCGGGAGAGCTGGCCGACCATCTGTGCGAGCTGCTGGAGGGCACGCGGCCGGCGAACGACCCGCCGCCGGTGAGCGGCCCGGCCGATGCCGTCGGTGAGCCGATCGCGATCGTCGGGATGGCCTGCCGGTTCGCGGGGGCCGTGCGCTCTCCGGAAGAGCTCTGGCGGCTGGTCGCCTCCGGCAGCGAGATCACGCCGGGCTTCCCCGGCGACCGGGGTTGGGACCTGGACGCCCTCTACGACCCGGACCCGGACCGGGCGGGCACCACATACGCACGTGGCGGCAGGTTCCTGGCCGATGCCGCGGACTTCGACGCGGGCTTCTTCGGAATCAGTCCGCGCGAGGCCCTGGCGATGGATCCGCAGCAGCGGCTGATGCTGGAGGCATCCTGGGAGGCGTTCGAACGAGCCGGGATCGCCCCGGCCACCCTGCGCGGCAGCCGTACCGCGGTGTTCGTCGGAGCGTACGACCAAGGCTATGTGCCGAGACCGTACCGGGCGCCGGAGGGGCTTGAGGGGTATCTGCTGACCGGTGGCCTGGGCGGTGTCGTCTCGGGACGGATCGCGTATGCCTTCGGTCTGCGGGGCCCGGCGGTTACCGTGGACACGGCGTGCTCGTCGTCGCTGGTGGCCGTGCACCTGGCCGCCCGGGCGCTGCGCTCCGGCGAGTGCGGACTGGCGCTGGCCGGCGGGGTTGCGGTCGTCGCGGATCCCGGGTTGCTCGTGGAACTCTCCCGGCAGAAGGCCCTGTCGGCGGACGGCCGGTGCAAGGCCTACTCCGCCGCCGGGGACGGCTTCGGCGTCGCCGAGGGGGCGGGCGTACTGCTCCTTGAGCGGCTGTCGGACGCTCGGCGCGCCGGACATCCGGTGCTCGCGGTGATCCGGGGCAGCGCGATCAACCAGGACGGGGCGAGCAACGGGCTGACAGCGCCGAGCGGGCCGGCCCAGGAGCAGGTGATCCACGCGGCCCTCGCGGACGCCCGCCTGTGCGCCGCGGACGTCGACGCCGTCGAGGGGCACGGGACGGGCACCGGGCTCGGTGATCCGATCGAGGCGCACGCGCTGCTGGCCACCTATGGCCGGGGACGCCCGGCGGAACGGCCGTTGTGGCTGGGGTCGCTGAAGTCCAACATCGGACACACCCAGGCCGCGGCCGGAGTCGCGGGGGTGATCAAGACGGTCCTGGCGCTGCGCCACCGGACGCTCCCGGCCACCCTGCACGCGACGGAGCCCTCGCCGCATGTGGACTGGGCGGACGGCGCCGTCCGGCTGGTGACCGAGGCGACGCCCTGGCCGCGCAGCGGACGGCCGGGGCGGGCCGGGGTCTCCTCGTTCGGCATCAGCGGCACCAACGCCCATCTGATCCTGGAAGAAGCCCCTGAAGACGAACGAGATCTCGCCGCGGAGGGCAGTCGTACGGGGACACCGTCCGCAGCGCTTCCCGTCGTGCCGTGGGCGGTGTCGGCCAGAAGCCTTCAGGCGCTGCGGGACCAGGCGCGCAGGCTGCGGTGTTTTGTGGCTGACGACCGGGGCACGGAACCACTCGACGTCGGGTATGCCCTGGCCACCACCCGATCAATGCTCGAGCACCGTGCGGTGGTCCTCGCCGCGGACCGCGATGGTTTCCTGCGCGGCCTGGACGCGCTGGCGCACGGGAAACCGGCGCCGGAGGTCGTCGAAGGCCGGGGGCCGGCCCATGCCGGAGCCGCCCCTACCGTGGTCTTTGTCCTCCCCGGCCAGGGCGTGCAGTGGGCGGGAATGGCCACCGAACTGCTGGCCTCGTCGGCGGTGTTCGCCGAACGGATGGCGGCGTGTGCCGAGGCCCTGGCCCCGTACGTCGACTGGTCGCTGCCCGATGTGCTGCGCGGGGCGGCGGGCACGCCGCCACTGGACCGCGTCGATGTGATCCAGCCGGTGCTGTTCTCGGTCAACGTCTCTCTCGCCGCGCTGTGGCGGTCCTGCGGTGTGGAACCCGACGCGGTCGTCGGACACTCCCAGGGGGAGATCGCCGCGGCGCATATCGCGGGTGCCCTGTCCCTGGAGGACGCGGCGCGGGTGGTGGCCCTGCGCAGCCGGGCGGTCGGCGCCCTGGCCGGTCGTGGGGGCATGGTGTCGGTGCCCCGGCCGGCCGGGGAGGTCACGGCGTCCCAACAGTGGCAGGGTCTGAAGGACCGGTTGGCGGTGGCGGCGGTCAACGGCCCCGGTGCCACGGTGGTCTCCGGTGACGCCGAGGCCGTGGCGGAACTGGTCGCGGCGTACCAGGCCGATGGGGTGGACGCTCGGCGGATCGCGGTGGATTACGCCTCGCACTGCCCACAAGTCGAGGCCGTCGAACACCGTTTGACCGACGCTCTGTCCGGTATCACCCCGCGCGCCGCCCGGATTCCCTTCTACTCCACCGTAACGGCCGGCCCCATCGCCACCACCGAGCTCACCGCCGGGTACTGGTACCGCAATCTGCGCCACACCGTACGTTTCCAGCAGACCGCCGAGGCGCTGGGAGCGGCGGGGCACCGGGTGTTCATCGAGGTCAGCCCCCACCCGGCGATGGTGGCGGCACTGCAGGAAACCCTGGATCGCAGCGGCGCCGACGACGCCGTCGTGGTGGGGTCGCTGCGCCGTGGCCAGGGCGGGATGGGTCGCTTCCTGACGTCGGTGGCGCAGGTTCACACGGCCGGCGTCGGGGTGGACTGGCCGAAGGTCTTCGACACGGCGCTCACCGGCCGTCCGGCGCCCCGGAGGGTGGAGCTGCCGACGTACGCCTTCCAGCGGGAACGCTACTGGCTGGAGCCCCCCGCCCCGCCCGGGGACACGGTGGCCTTGGGCGTGGACCCGGCCGATCACCCCCTGCTGGGCGCGGTCGTCGACCTGGCCGACTGCAGCGAAACGGTGCTCACCAGCCGGATCTCACTGCGGACGCATCCCTGGCTGGCCGACCACGCGGTGGCCGGTGTGGTGCTGCTGCCGGGCACCGCGCTCGTC
The DNA here is from genome assembly GCF_002154605.1 of Streptomyces milbemycinicus. GTDB lineage: Bacteria > Actinomycetota > Actinomycetes > Streptomycetales > Streptomycetaceae > Streptomyces > Streptomyces milbemycinicus. Next base: position 12,238 of record NZ_MUNE01000286.1, on the reverse strand, counting down.
GAGCTGGCCCTCCGGGCCGGGGACCAGGTCGGATGCGGCCGGGTGGAGGAGCTGGCCCTGGAGACTCCCATCGCCATCCCGGAAGGTGGCTCGGTGGTGGTGCAGCTCCAGGTCAACGCTCCCGACGCGGCCGGCCGGCGTGCGCTGGCCGTGTACGCCCGCATCGACGACGGCTCGGCCGCCGCACCCACGCCCGGAGAGTGGACCCCACACGCCACCGGTGTGCTGGCCGAAGCGGACACCGATGCCGACACCGCCGCGACGCCGATGGTGTGCGACGCCGAGGGAATGTGGCCGCCGGCCGGAGCGGCCCCGGTCGGCCTCGACGACGTCTACGAACGGCTGGCCGCACTCGGCTACCAGTACGGACCCGAGTTCCAAGGGCTGCGGGCGGCTTGGCGGGACGGCCGGGACATCGTGGCCGAGGTGTCCCTTCCGGGCACACAGGCCGGTGAGGCCGACCGGTTCGCGGTGCATCCCTCCCTGTGGGACGCCGCCTTGCACCCGCTCGCGCTCGGCCTGGCGGACGGGCGGGAAACGCCGCGGATCCGGCTGCCGTTCGTCTGGAGCGGGCTGACTGTGCACTCCCGTGGCGCCTCAGCGCTGCGTGTGCGACTGTCGCCACTGCGGCCGGACGAGGTCGCCGTGGCCGTGGCCGACGACCGTGGCCGACCGGTGGCCACCGTACGGTCCCTGGTGCTGCGCCCGGTCTCCGACGAGCAACTCCAGGCCGCCTGCACAAACCAGTCCGACGCGTTGTTCCAGCTGAAGTGGAACCCCGCCGTGGCCCCTGAGACATCCGCCACGGCCGTGGGCCGCTGGGCGGTGCTCGGCCCGGACCCGCTCGGTATCGTCGAGGCGTTGGGCGGGTCCGGCCGCCCGGTGGATGGGTACGCGGATCCGGCCCGGCTGATCGAGGCCGTCACCACGGGCGCTCCGCTCCCGGACACGGTGGTCGTCCCCGCCCTGGCGGACGGGGCACCTGCCCACCGTGCCGATGGCTCACCCGGGCCGGAGGGCTGGGCGGACCGCGGTGCGGCCGAGGCGGTGCACACCGCGGTGTACCGGGTCTTGGATCTGCTGCGGTCCTGGCTTGCCGAGGAACGGTTCACCGCCGCCCGGCTGGTGGTGCTCACGCACGGCGCCATCGCAGTCGTTCCGGGAGAAGGCGTACGGGACCTGGCGCACGCTCCGGTGTGGGGGTTGGTCCGCTCCGCGCAGGCGGAACACCCCGGCCGGTTCGTGCTCGTCGACGTCGACGGGCAGGCCGCTTCGCGCGCTCTGCTCCCGTCCGCCGTCGCCCTCGGGGAGCCACAGATCGCCGTACGCGCGGGCGCCGTCCACACGCCGAGTCTGGTCCGTGCGGGCCACGACGACGCCCTGAAGCCTCCGGTGTCGGCACGGACCTGGCGGCTGGAGCCGCCACCCACAGGCACGGCGGAGACCCTGGCCCTGCGGCCGTGTTCCATGGCGGCGACCCCGCTGGAGCCGGGGCTGGTACGGATCGCCGTACGGGCCGCCGGCCTGAACTTCCGTGACGTCGCCGTCGCGCACGATCTGGTGACCGGTCAGAAGGGACTGGGCGTCGAAGGCGCCGGGGTCGTCACCGAGATGGGACCGCAGGTCCGCGGACTCGCCGTGGGCGACCGGGTGATGGGTGTCTTCACCGGGTCTTTCGGCCACGTGGCGATCGCCGACCAGCGGCTGCTCGCCCGTGTCCCGGCCGGCTGGTCCTTCGCCCGGGCCGCGTCGGTCCCGATCGTATTCCTCACCGCCTACCACGCGCTCGTCGACCTCGCGGAGCTGCGGCCGGGGGAGTCCTTGCTGGTACACGCCGCGGCCGGCGGGGTGGGCATGGCCGCCGTGCAACTCGCCCGGCACCTCGGGGCCGAGGTCTTCGCCACCGCCGCGCCCGGCAAATGGGATGTTTTGCGGTCCATGGGGATCGGCGACGATCGGGTCGCCTCCTCGCGCAGCGTGGACTTCGAACAGCGGATCATGGGCGCCACGCAGGGGCGCGGCGTGGACGTCGTCCTGAACTGCCTGACGCGGGAGTTCGTGGACACGTCGCTGCGCCTGCTGCCACGCGGCGGCCGTTTCCTGGAGATGGGCAAGACGGACGTCCGCGATCCCCATGACGTGGCGGCGAGCCACCGTGGCGTCTCGTACCGGACCTTCGACCTGCTGACGGTCGAACCCGAACGGATCGAGCGGATGCTGACCGAGCTGCTGGCCCTGTTCGAACGCGGTGTGCTCAATCCGCTGCCGGTCACCGCCTGGGACGTACGGCAGGCCCCGGAAGCGTTCCGATTCCTCGGCCGGGGCCGGCACGTGGGCAAGAATGTGCTCACCGTGCCGCATGAGCTCGAACCCGACGGGACGGTGCTCATCACCGGCGGTACGGGGGTGCTGGGCGGGCTGGTGGCCCGGCAACTGGTGGCCACTCACGCGGTACGACACCTGGTCCTGGCCGGCCGGCGAGGCGGCGCGGCCGAGGGCGCGGCCCAACTCGTCGCGGACCTCGAGGAGTCGGGCGCCGAGGTCTCGGTGGTGGCATGCGACGCGGCCGACCGTGACGCGCTCGCCCGTCTCCTCGCCACCGTCCCTGCACGGCATCCCCTGACGGCCGTCATCCACGCGGCCGGTGTCCTGGACGACGGCGTGCTCACCTCGCTCACCCCCGAACGGTGCGAAGCCGTTCTACGAGCCAAGGTGGACGCGGCACTGAACCTTCACGCCCTCACCCAGGACGCCGATCTGGCGGCCTTCGTGCTGTTCTCCTCGACCGCGGGTGTGCTGGGCCACCCCGGCCAGAGCAACTACGCGGCCGCCAACGCGTTCCTCGACGCCCTCGCCGAACACCGCCGCGTACAGGGGCTCACCGCCGTCTCGCTGGCCTGGGGCCTGTGGGCCCCGGGCACCGGCATGACCGGACACATGAGCGACACCGACCGAGCCCGTATGGCACGTGAGGGCGTGACCCCCATGACCGCTCAGGAGGGCTTGGCCCTGTTCGACGCCGGCCGGGCCGCACACCACCCCTGCCTCGTCGCCGCCCGGCTGAACACGCCGGCGCTACGCGCCCAGGCCGCGGCAGGGCCACGGCGGTCGTCGCGCGGCTCGGCACACGGCCGCGCCGACCGGAACACGAACGTCCCGGAAGCGACCCGTGACCACCTGCTCGGGCTGCCCCCGGAAGGGCAGGACCAGGCTCTTCTGGAACTGGTCCAAACCCACGCCGCCACCGTCCTCGGCCACACCGGGACCGGCACGATCGAGGCGAAGCGCGAATTCCGCGCCATGGGGTTCGACTCCCTGACGGTGATCGAGCTGCGCAACCGTCTGGCACACGCGACCGGCTGCCGACTGCCCGCCACGGCCGTCTTCGACCACCCCACGCCCGTGGCCCTGGCCCGGGATCTGCGGGCGCGGCTGACGGCGGGGGATCCGGGTTCGGGTCCCGCGAGCGGGGTTTCCGGGGACGGGGGAGAGGGCGGCACAACATCCGATGAGGACACACCCAACACCATCGCTTCGATGTTCCTCGACGCCTGTGCGTCCGGGCAGGCCGGTGCGGGCATCGAACTGATCAAAGCCGCCTCCCGGCTCCGCCCCACCTTCGACCACCCCGGCGGCGAAGGCCCGCTGCCGGAGGCCACTCGGCTGGCGCAGGGGGACGGACGGCCTCTCCTGGTGTGCTTTCCCACGATCGCGGGCCCGCCCGATCGCCGCCATTACGCCGGTTTCGCCTCGGCCCTGGAGAATCGCCATGACGTATGGCATGTGCCGCTGCCGGGCTTCGCCGCGGGCGAGCGTCTCCCCGCCACCGTGGACGCGGTCGTCGAGCTGCTCTCCGACACCGCGCGAAAATGCGCCGGCGAGGCTCCTTTCGCGCTCGTCGGACAGTGCGCGGGGGGCTGGTTCGCGCATGAGGTGGCCCACCGTTTGGAGAGCCTCGGAATGGCCCCGGCGGGTGTGGTGCTCATGGACACCTACCCGCCCGACGACTCGGCCGTGGTCTTCGAGACGGCGATGAACAACGGCATGTGGGAAAGGGTGCGGACCCTCGTACCGGTGGACCATGCGATGGTCAGCGCGCTGGGCGGATATATCCGGGTCTTCACCGACTGGACACCGGCCGAGATCGCCACCCCGACCCTCCTGCTGCGCGCGCGGGACCCCTTCCCCGGAAGGACCGGAGAGCCGTTGGAAGGCTTCGACATCCGCCCCTCCTGGACACTTCCGCACACCGTCGTGGAAGTGCCGGGCAACCACCTCAACATGCTGGCCGACCACGCCGGTTCAACGGCGCAGTGCGTCCACGACTGGCTCACGACGGTGATCGGCACGGGCTGAGCCGCAGAGCAGGTTCCCGGCCCGGAAGACGACACCGCGCCCGACGCTGAGAACAGAAAGAACAAGAGAATGACCATGCCGAACACCTTCACCACCGGCCTCGCGCCCGGAGCGCTCCCCCTGCTGGGCCACGCCCGACAGCTGCGCCGGCAACCCCTTCCCTTCCTGGAGTCACTGCCGGGCGTCGGCGACCTGGCCGAGATCAGACTCGGCCGCGAGCGGGTCTATGTGCCCTGCCACCCCGAGCTGGTGCGGCAGGTCCTGACGGACGACCACACCTTCGACCGTGGTGGCGCGCTGCAGGATCACTTCGTCGAACTCTTCGGAGAGTGTGTGGCCACGGCCACGTACCGCGGCCATCGCAGACAACGCCGCCTCATCCAGCCCGCGTTCTGCCACGACCGGCTCGAAGGATATGCCCCGGTGGTGGAAGCCGAAGTCGCCGCCTTGCCGGACTCTTGGCGAGAGGGGCAGACATTCGATCTCTTTCCCGTGCTGTACACCCTCACCCTGCGATCCGTGATCCGCATGTTGTTCTCCGACCGGGTGGACGAGGCGACGATGGACGAGGTGCGCCGGCTGTTCCTCGCGATGACCGGCGGAGCCGCGCCGCGCCAAGGTGTCGCACGGCTGATCAGGGGAACCGGCCCGACGGAAGGACGCCGGCGGCGGGCGGCCCATCAGCTGCGCGGCGTCGTGGACCGGATCGTCGCGGACTATCGGCGTGCAGGCGAAACGGGGAAGGACATGCTGTCGGCGTTGCTCACCGCCCGGGAGGAAAACGGTGGGCGGCTGGACGACACCGAGGTCCGCAACCAGGCCATCATCATGCTGGCGGCCGGCAGTCACAGCCCTGCCACCGTGCTGACCTCCGTCTTCTATCTGCTGGCCGAGCACGGTGGAGCCGAGCACCGGCTCCACCGCGAAGTCGACGCCGTGCTGGGCGGGCGTCCGGCTCGCTGGACGGACCTTCCCGACCTGGCCTTCACGGGCCGAGTGATCACCGAGACGCTGCGCCTGTACGCGCCCGCGTGGACGATCTTCCGTAAGACCACCAAGGAAGTCCGGCTGGCCGGACGGGATCTGCCGGCCGGAACCACCGTTCTCGTCGTCCCTCTCATCCCGCACCGCCGCGGCGACCTCTTCGACTGCCCACGGGAATTCACCCCCGACCGCTGGCGCCCGGAGTGCGACACGGTCACCCAGCGCGGAGCGTTCAAGGCCTTCGGCGGTGGCGCGCGCAAGTGCGTCGGAGATGTCCTCGGCATGGCCGAACTCAAGCTCGTCGTGGCCACGATCGCGAGCCGATGGCGCCTGGAATGCCTCCCCGACGCGCGAGTCCGTCCCCACGCGGGGGCGGTCGCCCCGCCCCCGCGCTACCTTCCGGTACGGCTGGTCGAGCGGCGGCCGTGACGCCATGACCGACAACAGCCGACACCAGCCCGAGGCGAAACCACCGGTCGGGGCGAAACCACCGGTCGGGGCGCAACCACCCGGCGAGGCGCAACCGCCCGCAGGCGCCAAGCCACCCGCAGGCGCCAAGCCCCCCGTCGGGGATTTCTCCGCGGCGTCCGCGCGGGGCGCGGTTCCTCTGCTGGGACATGCCGCGCAGCTGCTGTTCAAGCCGCTGGACTTCTTCGCTTCCCTTCCGTCCCAAGGGGACCTGGTCGAGATCAGGATGGGGCCGTGGCCGGTCCATGTGGTCTGTCACCCCGAACTCGTCCACCGCCTCCTGGCATCGGACCGATGCTTCGACAAGGGCGGGCCCCTGTACGACAGGCTGCGCGGCCTGATCGGCGACGGTCTCGCCTCATGCCCGCATGCCGTCCACCGCCGCCGACGCAGGCTGGTGCAACCGGCATTCCACCACACCCGGCTTCCCCTGTACGCCAAAGTGATGACCCAGCAGATCGACGAAACGACGCGGTCCTGGGCCGACGGACAGATCCTGGATCTGCGCGAGGAGTTGACTGGCCTCGCCACCAGAGTACTGAGCAGGACGATCTTCACCGCGGACTTCAGCGGCCCGGCGATCGCGGCGCTCATCCCCTACGCGGAGCTGATCACCGCCAAGCTGAGCTGGCGGCTCCTATGGGACGCGGCGCTCAAGGGCGTCCCGACCCCCGGCAAGCGCCACTTCGCCCGGCGCACCGAAGAACTCCGTTCCGCCGTGTACACCATGGCCCGGCGATACCGCGCCAGTGACACCGACCACGGCGATCTGATGTCCATGCTGCTCTCCGCACGTGACGACGACGGCAGCGGGCTCACGGACGCGGAGATCTTCGCCGAGGTCGTGACGATGGTTCTCGCCGGTACCGGCACCGTCCCCAACACCCTCAGCTGGGCCTTCCACACCCTGGCGCAACACCCCGACATCGCAAAGCGCCTCCACTCCGAGGTGGACAAGGTGCTCGGCGGCCGAAGTGCCACCTGGGACGACCTGCCCGCCTTGCCTCTGACCGCAGCGATCTTCACGGAGGCGATGCGCCACTTCCCGTCGGATTGGCTCGTCACCCGTGTCACCACGGAAGACACCGAACTCGCGGGGCGCCGTCTCGCCGCCGGGAGCGTCGTCGCCTACTCGGGCCAGGTCATCCACCGACGCCCCGACCTCTATCCGCAGCCGGATCTCTTCCTCCCCGACCGATGGCTGGACACCGACCGGAAGCCGCCCCGGGGCGCGTTTCTCTCCTTCGGCGGCGGAGCGCGCAAATGCATCGGCGACAAGTTCGGCACGATCGAGGGCGTTCTCGCCCTCTCCACCATCGCGGCCCGCTGGCGCCTGGAGCCCGCCCACCCCGGCCGCGCCCGCTCCACATCATCGTCCAGGAGATCGACGCGGCCCCCGGCGATGCGCCTGGTCGCCCGTGGATGACGCCGGTCTGCGCGAAGCAGGACGTCGGGGGTTGAGGAGGGTTTCGTGAGTGTGGGTCGGGTCGGGCGGGCAAGTCGGTCACCGCGACGCCCGGATGCGAGTGAAGCGGCCACCGCGGGGCCAGAAGGCGCCCGAGGCGGGCATCTTCTTCATGCGGCCGTAGGTCGGCCAGGGCGAGGCGGTCACCGTCTCCTTGTACTTTGCCGCCATGCGGCCGGTCAGGCAGATCCGGCGGGGGCTGTCGTCTGGGTGGGTGAACTGCACGACAGCGTCGTTGCGGCCCAGGCTTACCGGGGTGTGGTAGTAGCCGAAGCGGAACGGCTTGGGCTCCCTGCCCTTCAGGACCCGGTAGATCGACAGCGCGGCGTGCACACCGGTCGGCATCCCACCCTGACAGGTGCCGTGCATCACGCCATAGCCCTGGCGGATCGCCGCCGCGTCGCCTACTGCATACACCTCGGGGTGGGACATTGAACGCAGCGCGGTGTCCGTGACGATCCGGCCGTGTTCGTCGACGGTCAGCCCGGCGGCGGCTGCCAGCGGCGACACTCGCGTACCACTCGTCCACAGGACCACATCGGCGGTGATGCTCTCCCCGCCCGCCGGCTCCACCGCGTGATCCAGCACCTTCGCCACCTCGACCCCGCTGCGCACCTGGACGCCCAGGCGCTGAAGCGCGGCCTGCATATACGCCTTGGCCTTCGGGTTCATGGCCGCGCCGGGCTCGGCCCGGCCCAGCAGCACGACGTTCAGCTCCGGGTGCCGCTCGGCGATCTCCGCGGCCGACTCGACACCCGTCAGCCCACTGCCACCGACCACCACCGTGCCCCCACGACCCAGCCGCGCCAGCCGACCGGCCAGCACCTCGGCATCCTGTGGGCTGTTCAGGGTGTAGGCGTGTTCCTCGACCCCCGGCACCGCCGAGGTGTCCGCCACGCCACCCAGCCCGTACACGAGCGTGTCGTACTCCAGAACCCGGTCGTCATCGACCCGCACGGTCCTCGCCCCGGTGTCCACCGCCGTCACCCAACCGCGCACGAACTCCGCGCCGGTTCCTTCCAGCAGCTCCGGGATGCTCAGCTCGGTAAGCTCCTGCCCGGTCACCGTCATGTGCAGCCGCAGCCGCTCGGTGAACCGCTCCTGCGCATTCACCACCGTCACCCGTACGTCCTCGCGCCCCTTGACCCGGGCGGCGAGCTGAACCGCCGCGGCCATGCCCGCGTACCCCGCCCCCAGAACCACCACACGGTGTGCGGTCGCAGTGCCGGTCTCCTCGGCTGGCTTGCTGACGACCACGAGATGCAAACAGCCCGGCCGGACGTGACATGGGTCGGATGTGACGTGCGGCACACAGTCCGGATCGAGGTCCGCCAGCACGACTCGCGGCCTTGACGACTGCCAAGCACGGGCGCCCTCTGGGGGCTGGTTGCCCGCGCTTTCTGGGCCTCGCGCTGGGGCCGCTGGGCCCCGACGGCTTCTCAGCAGTTTCGATAACCGGCTGCTGGCCCACGCCACCAGCGGTTGCATGCCCTTCCCACTCCCGGCACGCTGACCGCATACGCACCGTGACGGAAAGTGCCCGGCCCATGAGTGATGAACTCCTTCCAGATGGGCTCCTGGCAGGCCACGCTCGAGCTCGCGGAGATCAACGCCCCACACGGGTTCATGCGCTACTACCGCAGCGACATCACCGCTGCCATGGCCGGCTCGCCGTCCTCCTGGAAGGCCACGCAGTATCTGATGGGCAACCACACCATCACTGAACGCATGTTCCGCCACGATCCGTCGGTCATGCTGCACGCACCGCTGCGCACCCTGCTCTACGCGGACCCCGACGGCGACACCAAACTCGCCGTCGACCAGCCCAGCCTGCTGTTCGCCAGCTACGATAACTCGCGGATCGCCGACGTCCGCCGCGAACTCGACGCCCTCCTCGCCGGGCTGGTCACCCTCCTCGGCGGCGACGCACCTCCCCAACTGACGTCACGAGCCCGAAGCTGACGGCTCCGCTCCATACGGGTTGCATGGCTACCACCTGCGGAGTCCGCCTGAGTCGGCGTCACGCCGGTCGCGGTCGTCTCCACAACAACGCGACCGCCAGGAGTCCTGCCAGACAGGGAGCGATGCCGGCCCAGCCCAGCGCCGGCGGCAGGCCGGTCTCGCCGGAGGTGTCCTTGGTGAGCAGCCCGGTCAGCCCGACGCTTGTGCCGAGTATGAACATCAGGGTCGCGGCGGGGCGGGCCCACCGATTGCCCGTCTTGACCGCCCAGGCCGTCCCGAGCCAGGCGATGACGCCGAACGCTCCGATGGCAGACAAGAGGACCAGGTATGTGGTGACGGCCGTGTCCACACGTGTCTGGCTGTACGTGGGATAGCCGGCCCGGACGTGGTCGGCCAGTAGATGGGTGGTGGCACGGTCGAGGTACGGGACGATCGTCGCGATGACGGTGAGTCCAAGGCCCGTGTACATCGCCGCGACGGCCAGTCGCTCATGACGTGTCTTCGTCATCAGATTGCCTCCCTTTCGGGGCCCGCGCCGAGGGCGACTCGGAGGAACTCGAGGATCTCCGTACGGGCGGCCTCGGCCTGCGGTGCCACCCCCGGCATGCTGAGGAATGCGTGCCTTGCGCCCGGGTATTCGGTGAGCCGTACGGATGTCCCGGCCGCCCGCAGTCGCTCGGCGTAGCGGCGGCCGTGATCGGCCACCGCATCCTGGGTCGGCACCACCAGGAGCGCCGGCGCCAGCCCGTTCAGGTTGTCCGCGTACAGCGGCGAGAGCGCGCGAGTGTCGGTGCCCGGTGGTACGGAGAGCCGCTGGAACAAGCGCAGTTGCGGCATGGCGCGGGTCGGGCTGTACCCGTACTCGGTGATCGAGGCGTAGTCGAACATCGTCTCGGTCACCTCGACCGCGGGGTTGACCAGCACCTGCGCTTCGAGTTGCAGGCCGGCCTCCCTGGCCCGGATCGCAGCCAGGGCACAGATCAACGCGCCGCAGCTCTCGCCGAAGACGGCCGTGCGCGCTGGGTCGATGCCCCACTGCGCGGCGTGCCGGATCACGTGCTGGAGCACGTCCCAGCCGTCGTCGGCGGCCGCCGACAGCGGAGTTTCCTGGTCGAGGAGGCGGTGTTCGACCGAGACGACGAGCGCGGGCAACTGGGCGGCGAGGTGGCTGTTGACCCAGTCGCTCTGCACCGCCGTGCCCACGAAACTGCCTCCGTGCACATGGAGTACGAGTGGCAACTCGGCCCGGTCGGCCCCCCTGCCACCGTTCTCGGCCATCGGCCGGTACACCCGAACCGGCAGCTCACGGCCGGGCAGTGACACCTCCTGCCATTCAATCGCGGCGCCGGGATCCGGATCCCCGGTGATCGCCCGCGCCGCGCTGGACGCCCGAAAACGGTTCTCCGCATCGCGGTAGGCGACCAGTTCCTCGGCCGTTATCACCGAGAAGTCCGGCTCCGGTGGCCGCTTCGCGGCAGTGGCCTCGCTCATGTCTCCTTCTCCCCTTCCCCGGTCGGATGCCGGGTGTGTCGTGGTGGTCATGCATGCCGGGCGGCGCGCCGGTCGTGCAGTTGCGGTCGGGGCGCCCCCTGAGGTTCGCGCTCTCGGTCAAGCGCATGTCCTCATTATGCACGCGGTGCGTGCAACGCCAAGTGCATAGGTATGCTGAGTCGGGACGAGAGGAGCGAAATGGCAGGTCGAAGGCGCTGGTCGACTGAGGAGATCCTGGATGCGGCGGCGGAGTTGCTGCGTACGAGCGACGCCGAGTCGTTCAGTGTGCGCAAGCTGGCCGCAGCGCTCGGGACCGATTCCTCCAGCCTTTACCGGCACTTCCGCAACAAGACCGAACTGCTGCGGGCGGTCGCCGACCGGATCCTCATGGCCGCCATGGACGGCTACCATCCCGAGGGTGACTGGAAGCAGCGCATCACCGCCCTGGCCCTGCGACTGAGAGAAGCCTTCGGCCGGCAACCCCAGCTCGCCGCGATCTGGGGCCGCTACGCGTCAAGCGGCACCGGTTCCCGGCTGGTCATGGAAGAGGTGCTGCAGGCCCTGCGGGCATCGGGCCTGCCCGACGAGGAGATCCCGGCGCGCTACCACCGGATCGTGATCCTCCTCGCCGCGTTGATCGCCTCCGAGACCGGGGTCAGCACCATCACCCCCGAAGAGTACGAACAGGGCATGGAGCTGTTCCGCGTCGCGGTACTGGGCGCCGACCCCGAACGTTTCCCCGCCCTGTCCCACTTCGCCCGCGACATCCGCCCCCTCGGAGCGGACCGCCGCGCCGCATTCGAAGACATCCTCGTCGCCCAACTCGCCCATATCGAGGCCGGGATCCCCTGACGGGTGCCCTCTCGGCCTCCCGATGTTGTGTTCACCTGGTGGCGGCAGCCCGGGGCCTCAAGGGCCGAGCTGCCGACCGGCTTCTTGCCTATGGGTTCGTCCGAGTCGGCCGTGTTCAACCGGAGTCATGATCTCTCACGTGTGTCTCCCCCGATGTCTTCGGCTGATCCCTGCGACGGTACTTTTCTCACGACAGAGCAGCCCCAGCAGGAGGCAACAGGATGCCGGCCAACGCCACCGCGCATGTGCGCACCGCCCGCCCGTCACATGATCTACAAGCGGCGGAGAGGTTCTGGGTCTCCGGCCTCGGCCTCGACGTCCTGTACCGGCACACGTCGGATGGCACCCCTGGTGACCACTCGCTCCTGATGGTCGGCTGGCCGCATGCGGCCTGGCACCTCGAACTCACCCGTGACCCCCACGCCCCGGTGGCCCCGCGGCCGACGCCTGAGGACCTCTTCGTGATCTATCTCGGCGAGCCGGTGCCGGAGTCTCTGGTCGAGAGGCTCGAACAGCACGGCGGCAAGCGAGTACCGGCGCACAACCCCTACTGGGACACCTGGGGTGTGACCATTCAGGACCCGGATGGCTACTTGCTGGTGCTGTCCACCCGCTCTTGGTCCAACTCGTGACGGCGTGAGCGGCCTGAGCGGCCTGAGC
>NZ_MUNE01000285.1 GCF_002154605.1 Streptomyces milbemycinicus | reverse complement strand
GGTCTGCGGGAGGGCGGCCTCGGTGGGGTGGGCCGATCCGGTCCAGTCGATGAGGAACGGGACCAGGCCGGAGGGGTGCGCGGTGTCGAAGGAGGTCAGGCGCCAGGTCAGCAGGGTGCCGTCCGGGCGGCGGCGGCTCATCGGAAGTACCGGGCCCGGGTTGTAGCCGACCGCGTGGGCATCGGCCACGGCCTTGTCCAGGTCGGGTGGGCAGATGGCCCAGGTCACCGTCCTGGGACCGGTCAGTTGGTCGATACCGAAGGGGCGGGGCCGCGGGGGCTCGGGCTGGTCGGGGTCCGGGCCGATGATCTCCAGATAACCGGAACCACCCAGCGATACCAGGTAGTTGCGGGTGCCGCGGCCGGGGTGGGCGCCGCCGGGGGCGGGCTGTACGCCGGTGCGCCGGGCGAAGTCGGCGACCGTCGCCTCGAGATCGGGCGTGGCGAGGACGATGTGGTCGAGGAGTCCGGGATGGGCGTTCATCCCGAGGAGATTACGTACACGCGTGTATACGTTCAAGCCTTGACGTGGAAGAACGCACACGGCTACGGTCGGAGCGCATCGAGTCCGAGGATCTGACGGGAGGGAGCTGTCGTGAAGTCCGCTGTGTACGACACCCCCGTCCGCCTCGTCGGCTTCGCCCGCGCCCTGCGGCGCCACATCGATCTGCTGCGGGTCTCCGGCACGCTCTGTCGCGTCTGACCTCGGCCGGGTCCGCCCCCGCGACAGGTAGGTAGCGTCCGAACTCCGTCCGCGGCACTCTCTGTCTCTTGTGGGTCCTTGACCTGCCATATGGCGTTTTTCCGCCTATTTCCCTTCTCTCCTCTTCTCTTCTCTTCCGGCCACTGCCGTGTGCGCCCGCACGTCCGGGCGGCGGCTACCCGGCGTTGCCATGTCCTCATCAGGAGTACGACCGTGATATCCAGCAAGAGACGCCTGCTCATCGGGGCCCTGACGACCACCTCCCTGCTGGTCCTGGCGGCGTGCGGCGAAGGCTCCGGCACGTCGGCCGACGGCACCGGCCCCGTCTACTTCGGGGTTTCGGCTCCCGTCACCGGCCAGTACGCCGAGTACGGGAAGTTCTACAAGCAGGGCTTCGACCTCGCGCTCGACCAGATCAACGCCGACGGCGGCGTCAATGGCCGCAAAGTGAAGCTGAAGTGGGAGGACAGCCAGTCCGACCCCAAGCAATCCGTTCCGATCGCCCAGAAGTTCGTCAACGACAAAAGCATCATCGCGGAGCTCGGTGACTTCTCCAGCCCCGCCTCGATGGCCGCCTCACCGGTCTACGAGCGCAACAAGCTGGTTCAGTACGGCTTCACCAACTCCTCGCCGAAGTTCACCCTCGGCGGGCAGTACATGTGGAGCCCGGGCATCTCGCAGGCCACCGCCGAGGTCCAGCAGACCGATGAGCTGGCGAAGTTCGGCAAGAAGGTCGCGGTGATCTACCAGAACACCGACTGGGGGAAGCAGGTCTTCGAGATCTTCCAGGAGCGGGCGGAGAAGCTCGGGCTGACGGTCACGTACAGCTCCGCCTACCTCCCCTCCACCACCGACTTCCGGCCGCTGCTGATCAAGGCCCGCGACTCCAAGCCCGATCTCGTCTACGACATCGGCTACGACAACGACGCGGCGGCGATCCTCACCCAGGCGCCCAAGGCAGGGGTCACCGCCAAGATCTTCACCGAGCAGTTGACGGCCACGGGCATCAAGCTTGCGGGGGAGAGCGCCGAGGGCGCGCTCACCACGGCGACCTGGTTCCCCAATTCCACCGAGCCCCGGGTCAAGGCGTTCACCAAGGCGTTCAAGGCGAAGTACGGGCATGTCCCGGGCGCGTTCGAGGTGTACGCGTACGACGCGCTGACCCAGTTGGTGCACGCGGCCAAGAAGGGTGGGGCCACCCGGCAGGGCGTGTACCAGGGGCTGAAGAGCTCGGCCGATCTGCCGAGCGTGCAGTACGGAAAGTTCCGCTTCCAGTCCGACCGCCGTCCTGCCGACCCGCCGACCCCCGTCGCGGTGATCGTCAAGAACGGCGAGCAGGTCCCGGCCGAGGGATGACGGCCGAAGCATGATCGACACACTGCTCGCCGGGATCATCCACGGCAACACATACGCACTCGTCGCGATCGGACTCTCGCTGATCTTCGGCGTATCCAATGTGGTCAACTTCGCCCAGGGGTCGGTCTTCGCGGCCGGCACCATGTCGGGCTGGTGGCTCATCGCCGAACAGCACTGGCCGCTGTGGGCGGCGATCGCCGGCGTCTGCGCCTTCACCGCCGTCCTGGGCCTGGCCGTCAACCTGCTCGCGGTCCAGCCGCTGGCCAAGGTTCCGCCCATCGCCGCGCTGCTGGCCACATACGCGGTGTCGGTCGTCCTGGACAACCTCTCCCAGGTGGTGTTCGGCCCCGACACCCGGCGGTTTCCACAGGCGCTGGACACGCTCAACTTCCATGTGGGGGGCTTCCGTTTCGGCACCCTCGACGTGGTGATGTTCGCGGTGAGCGTCGGCTGCATCCTGCTGCTCGGCGGCTTCCTCAAGTTCACGAAGTACGGGCAGGCCATCCGCGCCACCGCCCAGGACTCCGATGCGGCGCTGCAGATGGGCGTGCCCGTGGGCAGGGTGCGGAACCTGTCGTTCATGCTCGCCTCGGCGCTCGGCGGCCTGGCCGGTGTCCTGGTCGGCATGTACAACAGCAACATCTCGCCCAGCTCCGGTACGGCCGCGGGGCTGACCGCCTTCACCGCCGCGACCCTGGGCGGCCTCGGCAGTCTGCCCGGAGCCGTGCTCGGGGGTCTGGCGCTGGGCATCGTCGAAGCCTTCGGCATCTCCTACTGGGGCGCCGGTGTCGACAACCTCATCATCTTCGGCGTCCTGTTGCTCGTGCTCTGGCTCCGGCCCGGAGGACTGCTGGGCAAGGTGCCCCTGATCTCCGCGGAGCCGCTGACGGGGACGTTCCTCGGCGGCGGCCGGCCCATCCGGCTGAGGTGGTGGCAGGCCCTGGCCTTGATCGGCGTCGCCGCCGGCGTCGTGCCATGGGTGGCGGACGACTACCAGCTGACGACCGGCACCCAGGTGCTGATCTTCGCGATCCTGGCGCTCTCCCTCACCCTCGTCTCCGGTTCGGCGGCCCAGATCTCGCTCGGCCAGGCCGGGCCCATGGCGGTCGGCGCCTACACCTCGGCGCTGCTCGTCGGCGAACACGGCTGGCCCTTCCTGGCGGGTCTGTTCGCCGCCGGCCTGGCGGCAGCGGTCGTCGGCACCGTTCTGATGTCCCCGACGTGGCGGCTCAGCGGCCACTACGTGTCCATCGCCACCCTCGGCATCGGCGCCGTGACCGTGGCCGCGATCCTCAACCTCGACTGGCTGACGCATGGCCCGCTGGGCATCACGGCCATCCCGCCGCCCAGCCTCTTCGGCCACCAGATCATCACGCCCACGGAGACCTATCTCCTCGACCTGACTGTTCTGCTGGTCGCGCTCGGGCTCGTCGTACGGCTGCAGAAGTCCTTCCTCGGCACCGTCTGGTCGGCGGTCGGCGCGGATGAGACGGCCCTTGGCGCCTCGGGTCTGCGCCCGGCCGACTACAAGGCGCTGGCGTACGCCGTCGGTGCCTTCGTCGCCGGGCTCGCCGGAAGCCTGCTGGCCCACCAGTACAGCTATCTGGACCCGACGATGTTCAGCCCGGAACTGTCCATGCTGGCCCTGACCATCATCGTGCTCGGCGGGATGAACAGCCCGTTCGGCGCCGTGCTGGGCGCGGTGGTCCTCGTGGGCGCCCCCGAGGTCCTGCGGATGGCGCAGGACGCCAGGCTTCTGACCTACGGAGTGCTCTTGCTGCTGCTCATCCGATTCCGGCCGCAGGGCCTGTGGGCGAGGCGGGCATGACGGCCGAACGCTCTCCCGCATCCGCATCCGCATCCGCATCCGCACCCGCGCCCGTACTCGAGGTCGCCGGTCTCGCCCGCTCCTTCGGCGCCGTACGCGCCGTGAACGGCGTCTCGTTCCAGGTCCGGCAGGGCGAAGTGGTCAGCGTCATCGGCCCCAACGGCTCCGGCAAGACCACCACGCTCAATCTGCTCGGCGGGCTGCTCACCCCCGACAGCGGGGAGATCCGGCTGCACGGCCGCCGCATCGAACGGCTGCCCGCCGAGCGCAGGGCGGAACTGGGCATCGCACGCACCTTCCAGAACGGCCGGGTCTTCGCGAGCCTGCCCGTCGCGGACAACGTCTACGTCGGGCAGTACGCCAAGCTGAAGCGCACCCGGCCCTTCCCCCGGCTGCGCCATCTGCCCGTGCTGCGCTGGCTCCCCTTGCTCGCCGAGCTGCTGCTGGCCCTCGTACAGCCGCCGACCGTGCGACGCGAACAGTCCGAGGCCGCCGCGCGGACCGAAACGCAACTCGCCCGCTTCGGGACACGGCTGCTCCCGCGCGCCGACCACCGTGCGCACACCCTGTCGTACGCCAACCGGCGGCGCACCGAGATCGCCCGCGCCCTCGCCCTCGAACCGACGCTGCTGCTCCTGGACGAGCCGACGGCCGGGATGAACCAGACCGAGACGGCCGAAGTGCTGGACCAGCTCCTCGATTTGAAGGCCGAGGGGCAGACGATCGTGCTGGTCGAGCACAAGATCGACCTGGTGATGACGGTCTCCGACCGGGTGATCGTCATGGACGAGGGACAGGCGATCGCCGCCGGGACGCCCGCCGAGGTCCGCGACGACGAGCGGGTCGTCGAGGCCTACCTCGGCCGCCGCCGTGCGCAGCGCGAGGAGGCATCCCGATGACGGGGCTGGAGCTGGTGACAGCGCCCGAGACACGCGGGCCGCTGCTGGAACTGAAGGACGTAGACGTCTTCTACCGCCCCTCACAGGCGCTGACCCAGGTGTCCCTGCAGGTCGGACCCGGTGAGATCGTGTCCCTGCTCGGCGGCAACGCCTCCGGCAAGTCGACCACGATGAAAACCGTCCTCGGCCTGCTGCGCCCGGCCGCCGGCCAGGTTCTGCTGGACGGCGAGCGGATCGACACCCTGCCCACCAGGGCCCGGGTGCGCCGGGGCATCGCGTCCGTCCCCGAGGCCCGACGGGTCTTCACCGGTATGACGGTCGAGGAGAACCTGCACATCGGCGCCTTCACCCGCGCGGGACGCGGCGAGATCCGCAAGGACATCGAGCGGCTCTACGAGTCCTTTCCCCGCCTCGCCGAACGCCGCACCCAGCACGCCGGCACCCTCAGCGGCGGCGAACAGCAGATGCTGGCCTTCGCCCGGGCGCTTATGAGCAGACCGCGGCTGATCTGCATGGACGAACCCACGATGGGGCTGTCCCCGCTCTTCGTCGACCGGGTGCTGGACATGATCGTCGACGTCAACCGCACGCTGGGCGTTGCCGTGCTCATGGTCGAGCAGAACGCCGAACTGGCCCTGTCCATCGCCTCCCGCGGTTATGTGCTGCGCACCGGATCGATCGCGCTGCACGGGCAGGCGGGCGCGCTGCTCGACGACCCGTCCGTCCGCGAGTCCTACCTCGGGAAGGCCACGTGATGTGCACCCCCGGACGAGCCATCTGATGTCCATCCCCGGAAAGGCCACCTGATGTCCGAACGACAGCGGTTCCGGCTCGGCGTCTTCACACGCCTGGTCGACGACGCCCCGCCCGCCGAGCTGTACGCACGGGCACTTGAGCTGTTCACCGCCGCCGAGGAACTCGGCTTCGACACCGGCTGGGTCGCCCAGCACCACCTCCGCGACCAGGGCGGGCTACCGTCGCCGCTGGTCTTCCTGACGGCCGCCGCGGCTCGCACGACACGGCTGCGGCTCGGCACCGGGATCATCACCCTGCCCTTGGAGAGCCCGTTCCGGCTCGCCGAGGACGCCGCGGTGCTCGACGCGCTCAGCGGCGGACGGCTGGAGCTCGGCTTCGGCACCGGCGGCGGTGACCTCGTGTTCTCCGTCTTCGGCCGACGGGTGGATGAGCGCCGCGACACCTACGAACGGGCCCTGCGGGTGGTGCGTGACGCGCTGTCCGGCAAGGAGCCCGTGCCCGGCGCCCCGCCGCTCTTCCCACCCGCCGACACCCTCGGTGACCGGCTCTGGGAGGCCACCTTCGGGGTGCCGGGGGCGATCCGGGCCGCGCGGAACGGCAGTGGTCTGCTGCTGGCCCGTACCGCTCTCAGCCCGGTGCCGGACGGTCGGCCGGAGCCGCCCCGGGTACCGCTCGGCGCCGCGCAACACCCCCTGGCCTCGGCCTATCTGGAGCACTGGGCGCGGCCGGATGCCGCTCCCCGGATCGGCCTGTCCCGATCGGTGTACGTGGCCCCGAACCGCGCGGAGGCGCTGGCGGACGCCGAGGACGGCTTCCGCCGGTTCGCCGCGGTGGCCGGTGAGGCGGCGGCCCGGCGTACCCAGGACGACGCCCATGTCGGCAGCCCCGAGGACGTCATCGCCTCGCTCGGCGCCGACGGGCTGCTCCCGCTGGCCAGTGACCTGATCGTCCAGGTCCACTCGATCGATCCGTCGCACGAGAAGACGCTCCGGTCGCTGGAGCTGATCGCCACCGAGGTCGCCCCGGCGCTGGGCTGGCGGCCCGCGCGTGGCACCCCCACAACCGAATCCCCTGCGGAGGAAGGCCACCCACGATGACCACCCGATCCGGGACACCCACCGATCTGATCGACACGCTGCTCGGCATCGAACCGGGCTCACCGCTGGCGCGGCTGCGCGCCCGCCGACCGGAGGCGACCCATCACACGCAGGGCAGCTACGACGCGCTCTTCGCATCCGCTGCCCCCGCCACCACCGTGACCACCACCGAGCGGTTCGCCGCCGCGCTGCGGGTGGCGCGGCTGCACGGCGACCAGCCCCTGGGCGAGCACTACGCCGGGCAGTTGCTCGGTGCGGACGGTGTGACGAAGGAGCTCGTGACGGCCGTCGAGGACGTCCGACCGCTGCGCCCCGCCACCGAACCGGCCGCACCTGATCCGCTGTCCGACCGGCTGCGCGCCATCCTCGCGCACGCCGATCTGCTGGTCCTGCGGCCCGCGGCAGCCACCCCCGCCGACCTGGACGCCCTGGCCGAGGCCGGGCTCGGCGCGGCGGAGATCATCACGGTGTCGCAGCTCATCGCGTACGTCAGCTTCCAGGTCCGGCTGCTCGCCGGCCTGGCGTTGATCCGCGGGGACGAGCGGTCCGCACCGGGTCCCGTACGCGGCCCGCTGGACGCGCCGCAGACCGGGTTCACGCAGGAACAGCTGGGCTGGACGCCCTGGCTGGAGCCCGTCGCGGCCGGGGACGTGACGGACGAGCAGCGCGCGGTCCTGCCCGGACAGCGTCTGCAGTCCCCGTACTTCCGGCTGCTCGCGCTGGATCCGAAGGTGCTCGGTGAGCGCACCGCCACCGACAACGGCATCTTCTACACCCGAGGCGGCCTGCCCCGGCAGGAGCGCGAACTCGCCGCCACCGTGACCTCGCGGGTGAACGGCTGCGTGTTCTGCGCATCGGTGCACAGCCGCTTCGCCTCCCAGCTCAGCAAGCGGGACGGGGACGTCCAGCGAATACTGGACGAAGGCGTGGACACACCGCTCGACGACCGCTGGCGTGCCATCACGGACCTCGCGACGGCACTGACCACCACACCGCCGACCGCAGGCCAGGCCCACGTCGCCGCCCTGCGCGAACTCGACCTCGACGACCTGGACATCCTCGACGCCGTCCAGGCCGCAGCGTTCTTCGCCTGGGCCAACCGCCTGATGCTCTCCCTCGGCGACCCCGTGCCGCCCACACAGCCCTGAACCGAAGGAGCCATAGCCATGTCCCCCACCGCGACAGCCAACGCCACCCGGAAGAACAAGGACGACGAGCCGCAGGCAGTGGACCAACTGCTCGACACCGCCCCCGACCCGCGGCCCGGATTGCGCGCCTACCTCGAGGTCAAGCGCGCCGCGCTGCTCGCCAAGCGGGAGGCCGAGCGCGTCCGCCCCCTCACCGAGCCGAACCGGCTGCGGGCCAGGACCAAGGCCGAGGAACGCAGCGGCGTACGGCGCATCCGGATCCGCCACCACCAGATCCTCAGTGACTCCCCGCTGGACTTCGCCGGCTACGACCTCGGGCCCGCCTCGCCCGAGATCCAGCTCGGCGTACTCTCCAGCTGCCTCACCCACATCTTCCTCATCCAGGCCGCCGACCTGCGGATCCCGCTGGACTCCCTCGAGGTCGAGGTGCAGGCCGACCAGGACCCGCGCGCCGGAGCGCCCGGGTTCGAGCAGGTGCCGATCTACCCGCACAACATCTCGTACACCGTGCACATCACCTCACCGGCCACCAAGGCGCGCATCCGCGAGCTGCACGAGACGGTCGAGCGCAAATGCCCGATCTACAACCTCCTCGTCAACCCGCAGAACGTCACCGGCCGAGTCGTCCTGACCGGCAGTCCGGAGGAGATATGACCGCCTCCCGTATCCGGCTCGGCTTCCTCACACACGCGAACGGTCCCGCCGACACGCGCGAGACCTACCGGGGCCTCCTGCGCCTTTTCCGGGCCGCCGACGAACTCGGTTACCACACCGGCTGGATCTCACAGCACCACTTCCAGGACGACTACGGACGCGTTCCCTCGCCGCTGCCGTTCCTGGCCGCTGCCGCCGCGCAGACCAGCCGTATCCGGCTGGGAACAGCGGTCGTGATCGCACCCTTGGAGGATCCGGTACGGCTCGCCGAAGACGCCGCCGTCGTGGACGAGATCAGCGAAGGACGACTCGAACTCGGCCTCGGCAACGGGGGATTCGGCCCCGAGGCGGAAAGGGTCTTCGCGGCATTCGGCATCGACCCGGCACACCGACGGGAACGGGGCTCGCAGGTGCTCGCCCGGACGCTGCGTGCCCTGCGCGGCGAACCGTTGGGAGACCGCCCGGACGGCCCCGTGCTCCAGCCGCCCGTCCCCGGGCTGGCCGACCGGGTGTGGTGGTCATCCGCCAACCCGCGCGGTGGTGCCGAGGCCGGAGCCCAGGGCGCGGGACTGCTGCTGGCACGCCGCGCAATCGGGGCGAGCGGCCCGACCGATCTCGACCAGCTGCGCGTGGTCGAGCCCTACGTGGAACAGCCGGCGGCGGGGCCCGGAGTGCCGCCGCGCATCGCCGTCTCGCGCGGCCTGTTCGCCACCAAGGACCCTGCGGCGAGCGACGGGGAGTTCCGGCGGATCGTCCACCACTATCTCGAAGGCCCCTTCCGCAACAAAGAGTTCCCGCCCGGCCTCGCATTCGACGACTACCTGGCGCGGTCCAACTTCTTCCACGGCCATCCGGAGCAGGTCGCCGAGCAGCTGAACCGTGACCGGATCCTGCCGTACGCGACCGAGCTGATCGTGCAGGTCCACTACGGGGCGACGGTGGAGGAGTCGCTGCGCAACCTGGAGCTCATCGCGACCGAGGTCGCCCCGCTGCTGGCCCCTCCCGTGCACTCTGCCGTGCACTCTCCTGCGGGCGCGGGAGTGGGCGGGGAGGTGCGCCGGTGAGTACGGGGACGAGGACGGCGCCACCCGACACCCACCACGCCGAGACACCGTCAGCGCTGGAGAAGGTTCCCGCCCGTACGCGCCGACGCGGCGCCCGCCGGCCCGATCCGCTGCCCTGGCTGCTTCCGCTCGGCGTGCTCGCGGTGTGGCAGCTGGCCTCCTGGAACACCTGGATGGATCCGCTGCTGCTGCCCTCGCCCGGCGCGGTGGCCCGCGTCCTGTGGGACTCCGCCGGCGACGGCACTCTTGTCACCGACCTGTCCGCGAGCATCGAGCGCTGGGCCTCCGGCTTCCTGATCGGCGCGTCGCTGGGGCTGCTGCTCGGCTCGCTCGTCGGCCTGTCCGTGCTGTCCGAGCGGCTGCTCGACACCTCGGTGCAGATGCTGCGCACCGTACCGGTGTCGGGCCTGTCGCCCCTGCTCATCGTCTGGCTCGGGCTGGACGAGGCGCCGAAGGTGGTACTGGTCGCGGTGGGCAGCTTCTTTCCCGTGTACATCAACACCTTCGGCGGCATCCGCAACGTCGACCGCAAACTCGTCGAGGTGGGGCAGGTGTTCCAGTGGAACCGGCCCACCGTGCTGCGCCGGATCGTCCTGCCCGCGGCGCTCCCGGAGATCCTCAACGGCATCCGGTACGCGCTCGGCGTCGCCTGGGTGCTGCTGGTCCTCGCCGAACTCCTCGGGGCCACCTCCGGGTTGGGGTTCATGCTCAACCAGGGGCGCGAGCTGTCGCGGGTCGATGTCGTGATCGCGGCGCTGCTGGTCTTCGCCGTCGCGGGCAAGGCCGTCGACCTGCTCGTACGGGCCGCGGAGCGACGGCTGCTGCGCTGGCGCGACCTGCACGCGGGGGCGTGATCCGAGCCATGAGTATCGCCCTGTCCCTGCGCGGCTACGGACGTACGTTCACCACCCCGGCCGGTGCCCTCAGGGCCGTCGACGGCGTCGACCTGGACATCGCGCCCGGCGAGTTCACCGCCCTGGTCGGGCCGTCCGGCTGCGGCAAGTCGACCATCCTGCGGGCCGTCGCGGGCCTGGACACCCGGGGCGAGGGGGAGGTGTGCGCAGGCGGTGACCCCATCACCGGGCCGCATGCCTCACGCGGCCTGGTCTTCCAGGAACACCGCCTCTTCCCATGGCAGTCCGTCGCCAAGAACATCGGCGCCGGCCTGCGGGGTGACCGCGCCGCACGCGAGCGGCGGGTGGCCGAACTCCTCGAGCTGGTCGGACTGGAGGGCTTCGCCGACGCCTACCCCGGCCAGCTGTCCGGCGGTATGGCGCAGCGCGTGGCCATCGCCCGCGCACTGGCGCCCGCTCCCGATGTCCTTCTCCTGGACGAACCGTTCGGCGCACTGGACGCGTTCACCCGGATCCGGCTCCAGGACGCCCTGCACGACATCTGGGCCGCCCACCACGTCACCGCCCTCCTGGTCACACACGACATCGACGAGGCAGTCGCCCTCGCCCAGCGCGTCGTCGTCCTCGACCCCCGCCCAGGGCGGGTGCGGCGCGTCCACGAGATCGACCTGCCCTATCCGCGGGACCGGGCCTCGGCACGTTTCGCCGAGCACCGGGCCGCACTGCTCGGGGACTTCGCCCTGAGCGGCCACTCCCCGCCCACCGATTCCCCGCACACCGATTCCCCGCACACCGATCCTTCCGAGGAGAAGCACCATGCCTGATCTGTCTCTGTCCCGGCGCGGACTGCTGCGAGCCGCGGTGGGCGGCGCCGCCGCGACGTCCCTCGCGGCGTGCGGGACCGGCGCCTCGGCCTCCGGTTCGGCGGCAAAGGGCGTCGCGGGGCAGCTCAGGATCGGATTCCAGCCGCCCTACATCGTGATGGACGTGCTGCAGAAGCAGAAGACACTCGCCTCGGCACTGAGCGGCGACGGCACCGACGTCTCGCTCAAGGTCCTCGACCCGACCATCATCCAACAGTCGGTGGCCGGCCGCGCCCTCGATCTCGGGCTCGGCGGGCTGGGGCCGATCCAGCTCTCCAGCCAGCCGTTCACCGTCGTAGCCCTTGTCGAACACAGCCCGCGTACCCAGGCGTTGCTGGTCCGCAAGGACTCCGATATCAAGAGCGTCACTGATCTCAAGGGCAAAAAGCTCGGCTCCTACGGCACCACGATCAACGCGAACCTGTTCGTGCTGCGCGCGGCGGAGAAGGCCGGAATCGACGCGGACGACATCAAGTTCGTCCCCCTCACCACCGACCAGATCACCGCCGCGCTGCTGTCCGGCTCCGTGGACGCCGTACAGACCTGGGACCCGTTCGCCGCCCAGCTCGAGGCAACCAAGCGCACCCGCACGCTGCTCACCGGCCAGGGCCTGGTCGAGAACTACGTGGTGATCTACGGCCACCGCGACTACGTGAAGAAGTACCCGAAGACCATAGCCAAGGCGCTCCGCACCTACCGCAAGGCGCTGACCTGGGTCAACGCCCACCAGGACGACGCGCTCCGGCTCTTTGCCTCCGCCAACAGGCTGGACGCCGAGGTCGCCGCGCTCACCTTCCGCCGCCGTGAGTACCTGCTCTCGGCGCCCAACGAGCGCTTCCTCGCCGATCTGAAGCGCCAGGAGAGGGAACTCAAGGCGTCCGGCGTCCTGACCAAGAGCGTCGACTGGGAGGCGGCCATCGACCACACGATCGCCGCGAAGGCCCTCACCGCGGATGGATGATGCTCGCGGCCGCCTCCGCCGCACCGGCAGACTGGCGGTGGGGGCATCACCGCGTGCCGATCCGTTCCGGGGCGGTGGCGAGCACCGCGTCGAGGAGACCGGGGAAGCAGGCGTCGAGCGCATCTCGGCGCACGCTGAGCATGCGCCGGGCCCCGTCCACCCGGGCCTTGAGCACACCGGCTTCGCGCAGCACACGTTGGTGGTGGGAGAAAGTCGACCGGCTGATGGTGAGCCCCGCCGCCTGCTGCAATTCCGTGCACGGCAATTCGCCTGTCGCGGCCAACGTGCGCACGGCGCGCAGCCGCGCGGGGTCGGCCAGTGCTGCCAGGACTGTGGCCAATCGCAGGTCGGCGAGGCTCGGGTGGGGTGTCTCGATCGGCGTGCTCACTCTGCCGAGCGTAGCGGAGGCTTGCCGCCATGTCGATGATCATCGTAGTGTTCGATGAGTATCGACATGATTGGGCGTCCAGCGGAGGCGGTTGCGCATGAGCACAGAGAAAGTGGCCCTGGTCACCGGCGGATCCCGCGGCATCGGGGCGGCCATCGCGCGGCGTCTGGCCGGCGACGGCCTGCGGGTGGCGCTCACCTACTCGGCTTCGCCGGACCGCGCGGATCAGGTCGTGCGCGAGATCGAGCGTGCCGGCGGGCGCGCACTGAGTCTGCGGGCCGACGCCGCCGATCCGGAGGCCGTCACGGCAGCGGTCGAACGGACCGCCGCTGCTTTCGGGCGCCTGGACGTCCTTGTCAGCAACGCCGGTGTGGCCTCTGTCGGCCGTGTGGAGGAACTCGCACCTGAACAGATCGACCGGATGATTGATGTGAATGTGCGCGGTGTCCTCCACGTCATCCGGGCCGCGCTTTCCCATCTCGGTGACGGCGGACGGATCATCACCATCGGTAGCGTGAATGCCGAGCGCGTGCCCTTCGCCGGGGGCGCCGCCTACGCCATGACCAAGGCGGCCATCGCCGGACTGGTACGCGGCCTGGCCAGGGACCTGGGCCCGCGTGGCATCAACGTGAACAACATCCAACCCGGCCCCACAGCCAACGACCGGATGTCGGCCGACAGCCCGGCCGCGGACGCCATGCTCCAGTGGCTCGCACTGTCCCGCATAGCAACCCCGGAGGAGATCGCCGGACTGGTCTCCTATCTGGCCGGCCCGGAGGCCGGCTACATCACCGGGGCCAGCCTTACCATCGACGGCGGCTTCACCGCCTGATACGGGGCCTGGGGCCGGTCGTACGACCTGTTCCGCCGCGCCACACCATCGTCCGTTTCACCCCCGGCCGTGTGCCTGCCGGGACCGGCGGGCTACGGCATCCAGGCCTACGGCGATGAACAGGACCAAGCCGGTGATCACGAACCGGTAGGACGAGTCGAGGTTGAGCAGGGTGAGACCGCTGGAGATCGACTGGATGACGAGGGTGCCGAGCAGGGCGGCGAAGGCCGAGCCGCGGCCGCCGAACAGGCTCGTGCCGCCGATCACCGCCGCGGCGATGGCGTTGAGATTGACGTCCCCGCCGCCGGCGCTCTGGTTCGCCGCGGCGAGCCGCGACGCGGCCAGGACTCCGCCGAGCGCGGCCAGGCCGGAACAGATGACGAACACCGACGTGTACACGCGCCGCACGTTGATCCCCGCCCTGCGGGCGGCCTCAGCATTGCCGCCGACCGCGTAGACGGACCGCCCGTACTTGGTCCGGGTGAGCACGTAGTTCAGCGCCAGCACCAGGGCGACGAAGAGGACGAACATCCAGGCGACGCCACGGGTGCGGCACAGGTAGGAGACCATGAACAGCAGTGCGGCCAGCAGCAGCACCGACTTCGCGACGAGCCACTGCGGCGACTGCGCCGAGAGTCCCGCGCGGCGCCGCGTACGGGCGCGCACCCATCCGGCGGCGGAGAACCCCATCCCGGCCGCCACTGCCAGCGTGTAGGCCAGCCAGTCGGGGACGAACCACAGCTGCGCGAACTTGACGAGGGTGGAGTCGAAGGGGAGGTTGATCGCGTTCTCGCCCTGCAGCACCAGCAGTTGCACCCCGAGGAAGGCCAGCAGACCGGCCAGGGTGACCACGAAGCTGGGCACACCGATGCGGTTGAACCCCTGGCCGTAGAGCCACCCGATCAGGCAGCTGGCGGCCAGGGCCGCGAGGACGGCCAGCCAGGTCGGCTGCTCGAACCGGACCATCACGACGGCGGTGATCGCCCCCGACAGGCCGCTGACCGATCCCACGGAGAGGTCGATCTGGCCGACCAGCAGGACGCACACGATCCCCAGCGCGATGACGCCGATCGGAACCATGTCGAAGGACAGGTTCACCAGGTTGGTGCTGGACAGGAACGTGGGGTTCAGCACCTGGAAGATGGTCCAGATCACCACGATGCCCGCGATGACGGGCAGCGCGCCCAGGTCTCCGTCCCGGACCCGGCGCACTCCCGCCCGAACGTGGTCGGCGATGTCCCGCGGGGTCGCGAGACGCTCGTCTCGCAGATCGGCGGGCGGCGCCACCCGATTGTCCTCAGTAGTACTCACGGCTGTTCCTTCTCTTCCCGCTGGGCGAGCGTGTGGCGGGCGGCCCGGCGTGACACCACGTTGTCGGCCGCGCCGGTGATCGCGGCGACGATCTCAGCGGACGAGACGTCCCTGGCGTCGAACACGCCGTTGTTGCGGCCCAGCCTGAGGACGGCGACACGGTCGGCGACCGCCCGGACGTCCTCCATGTTGTGGCTGATCATCACCACGCCGAGTCCGTTGTCCTTGAGCCGTTCGACCAGGTTCAGCACCTCGGCCGTCTGCGCGACGCCCAGGGCCGCCGTCGGTTCGTCGAGCAGGACGACCTTGGGGCTGCTGAGCAGTGACCGCGCGATGGCGACCGTCTGCCGCTGGCCGCCCGAGAGAGCGGCCACCGGTACGTCGAGTGTCGGGATCTTCGCCGACAGCTCACGCAGCAGTTCCCACGAGCGCTTCTCCATGGCGACCTCGTCCAGCATCCACGGCCGGAGTTCCTGGCCCAGGAACAGGTTCGCCTTGACGTCGAGGTTCTCGCACAGCGCCAGGTCCTGGAAGACCGTGGCTATTCCCATGGCGTGGGCCTCGGCGGGCGAGCCAAGGGAGACCTCGTCGCCGTGAAAGAAGATCTTCCCCGCGTCGGCCGCGTGGACTCCGGACAGGACTTTCACGAGCGTGGACTTGCCGGCCCCGTTGTCCCCGACGATGGCCACCACCTCGCCGGCCGCCACATCGAGGTCGATGTCGGTGAGCGCGGCGACCGCGCCGAAGTGCTTGCATATGCCCCGCAACGACAACGCGGTGTCCGTGTTCCCGAGGGGAACTGCTGTGCCCGTACTCATGGCCCGCTCTCCTCCAAGGCGAAGACCGCTACTTGATGCCCAGTCGGCGGCAGTCGCCCACGTACTGCTTGGTGCACACGTCCTTGGTCTTGAGCACTCCGTCGGGGCCGAAGATGACCTTCTTGAGGTTCTCCTGCGTCACGACGGTCGGCTGGAACAGTTGGGAAGGCGTGTCGAACAGCGTGGTGTCGGCCTTGGGCTTCTTCCCTCGCATCAGCTCGTAGGCGACGTTCGCGGCGGCCCCGGCGACGGTCTTGATCGGCTTGGAGATGGTGTTGTACTGGTCCCCCGCGATGATGCGCTGCACCGCCGCCAACTCGGCGTCGTTGCCCGTGACCGGCGGGACCTGCACATCCGCCGCCTTGAACGCGGCGATCGTGCCCCCGCCAGTGCCGTCGTTGGCCGCCACCACGCCGGCGATCCGGCCCTTGTACTGCGCTATCTGGCCGCTCACCCACTGCTGTGCCTTCTCCGGCGACCACTTCGGCGCGTCGTACTCGGCGAGCAGATCGAACCCGCTGTCATCGACGGCCTTGTGGATGCCCTTCTTGATCAGCCCGGCGGCGGCGTCGGTGGGAGACCCGTTGACCTCGAGCAGGCCACCCTTGGCCCTGGTCGCCTTCAGATGATCGACCAGCGACTGCCCGATCGACGCGCCGATCGCCTCGTTGTCGAACGAGACGTAGAAGTCCGCCGGCTTCGCGACAATAGGCCGGTCGTAGGCGACCACCTTGACACCCTGGGACTGCGCCGTCTGCACGATCGTCGCCGCCGCGGTCGAGTCGACCGGGTCGAGGACTATCACCTTCACGCCCTGAGTCATGGCGGAGTTCGCCTGCTGCTGCTGAAGCGAGGCATCGCTGTTGGCATTCTGGTAGATCACCTTGCAGCCCGAGCACAGCTCGGCCATGCGCTTCTTGAACAGCGGAGCGTCGTACTGCTCGTAGCGGGTGGAGGCGAGGTCAGGCATCAGGAACGCGACCTTGCCCGTCGAGTCCTTCCCCTGGACGGCCTTGGTCGGTTCCTCAGCGCATGCGGTGAGGACACTCAGGGCGACGACGCCGATGAGAACACCATTGGCCGTTCTCCTCATGTTCCACTCCTTGATCCGGGGCCGCGAACCGGTGGCTGTGCCACAACGCACAAAGACGTAGCGCACAAGTAACGTGACCGTCATCGGAAGTGTCAACAGGCAGCCGGAAGCGAACATGAGTTGCTGGCTGTTCGATCAACTGAAGTGTTTGATTACCTTGCGTGGCTGAACAGTGGCGTATCCCACCCCCCAGAGGGAACACACGGCATGTCCGGCTGTCACAGCTTCTCTCCAGGTGGAAGTCCGGCAGTCGGCAGGTGGAGTCCGGAGCGCACAAGGATGTTCTCTTCACATCAATCGAACAGGGGGTCTCATGGAGGCAAACGAACACCCGGCCGCCCACGAAGGCGGACGGGGGCCGAGCGACAGGCGGGAGCGGATCAAGACACGCGTTGTCGACGAAGGCTTCGTCCGCATCGAGCAGCTCGCGGACGAATTCGGCGTCACCCCGATGACCATCCGTCGCGACCTGGACTACCTACAGGCCAAGGGATGGCTCAGAAAGGTGCGTGGCGGGGCAACCGCACAGCCGTCGACGGCATTCCACGGTGACGTCCGGCATCGCACCCAAGCCATGGTGGCGCAGAAGAGCATGCTCGCGCGTGCCGCGCTGACCTTCGTCAAACCGGGTCAGTCCCTCGTCATCGACGACAGCACGTCCGCCCTTGCCCTCGTCGGACTGCTCCCGCAGCGTGCACCGCTGACCGTCATCACCAACTTCGTGCCCGTCACCCAGCTTCTCGCCGGCAGCGCCGGAATCGATCTGATATCACTGGGCGGCCTGTACTACCCGGCCTACGACGCCTTCCTCGGTATCCGGACCGTCGACGCGGTCAGCACCCTGCACGCTGACGTCCTGTTCGCCTCCACGACCGCCATCACCCGCGGTCACTGCTACCACCAGTCCCAGGAGACGGTGGCGGTCAAACGAGCCTTGATGGAGGCATGCGACCGGAGAGTCCTCCTGGTCGACCACACCAAGTTCCGACGACGTGGGCTGTACCAACTCGCGCCCGTCACCGCCTTCGACCTCGTCATCGTCGATGCCGACATCCCGGAGCCGGACCTCGACTCGCTGCAGAGCAAAGGTGTGGAAGTCCTCGTTGCCCGACCGGACTGATGGGAGTCGCCCTCCAGTCCGGGCTGCTCAACCCCTACCTTTGATCTTGCGCAGTGCTCGCCCGTTCACGGGTGAGGTGAAGCGCATCTCAATACTGTTCTGACCTCGGTTTTGGGCATGGATCTGCGCTGTTGGCCCCGGCCCGGTCATACGGGGCGCTGCTGGTTCTCGATGTACTGGCGTACGACGGTCAGCGGTGCCCCGCCGCAACTTCCGGCGAAGTAGGAGCCGGACCAGAAGTGGCCGCCCCACAGGTACCGGCGTACGTGGGCGTCGTACTCCTTGCGTAGGTATCGGGAGGAGACGCCCTTGAGGGAGTTGACCAGCCTGGAGAGCTGGACCTTGGG
Organism: Streptomyces milbemycinicus; assembly: GCF_002154605.1. GTDB lineage: Bacteria > Actinomycetota > Actinomycetes > Streptomycetales > Streptomycetaceae > Streptomyces > Streptomyces milbemycinicus. The sequence continues at coordinate 10,294 of NZ_MUNE01000285.1, read as the reverse complement.
CGGATAGTGCACCAACAGGTGCACGTGGTCTTCTTCGCCGTTGAACTGTTTCAGCTCCGCCTCGAAGTCCTGGCAGACCTCTCGCATGATCTCCTCGCACCTGGTCAGCATCTCGTCCGTGAACGCCTTACGTCGGTACTTGGTGACGAACACCAAATGGGCATGCAGGTTGTGGACAACGTGACGACCAGTGCGTACATCGGGATTTGGGTTCCATCGTGGCGACATGAACCAAATGTTATAGTGATTGCGTGAGCACGGAACGTGTACAGGAGATGCGGCAGTTCGGGCATCGTGCCCGGCTGGCGCTGACCTCTGCGCAAATCCGGCTCATGGACGACCAGGCGCACGCGGCGCGCACCATGTGGAACTGCCTGCACGACTGGTGGACGATGCTCCCCAAGGAGAAGCGTTCGCTGGCCGCCGCTGATGCGGCGACCCGGCAGGCCCGCAAGGAGATCGACTGGCTCGGCGTGCTTCCCGCCCAGGCCGCGCAGGCCGTGCTGAATACGTACTTCCAGGTCTGGCGGAACTGCTGGGACGGCCGTGCTGACGAGCCGAACTTCAAGGCTCGCTCCCGCACGGTGATGTCCGTGGACATTCCGCAAGGCCGGGATTTGAACATCAGCCGCGTGCATCGCCGCTGGGGCATGGTCCAGATTCCCAGGATCGGCCGTATCCGGTTCCGCTGGACCAAGGACCTCCCGGTCGGCAAGCGGGCCAACACCGAGAACCTGATCACCGGTGCCCGGCTGGTGAAGGACGCGCTCGGCTGGCACATCGCCTTCCGCTACGACCAGATCAAGCAGCTCCGCGCAAGAGCCACGCGCCGCGCCGTTGACTGGCAGCACAAGACCACCACCGACATCGCCCGCCAGTACGGCACGGTTGTGGTCGAAGCACTCACCATCACGAACATGGTCAACTCTGCCAAGGGCACCATCGAGGAACCGGGAAAGAACGTCGCGCAGAAGTCCGGCCTGAACCGCTCCATCAGCCAGGAGGCATGGGGCCGCACCGTGACGATGCTGACGTACAAGACCGCCCGCCAGGGCGGCACCCTGGTCAAGGTTCCCGCTCCCGGCACCTCCCAGCGCTGCTCCGCCTGTGGGTTCACCACACCGGGCAGTCGTCAGGCGTCCCCGTGGCGTCAAGCCCGCCGCCGCAAGGTAGGCAGGAATCTCCCTCGTTTACGAGGGAGAGCACTTCAAGGTGGAGAACCGGATGCCGCCGAGGCGGTGGGGGAGGAGACGGGCAGGCGTGCGCAGAGTTCCACCGGAGATGTTCCGGTTCACCACGGTGGAGAGGTCCGATCTGTACGGGGCGGTGCTGGACGCCTTCGGCGTGGCCGGCGAGCACCTGGAGACGGCGCTGGGGCTCGACGCCGTGCGCGAGCGGCTGCGCGGGGTGGGCTGGGCGGCGGCAGTCGAGGACGACGAGCTGCATGAGGTCTTGCGGAAACTCGTGCAGTGGGAGCTCCTGGACGTGGTGCACAACCACGCGGAGAACTACCGCACGGCCGAGGAGTACGAGCGGCGCAACCTTCAGTTCTCCCTGACCCGCAAGGGTGAGGCCGCTCTCGCCGGGGTGCGGCACGCGTTGGAGGTGCTGGCCTCCACGGGGGCGCTGCAGACGGCCGTGCTGGAGGCGATCGCCGACCGGCTCGACGAGCTGTGCCTGCTGTCCAGTGAGCCCGCCTCGGTGGATCGGCGGATCTTCAGCACGCTGCGGGAGCTGGAGGGGCATCTGGAGGCCCTGGTGGAGAACACCAAGGCGTTCAACAGCGAACTGCAGCGGCTGCTGCGCGCCGAGGCCGCGGACCTGGAGGTGTTCCGTGAGGTGAAGGCCGCCACCGTCGCGTATTTGCAGGAGTTCCTGGTCAACCTCGACCGGCGCGGCCAGGCGGTCGCCGCCGCCGTCGCCCGGGTCGAGGAGCGGGGGATCGCCGTGTTGCGCGAGCGGGCCCTGCGCGGTGCCGAGCTTCCGCCGGTGACCGGCGAGAATCCCGCGGCCGGCTGGCTGGAGAGCCGACGGGCGCGCTGGGCGGGCCTGCGGGCGTGGTTCCTGCCGGACGACGGGGCGCGGCCCCGGATCGAGCAGTTGCACGACATCGCCCGGCGGGCCATCGTCTCGCTCCTTCAGGTCCTGGAGCGGATCAACGAATCGCGGCGCCGCTCCTCCAGCGCTGTGCAGGATTTCCGGGAGCTGGCGCGCTGGTTCGCGGCGGCCCCCGCGGAAGAGGACCTGCACCGGCTGTGGTCGGCGGCCTTCGGCCTCGGCCCGGCGCGCCACGCTCACCTCGCCCACCCCGACCCGGAGCTGATCCCCTCGTCGCTGGCCTGGTCCGAGGCCCCGCCTGTGGAGGTGTCGGCACTCCTGCGGACCAGCGGGCGGACGGAGCGGTTCACGCGCACGGCCAGAGTCCGGGATGTCGCGGCGGTCAGGGCACAGCGCGCTGAGCGGGCCTGCGCGGAGCGAGCGGAGCTCGCGCGTGCCTGGCGGGCGCTGGAGACGGACGGGCCCGTGCGGCTGTCCTCCTTCGGCGCGCTGGATCCTGCTGTCTTCGACCGGCTGCTCGATCTGCTGGGCCGGGCCCTGTCCGCCCGGCCGGATGCGGGCGGCCTGCGGCGCGCCACGACGGGCGACGGTCGGGTGGAGATCGTGCTGTCTCCACCGCCCGACGGCCGCGTCGCCCTGCTGTGCACCGCGAAGGGCTCGCTGACCGGGCCGGACTACGTCGTCCACATCACGGCGGTGGGCGGAGCGAGCGCGTTCCCGGCCCTTCGCGCCACGCGGCAGGAGGCGGCGGGATGAGCACCCTCGCCAACCAACTGGCCACCGCCGAACGGGAGGAGGTCGCCCGCGCCATCCGGCTTCTCCTGGCCCGCCCCCTGCTCACCGAGGGCGCCGACCCGGCCGGCTTTGAGCTGGTACGGCGCCGCCGCGAACCACTGACCCGGTGGTTCGACTACACCTGTGGCTGGAGCCTGGCGGTGGAACCCCGTCGCGGGTACGCCCGCCTCGCAAAGGTCCGCGCGGATCCGGACGGGTCCCGCCCGGCCCGCAGGTCGCGTTCCGGCCGGGCCCCGTTCGACCGACGGCGTTACGTCCTGCTCTGCGTGACCGCGGCCGAGCTGCTGTCGATGCCGATGACGACCATCGGTATGCTCGCCGACCGCGTCGTGCAGGCCACGGCTGCCGACCGGGCGCTGCCCGCGTTCGACCCGGTCCACCGGCCGGAGCGCATGGCGTTCGTCGACGTCCTGAAGCTGCTGGAGTCGTACGAGGTGCTGCGAGTGGTGGACGGGACGACCGAGGCGTACGTAGCGTCGGCGGAGGCCAAGGTTCTGTACCGGGTGGACACCACCCTGTTGATGCGGCTTCCTGCCGCACCCGTCGGCGCCTCCCGGCTCGCCGTCCCCCCGGACGAGGTGCCCGCGCGGTTCGCGGAACTCCTCACGGGGCTTGTGCGGGAGCGCCGATACGGCGGCGCGGTCGTCGACGGGACGGCGGACGAGACGCACAGAGAGACCGCCGCGTCAGACGCCCAGCGCAATCTGAAACTGCGCCATTCGGTGCTGCGCCGTCTCTTCGACGACCCCGTCCTGTACCGGTCGGACCTCACTGAGGACGAGTTGGCGTACGTCACTTCCCTGACCGGACGCCAGATCCTGCGCCGCTCGGTCGAGCAGGCCGGCTTCGTCCTGGAGGAACGTGCGGAGGGCTTCCTGCTCGTGGATCCGGACGCACTGGCCACCGATGTCCGCTTCCCCGACGACACCTCCACCGCCCGGGTCGCCGCACTGCTCCTCCTGGAGCCGCTCTGTGCCGCGCCCGTCGGATTGCTGCCCGAGCAACTCGTCGAGGCCGGAGCTGATCTGCTGCGCCGCTTTCCGCGCTGGGCCAAGGCGTATCAGTCCGAGGACGGCGCGGCCCGGCTGGCCGACGACGCCGTGCGGGTGCTGCGTGATGTCGGCCTGGTCCACCGGACCGGGGGCCGTGTCGTCGCGTGCCCGGCCGCGTACCGCTACCGCCTGACGGAGAGGGCCAGTACGGATCCGGAGAACAAGCGCGGACCGGAGCGGGGCACGAGCCCGCGTGAGACGGCAGGTACCTCGGTTTCCGGTGGCGTCGCCGTGGAAGGAGACGAGCAGTGAGCGTGATGGAGCTTCCCCGCCCGCGACGGCAGGAGTCCATCGAGCCGGCGGGGACACTGCCGCAAGCGGCGGACCCCGCCCGCGGTCGCTGGCAGCCGCACCGCGCGGGCATCCTCAACGTCTGGCGCTACTACGACGAGACCTTCACCTTCCACCAGGGCCGCCTGCTGTTGCGCGGCCAGAACGGCTCGGGCAAGTCCAAGGCGTTGGAGCTCCTGCTGCCCTTCCTCTTCGACGCCAGCCTCCGCCCCAACCGTCTGTCGACGTTCGGCGGTTCGGAACGCACCATGCACTGGAACCTGCTGGGGGAGGGCGCCTCCGGCAAGACCCGCGTCGGGTACGTGTGGATGGAATTCCGCCGTGTCGGCGACGACGGCACCGAGCGGTGGTTCGGCTGCGGGGCGCGCTTGCAGGCGAGCGTGCACACCAGCGGGGTGCACGCCGACTACTTCACCACCGGCGCCAGGATCGCCCACCCGGGCGGTGTGCTCCTCGTCAACGAGGCGGGGCAGCCGCTGACCCGCGCCGCCCTCGCCGAAGCCCTGCGTGACCGCGGCGACGTGCACGCCTCCGCCACCGACTACCGCGCGGCCGTACGACGCGGACTCTTCGCCGGCATGGGGGAGCAGCGCTACGAGTCACTGCTGTCCGCCCTGCTCCAGCTGCGTCAGCCCAAATTGTCCGAACGGCTCGATCCGTCCCTGCTCTCCACCCTGCTGTCCCGCGCTCTGCCCCCGCTGGGTGAAGGCGAGATCGCCGAACTCGCCGAGGGCTTCGAGCGGCTGGATCGCCAGCGCGAACATCTCAAGCGGCTCGACGACGAGGTGACGGCGGCCGAGACCGTCGCAGCCCGGCAACGCGCCTACGCGCGACGGGTCCTGCGTTCCGGTTCTGCCGCGCTGATCTCGGCGACCACCGAGATGGACAACCTCACCCGCGTCGCCCGCCAGAGCGCCGAGGAGCTCGAACAGGCGCTGGCGGAACGTGAGTCGGCCCAGGCCCGGCGCCAGGAACAGGAGACGCGCGCGCACGCCTTGGAGGAGGCCGTCGAGGGCTTGCGCGAGAGCGACGCGTACAAGAGGGGCGAGGAACTCGCCGGGCTTCGCCGCCGCACTGAGGACGCGTCAGCCGCCGCCGAGCGACTGCGCGCCACCGCCCAGGCCACTCAGGTCAGGGCGGAGGAGGACCAGCGGCGCACCGATGAGGTGGCAGGCCAGGCCCGCACACTCGGCGAGCACGCGCGCGAAGCCGCCGAGGAAGCACGCCGATCGGCCCGGACAGCCGGTCTGGAGTCCATTTATCACGAGGCCAGGACAATCCTCGACGTAGATCTCGCAGAGCCCCTGACCGACGGCGTGGGGGGAGCGACGGGCGGCAGCCGACCCGAGGGCTCCGGTGCCACACCCACCGCGGGCGAGAACGGGGCCCGACAGGCCCGCCGGCTGCTGCGGGGCGCGGCCATGGCCCGACGCCAGCAGGTCACCCTCATCAACGAGGCGATGGACGAGCACGATCGCGCGGTACGTGACCGGGGCGCAGCCGAGGACCTGCTGGACGAGGCCCGTACCCGACTCGCGGAGGCGATCGCCCGGCGGGGCGAGGCGTCCGCGGCCTGGGACGACGCCCTTGCCGCGCAGGCGGAACGGTTGCTTACCTGGGCCGAGGGCTGTACGGAACTGCGCATCGCCGACTCCGAGGCCCTGATGGCCGGGGCGGCGACCGAGGCCGAGGTGACGGCCCTGACCGAAGCCGCCGCGCGCCCGGTGGAGCAGGAGATCGCCACGGCGGAGGCCACCGCCCGAGCCGCACGTCAGGGCCTGCGGGACGAGCGGAGCCGACTTGCGGAAGAGGTACGACGGCTGAGCGGCGAAACCGACCTGCCGCCCCCACCTCCACCCACCCGCACCACAACCCGCACGGCGACGGCCGGGGCGCCGCTGTGGCGGCTGGTCGCCTTCCGCGAGGGCGTCCCGCTCACTGTTCAGGCCGCGGTGGAGGCGGCACTGGAGGCGTCGGGCCTGCTCGATGCCTGGGTGAGCCCCTACGACGGGATCACGTTGCCGGGTCACGACACCCGGGCCGAGGCTGCCCTGGCCGTGACCGCCCCGGGGCCCAGCCTGCTGGAGGTACTGAGGCCCGAGGAAGACATCCCCGTCCCGGCCGACACCGTGACCCGCATCCTGGCCGGTGTCGCGTTCGGCACACATCTGCCCGGAGGCCACCCGGCCGCCGTGTCCACCGACGGCGCCTGGCGTCTGGCGCTCGCCACCGGGACGTGGAACAAGACGGAACCCGCCCACATCGGCGCCCTCGCGCGGCAGCGGGCCCGGCAGCGCCGGATCGGCGAACTGACCGAGCGGATCGGCGAGACGAACGCCTCCCTCGCCGCGCTCGACGACCGGTTGCACGACCTCGACGCTCGCCGCGCCCGGCTGGACGCCGACCGCGCGGCCCGCCCCGACCACCGGGAACTCGACGCCCGGCGGCGTGGCCGGGATCGTGCCGAGGAAAGGGTGGCCGCTCGGGACGACGCCGTACGCGACGCCGCCGCGCGCCTCGCGCGATGTGAGACCGAGGTGGCGGGCGCGCTGCGCGCGCTCAGCCGCCGGGCCGCGGAACACGGACTGCCCACCGACCGTGGCCGGTTGCGTGCACTCTCCGTCGACATCGACAGGTTCCGGGACACCGCCGACAGCTGGGTGGACGCCCGCCTCACCGCGACAGCTGCCGCAGACAGGGCTCATCAGCTGGCCGCGCAGGCAGACCGCTCGCGTCGGGTCGCCGAGGAGCAGGCCGAGGGCGCGGCTGCGGCAGAAGCGGAGGCAGCGGGTCTGAAGGCACGCCTGGAGGCGGTGGAGGCCACCGTCGGGGAGGACTATCGACAGATCGTCGCACGTGTCGCCGAGGCGCGCGCCGAATTGCGTCGCTGCCGCGAGGAGGCCGCCCGGGCGGCCGATCTCCTGCTCCTCCTGGAAGGCCGTATCGGAGGTCTGCGGGCCACCAGCGGACAGGACGCCGAACGGCGGGAGCGGGCCGTCACGGTCCGGGACGGCGCGGCGCACCGATTCCGGCACCTGTGCCTGGCCGGGCTGGCCGAGGACGCCGGCAGCACACCGGAACTCGACGCCGGGGACGGCACCAAGGCCACCCTGGAGGCCGCCCGTGCCATGGCGGCGAAGTGGCCCGGTATCCCGCACGCCCCACGCAACCTGGGCGATGCCGCGACCCGCCTCTCCGAAGCGGTCCACGAGGCCCGCCGGCGTCTCGGCGCCCGTGCCGACCTGGACCTGGAGCCCGACGACGACATCCAACTCTTCACCGCCACCCTGGACGGCGTACGCGTCGGGGCGACAGGGCTGCTCACCACGCTCACCCAGGAGCGTGACCGCAGCCGTGACGACATCACCACTGCCGAGCGGCGCCTCTTCGACCAGATCCTCACCGGTGACATCCGCCGCCACCTCGCGGCCCGCATCCGCCAGGCCGGTGAACTCGTCGATCGCATGAACGGGCACTTGGAGCGGGTCCGTACGGCCTCCAACGTCGCCGTTCAACTCGTCTGGGACGTCCGTCCGGATCTTCCGGACAGCACCCGCACCGCACGCCAGCTGCTCCTCAAAGACCCGGGCCGGGTCACCGAGAGCGACAGGGAGGCCCTGCATGCCTTCTTCCGAGTCCGCATCGAGGAGGCCAAGGGCAGCGACACCGCCGCAAGCTGGGAGGAGCAACTCGGCGAGGTGCTGGACTACACAGCCTGGCACCGCTTCACAGTCCGCCTGGACCGGGCGAACGGAACCGGCTGGCAGCCGTTGACCAAGAAGCTGCACGGTGCACTCTCCGGGGGAGAGAAGGCCATCGCACTGCATCTGCCGCTGTTCGCCGCCGTCGCCGCCCACTACGAGGCCGTGCCCCTGGCACCCCGGCCGATCCTGCTGGACGAGGTCTTCGTCGGAGTCGACACCGTCAACCGCGGACAAGTCTTCGCCTTGCTCAGCGCACTCGACCTGGACCTTGTGATCACCTCCGACCACGAGTGGTGCACCTACGGCGAGCTGCCCGGCATCGCCGTACACCAGCTCATCACTGACGGGGATGACGACGCTGTCACCAGCGCCCGCTTTGTCTGGAACGGCACCGACCTGGAGGCGGGATGACGCGCCCGGAACCGGCCCCCGGCGAACGCACCCTGCGCCGCCCCGAACTCCGCCCGCTCTGGCACGCGGTCCATGACCGCCTCTCCTCCGGCCTCCCCGTCGCACGGGTACGCCTCGGACCGCTCGACGACGCCCAGCGCGAAGCCCTCGCCGACCTCCTCGGCCTGGACAGGCTGCCGGACGCCCGGCCCTCCGTCGCCCTGGCCCGGCTGGAAGAAGCGGTCACCGAGCTGTGCGGGCACACGGTGCGCGAAACCGTCACCGAACTCGTCGGACCCCTCGACGACCGCGCGAGCAAACGACGCCGGCAAGATGGCGAGCGCGCCGAATTGTGGACATGGCTGGACGGCCATGGCACCGTGCGAGCTCAGCCGGCGCTCGCCGAGTGGGCCGCCTCCTGCCGAGCCGCCGGCCTGGTCGGCGGCTCACCGGAACGCACCCGATCCCTACTGACCGACGCGCTGACCGTGCTCGCAGAGCTCCCCGCCCAAGCAGAGCCACTGCCCGTATTCGCTGCCCGGGTCCTGAAGGGCGACTCCCACGCACTTGACGACGGCACCCGCCTGTCCACCCTCGTCCTGCGCGCCCTGGCGACTCTCCACGACACAGCCCCGCCGCAGTCCGCGGCGGGGCGGCGCGCCCTGTGGACCCGCGCGGGTGTCGCCGACGACGACCTGTCCGCCACTGTTCTCGTCGGTGGACTGCGTCCGTCCGGTGGCGGCCCGCTCGCCCGCGTGGCCAACGTCTGCGCCGAGGCCGGACAGGCAGCCAGCCTGACCCTCGCCCAACTGCGGGCCCCCGGCGAGTTCACCCTCGCCGCAGCCCCCGCGCCCGTCGTCCACGCCGTGGAGAACCCCAGCATTCTGTCCCTCGCCGTACGCCGCTTCGGCCCGCGCTGTCCCCCGCTCGTGTGCACGTCCGGCTGGCCCAACAGCGCGGCGATCCACCTCCTGCGTCTCCTCGCGGACCACGGCGCCACCCTCCGCTACCACGGCGACTTCGACGGCGAAGGCATCCGCATCGCCGCGTACGTCCTGGACAAGACACCGGCCCGGCCCTGGCGTATGAGCGCGGCGGACTACCGTGCTGCGGTCGCCCGCACACCACAGGGCCCGCGACCCGGCCGTCTCACCGAAGCACCTTGGGACCCCGAGCTGACCCATGCCATGACCGAGCATGGCAGCGCAGTGGTCGAGGAACTTGTGGCCGACGTCCTGTTGAACGACTTGGCCGTAGCTGGACTTCCAGTCGTGTCCCCAACCTCACAGGGTCATACAGCCAGGGCCGCCACTCGTCGCGGTAGTGGGGGTGGTCGGCATACGGCAGGGCGAGCAGACGGAGCGCCGTGATATCGCTGAGATTCGCCTTGGGACACAACCCGGCGGCGATGTCGTTGGCACTGTGACCACATCCCCGCTCGCCGTCAGCCTTCGCCTCGTAGGCGAAGACCTCGTCCATCAGGCGCCGCTTGGCTTCGACCTCCGCAAGCGCGCGGGTCGGGTGGTGGCGGGCAATGTGCTCGGCGTCACGGGTGTCGCACTCTGCTCGAGCCTCGTGTACCTCCGGCTCACGGGTGGGGATGGCGTAGGTGAACTCCGCGACGATCGGGTCTCCGTCGCCGCGTCGACAGACCTGGAGGGTCTGCCTGTGCCAGTCCGGTGACCACGGGCCGTGCGTTGCTTGCTGGGCGGTCAGCTCATCTTCGAGGAGCCGGAGTATCAGGAACCACACTGAGTACGTGAATGCCCCTCGCCGACGGGGGATGCGGCGAGGGGCACGTCCAGTGTGGCACGGCATAAGCGTTGAAGTGCCCGATCCGGGCGACACACGTCGCATATATCTACAAGCGGAGCCTCGACCATCTCCTCTGCCTCGGCGGTGGTGATGCGGGTGTGACTGGACCGGGCCTGCCGGGAGTCGCGACGATGCAGACGGCGGTTGGGGTCCTCCTCGCTGTACTGGGTTGGGTCGGCCGCGCGGCGA
>NZ_MUNE01000284.1 GCF_002154605.1 Streptomyces milbemycinicus | reverse complement strand
CCGCTCGCTGGGCGGCCAGCGAGCGGTGGCATGCTTCCGGGTCGCGCTCGGCACCGGCAATCACCCGAGCGGCAGAGGCAGCGAGGCCGTGTCAGGCGACGGCGGTCCCCTCGAGCTCGACCATCTGGCCGAGGATCGCCAGCCGTGTCACCCCGAGCATCGTGGTGGTCGGTGCCACCCCGGCGGCGCCCAACCGCGCCGCCAGCACGCCGTAGTGCGGAAAAAGTAGATCGACATCGGTGGTGTAGACGTTGAGCCGGACGAGGTTCGCGAGGGACATGCCGGCCTCGCCGAGCACGGCCTCCAGGTTGTCGAGGCTCAGCGCCAGCTGTGCGGCCATGTCACCGTCATGCTGCGGCTTGCCTTCGCCGCTCATCGCGGTCTGTCCGGAGCAGTACAGGGTCCGGGTGTGCCCGGAGACGATCTCACCCTGGTTGAATCCCATCTCCACGGACCAGGCCACCGGGTTGACTGCCGTTCGTTCCACTGCCACATCAGCTCCATGCGATTCGTTGGGAGTACGGACGTCCATCGGCGCGTCAGTCGCCATCGATGACGTCGATGCCCACGAGCCTCCCAGGAAAAGATGACACCCTTGGTCATGTATTCGATAGGGTCCTCGTATGCGTGCCGATCGGCTGGTCTCGCTGGTGCTGCTGCTGCGTCAGCGCGGTCGGCTGACCGCGGACACACTGGCCCGCGAGCTTGAGGTGTCCACCCGTACCGTGCTGCGCGACATCGAGGCGCTGTCCGCAGCCGGCGTCCCGGTCTATGCCGAACGCGGTCGGCACGGCGGGTTCGCGCTGTTGCCCGGTTTCCGGACCGAGCTCACCGGACTGAACCAAGACGAGGCCCTTGCCTTGCTGACCGCCGGACCGGGGCGCGGCGAGCAAGCATTCGGCCTCGGCTCGGCGCTCGCTTCGGCCATGCGCAAGGTGGTTGACGCGCTACCCGAAAGCCATCAGACCTCCGCGAGCGACGCGGCCCAGCGATTTCTCGTCGAGCCGGAAACCGACCTGCTCTCACGCCGGCCGGTCACCGAGAAGGTGCCCGGCACGGCCATGATCGAGATCCGGCGCTCGGTGCTCGCCGGACACAAACTGCGCATCCACTACGCGGCCACGGACCAGGCGCCGCAGTGGCGCACGGTGGACCCGATCGGCCTGGTCACGGTGCGCGACCGGGGTTACTTGCTGGCCACGAGATCTGGCGCGGACCGCACCTACCGGCTGTCGCGGGTGCTGGCCGCCGAGGAACTCCCCGAACCGGCACAGCGACCGAACGCGGTTGATCTGGACCGGGTCTGGCGGGAACGCTGCGCGCAGTTTCTGTCCGGCGACCATATCGCCGTGCTGGTACGGGTGAACCCTGAGCGGCGGGAGGACCTGCTGAGCACCGTGGTGGCCGTCCGCGCCGCAGAACCCGACGCAGACGGCTGGCTGCGGCTGGAGGTGACGTTCCAGGATCTGCGACACGCCGAGTGGGCACTATGGCAGCTCAGCACGGACGCGGAAGCCTTGGCCCCGGCGTCACTGCGCACTGCCCTTCGCAACCGCGCCGCCGCGATTACCACCCGCTACGAGGCCACGGTCCTCGACTCGGCCATCAACGAGTGGCTGTGACCAGCACATTCGGACGAAGACTGCCTGGCTGGTGTTCCCGACGACTCGAACTCAAGCCGTCACAGACGGGGGAAGCCGCCACGATGTCCGTACGTGACTGGCGACCCGGCGCGGAACAGCTGAGGATCGACGATCAGCACGCCACCGAGCCCGTGCCGGGCCTCGGCCGCCGCGACAGCCCCAGTGGCCCGCGCGGCGTTTCCCCAAGGCTGTCTGGCAATTCGGGTCCGCGACGAGCTGGGCGTGCTGTTCCAGGACACGGACTCATGGCGGAGAGCGAGGATCTCGGCGTTGTTCGCGGCGGTCGAGCGGCCCAGCAAAAGGCAGCAGCCCAGCAGTCGGCAGAAGATCAGGCAGAGCAGTCGCAGACCCACGATCACTGATCATGCCCATACTTGAGCGATCGAAAAGCCCCAGGCCGCGCACCCCCGCCGGGTCGTAGTGGGTGTCGGCGTCCCAGCGGTCGGCGGGCACCTCACGGATGCAGTGCCGGCCCGCGGCCAGGTTGTCCCACAGTTCGGCGGGGGTCTCGGCCAGAGGGTAGCGGCCGGCGGCGCCTACGATCGCCACGCCGTCGCTCGCCGGGCCCGGGCCGGCAGGCTCAGCAGCGGCTTTCGCTTGTCGTCCACAGTTGCTCTCTCTCACAGGTCTTCGGTCGGCCACCGTGGGTCGGGGCGTCGCCGCCGGGAGGGGGTCAGGCCTGGCCGGTGTGGCGGGCGGCCGCGCGCTGGGCCCGCCGGGAGGTCCGGATGCCGTCCTGCTGCGGCGGGGACTCCTCGACCAGGCCGAGGACGATGGCCAGGTGCTCGGAGAAGGAGCGGATCGTGGGGTACTCGACGAACGCGGACGCCTCCACCTGCTCGCCCAGCGCGTCGCCGAGGTGGGCGGTGACGTCGATCAGGATGAGCGAGTCCAGGCCCATGTCGAACAGATTGCGGTCGGTCTCCGGGAGCCCGCCTGCTTCCCCGCCCAGGACCGTGGCGATCTTTTGCTGCACGAACTCGGTGATGATGTCGACACGTTCGTGCCCGACGGCCGCGCCGAGCCGGTCGGTCAGGGTGTCGGGCTCCGGTGTGCGCCGCGCGGTGCGGTGTTCCGGTTCGACCCAGTGACGCGTGCGCTCGAACGGGTAGTGCGGCAGCGGGACACGGCAGCGCTGCTCGCCGCCGTAGAACGCGTCCCAGTCGACGTCGGCTCCCGCGGTCCACACCGTCGCCAGGTCGTGTGCGGTGCGGTGCAGGCCGGGCGGAGCGGTGCCGTCGGGCTGGAGGCGCAGCAGCAGGGCGCCCGTGGGAGTGTCGGAGGGCGTCCGCGGAACGCCGGTCCAGGTGACCGGGTCCTCATCGAGCAGGCGCAGCGCCTCCGGGACGGTGAGCTCGCCGGACAGGCAGGCGGCGACGAGCCGGGCTACCGGGCCGCCGGTCACGGCGGCGGGCCGCACACCCCACGCGGTGAACAGGCGGGCGGCGGCCAGCTGGGCGACCAGGGCCGCCGCCGTGTCGTCGGAGCCCAGCAGCGCTTCGGCGTCCGTGCCGTCCGTGCCGGTCACTGCCTGGATTTCCGCGCGGTAGGCGGGCAGTGCGCGCAGCAGCGCCACGGCGTGGGTGCCGCCGTCCCCGAGCCGGTCGGCCACGCCGTAGACCACGTCGGGGCGGTCGTCCGCGACATCCCCGGTGATCAGCTGCTCGCGGTCCGCGAGGGCGAGGGCGAGGGCTGCCTCGCGCAGGTCGGAGCAGACCACGGCGCAGCGGTGACGATGGGCACGGCGGCCGGCGCCGAGGGTCTTGGCCACGTCGGCGGGCGAGAGTTCCGGATGGATCCGCAGGTGCCGGGCCAGGTTGGCCATGGACCGCTGCAGGGCCTGCGGCGAGCGGGCCGAGAGCACCAGGAGCTCGGCCGGGCGGGGCTCGGACGGCGCCGGGCGGGCCGGCGGCGCCTCCAGGACGACGTGCGCGTTGGTGCCGCCGATCCCGAACGCGCTGACGCCGGCGCGGCGCGGCGCGCCGTCGGTGTCGGGCCAGTCGGTGAGTTCGGTGGCGACGTGGAACGGCCCGGCGTCGAAGTCGATCTCCGGGTTGGGCGACTCGAAGTTCAGGCTGGGGACCAGCTCGGCATGGCGCAGCATCAGCGACGTCTTGATCAGGCCCGCCATGCCCGCGGCGACGTCGAGATGGCCGATGTTGGTCTTCACCGAGCCGATCGCACAGCGGCCGGTCCCCTCGGCGTCCTCGGTGAACACGGCGTTGAGCGCGGTCACTTCGATGGGGTCGCCGAGCGGTGTGCCCGTGCCGTGCGCCTCAAGGTATCCGATGGTGTGCGGCGGGCAGTCGGCGATCTGCTGGGCGTCGCGGATGACGGCCGCCTGGCCCTCGACGGTCGGAGCGGTGTAACCGGCCTTCGCCGCACCGTCGTTGTTGACGGCGGTGCCCTTGATGACCGCGTGGATGAAGTCGCCGTCAGTGAGGGCGTCGCGCAGCCGCTTGAGGACCACCACACCGACGCCGTCCCCGACGATGGTGCCCTGCGCCTTGGCGTCGAAGGCGCGGCAGTGTCCGTCCGGGGAGAGGATCATGCCTTCCTGGTAGCGGTACCCCTTCCGCTGGGGCACCCTGATGTGCACCGCCCCGGCCAGTGCCGTGTCGCAGTCGCCGCTGATCAGGCTGAGACAGGCGGTGTGCACGGCGACCAGTGAGGTGGAGCACGCGGTGTTGACGCTGAGACTGGGGCCCCGCAGGTCCAACTTGTAGGACACCCGCGTGGCCAGGAAGTCCTTGTCGTTGGCGAGCATCAGCCGGTAGTCGTCGAGGGTGGAGGCGTTGCGGTAGCGGTCGTGGAGGTTGTGCAGCAGGTACGTGTTCAGCCCGGCGCCCGCGTACACGCCGATGGCGCCGTCGTAGGCGCCGGGATCGTATCCGGCATCCTCCAGCGCTTCCAGGGCGCATTCGAGGAACTGCCGTTGCTGCGGGTCGAGTATCTCCGCCTCGTCCGCGGTGATACGGAAGAGGTCGGCGTCGAACTGGTCGATGTCGGGCAGCAGTTGGGCGGCCTTGACATAGCTCGGGTCATCGATGAGCTGCGGATCCACGCCCGCGGCGAGCAGTTCCTCGTTGGACAGGAAGGTCGTCGACTCCACGCCCTCCCGCAGATTGCGCCAGAAGGCCTCCACGGAGGGAGCGCCCGGCAGGCGGCATGCCATGCCGATGATGGCGATATCGGATTCCCTGATGTCGTGCTGGTCCATCTCTGCCTCCTTCAGGCGAGCTTTATTCCCATACGGGTGGCCGTCGTGCGCATGTCGAGAAAACTGCGGGCCACGAAGTGGGCCGCGTTCTCGTCTCCATGGAGTTCCCTGAAGATCTCGACCAGCGCCGGTTCGTGTGCCCGCGGGTCGGCATCACCTCGGGCAATGTCGAAGATGATGTCCTGGAGACGCTGCTCGATGTCCGGCAGATTCGCCGCGCGCGGGAACTTGATGCTGTAGGTGGAGCGGTCGTAGTTCTTGTTCTTCTTCACCGCGCGCAGGTAACTGGAGGCGTTCAGCTTGTAGAACATGCACCCCCAGTTCTTGAACGAGTAGTAGTTCAGCAGCGGATACAGGGTGCAGTGGGTCTCCAGCGGCGAGGACTGGTAGAGCCCCTTTTCCTTCAGTTCCCGCACCATCGCGTCGGGGTCGTAGTCGTAGCGCATCGCGATGAACGGGAAGACGATTTTCGGAAGTTCCTCGTCGGTGGCGAACAGCACGTTCTCCAGTTCCTCCCCGAAGAGCCGACCGGTCAGCTCGCGGCCGAAGGTCTCATAGAAACCGCGCGCGATCTCCCGGACGTTGGACTCCATGGTGAGGATCTGCTGCGGGTCCGCGCACAGGGCGATGTACGGGATCTTGTTGCGGATCGCGCAGAGGATGGCCCGGATGACGAAGAACGTGCGACAGGACACGCACGGCAGTTTCTCATCGAGATACTCTCCGGGCTTCCGCGGCGCAGGCCGGTTGAAGACGTCGCGCATCATCGTCGTGATACCGGCCTCGTCCGAGTCCAGCACAAAATGCGCGGGGATCTTCTCTTTCGCCAGTTTGATGTTGTCGGCGGCGTGCTCGCTCTCGAAGGGGATGTCGAAGGTATAGGCAAGGACACGCTTGCCGTATTCATTGACGAACTTGTCCAGCATGTACGTGCTGTCCTTGCCGCCGCTGTACATGAACAGGCAGTCGAACTCGCCGTCGCGGTTGGGGCCGGCGGCGGTGAACTCCTCGAAGACGCGGTTGGTGTAGGTGAAGTTCTCCAGCAGTTCATCAGCCACTTCGAGGTTGCACAGGTTGCAGGTCCCGTTCTCGTCCAGGGTGATGCCGGGGTGGTCCTCTCCCAGAGAGCACACGGCGCAGTGGGCCATGGGTCCTTCCTTCACGGATGGTCGTACGCGGAATGACGCGGGCGGAATGACGTGTGTCGTCAGCGGAATGACGTGTGTCGTCAGGTGGCGGTGGGGCCCGTTCCCCTCGTGGTGCGTCTGCGGTGCAGCCGTTCCAGCGACTCGCGCCGGGCCCGGGCCGGCCGGGCCGCGGCGGTCGGCCGCTCGCCGGCCCGCGGTGCGGCGAGGTGGCGGGCCATCTCGCCGACGGTGGGATAGCGGAACACGTCGACGCGGGTGACCGACGGATCCAGCGTGTCCCGCACCTCCTTGACCACGTGCATCAGCAGAAGGGAATTGCCGCCCAGGTCGAAGAAGTTGTCGCGCGGGCCGACCAGGGGCACGCCGAGCACCCGGCGCCAGACGGCGGCGACCGCCCGCTCGGTGTCGGTGGTGAGCGCGTCCGGCCCCGCCTGGGCCCTGCCCGGCCCGGCCGGGGCCGGGCCGGGCAGGGCCTTGCGGTCGACCTTGCCGTTGTGGGTGAGCGGCACCTCGTCCAGAACGACCACGGCCGCGGGCACCATGTAGCCCGGCAGCACGCCGCGCAAGGCGTTGCGCAGTGCCGCGGTGTCCGGTTCCGTGCCGGGGTCGGCCACCACGTAGGCGACGAGCCGACGGTCGCCGGGGCTGTCCTCGCGGACCACCGCGACCGCCTCCCGGATGCCCTGCCGGGCGCGCAGGTGGTGCTCGATCTCACCCAGTTCGATGCGGTAACCGTGCAGCTTGACCTGGCTGTCGATGCGGTTGAGGTACTCCAGCCGGCCGTCGGCCAGCTGCCGGACGAGGTCGCCGGTCCGGTACATCCGCGCACCGCCGGGCCCGAAGGGATCCTTCACGAACCGCTCGGCGGTGAGCTCGGGCCGCCCGAGGTATCCGTCGGCCACACCGTCCCCGCCGATGTACAGCTCTCCCGGTGTCCCGGGAGGGACGGGTTCGCCGAAGCGGTCCAGCACATAGCAGCGGGTGTTCGCCAGGGGACGACCGATCGTCACCCGGTCACCGCGTTCGACGCGGCTGACCGTCGACCAGATGGTGGTCTCGGTGGGCCCGTACAGATTCCACAGTTCCCCGGACCTGGAGAGGAGTTCCTCGGCCAGGTCCGACGGCAGCGCCTCACCGCCGCACAGCGCCTTCAGGCCCGGATGTCCCGTCCAGCCCGCGGTGAGCAACATGCGCCAGGTGGCGGGCGTGGCCTGCATCATGGTGGGCCGGGTCCGCTCCAGCAGGGCTCCCAGGGCGAAGCCGTCCGCCGCTGTCTCGGCCGGCGCGATCTCCACCCGCGCACCCGTGATCAGCGGCAGGTACAGCTCCAGTCCCGCGATGTCGAAGCACACGGTGGTCACGGCCAGCAGCCGGTCGTGCTCGGCGCAGCCGAGTTGCCGGGTCATGGCGCACAGGAAGTTCGTCAGCGCGCGATGCCCGATCCGCACGCCCTTGGGGCTCCCGGTGGAGCCCGAGGTGTAGATGACGTAGGCCGGGTCATCGGCACCGGCCGGGACGGCCGGGACGCACCGGCCGGCCGGGCGTTCGCGGTCCTCGTCAAGGAGCAGCAGGTCGGCGTGTACGCCGCTCAGGGCGGGCCGCAGCGCGGACTCGGTGACCACCAGCCGCAGTCGCGAGTCGTCGGCCATGGCGGCGATGCGCTCCGGCGGGTACACGGGGTCGAGCGGGACGTAGGCGGCGCCCGTCTTCAGCACGGCCAGCAGACCGACCAGCAGTTCCGGGGAGCGGCGCAGGGCCACGCCGACCAGCTCACCGGGGAGGGCGCCACGTGCGGCGAGTTCTTCCGCGAGTCGGTCGGACTGCTCGTCCAGTTCCCGGTAGGTGAGCGTGCGGTCCCCGCAGGCCACGGCGACGGCGTCGGGGCGGCGCCGGGCCTGGCCGGTGAAGAGTTGATGCACGCAGAGGTGGGACGGGTAGTCGGCCGCGGTGTCGTTCCACTCCTCCAGCACACGTGCGCGCTCGTCGGGTGTCAGCTCCGCCACCTGGGTCACCGGTCGGCCGGGGTCGGCCGCGACGGCGTCGAGGAAGGCCGCGAACCGCGCGGCCGCCGCCGGGTCGGGGTCCGCCCAGCGCACCCACGAGCCGTCCTCGGCGATCCGTACGAGCCGGGTCGTCGCGAGACCGGTCGCCTCGTCGGGGAACGCGGCGCCGCCCGGGGCGGGTCCGGTGTGCAGTTCGATGCGGACCGGCCAGCATGCCGTCCGCGGATCCCGGGCGGGGACGCCCATCGTCTCGTCGTCGTGCAGGAGGGACCGCACCTCGTCGTGGATCCGGGCGAAGGGCCTGCCGTCGGCGATGAACGGCAGGGGGAACGGAACGTGGGTCGCCACCGCCGGGTGGGGCGGGCAGGCGGCCAGGTGCCGCCAACGCAGGGCGACCCCGGTGTCCGCCTCCTCCGTGCCGCGGGAGACGAAGGCCAGGACCGCGGCGAGCAGCAGCTCCGGATCGGCCGTGTGCCGGGTGTCCAGCCGGACCACGTGGGCAGGCCCTGTGGGGTCGGCCCGCGGGCGGTTCAGCCGGGCCGTCCGCTCGGCCCAGTGCCGCTCCGCGTCGGGGCCGCACGCCGCCCGGCGCCGGGCCAGCGCGCCGGAGACCGGGCCGGTCCCGGCGCACAGGTCTCCGGTCGGCAGGTCGGGTGCCTCGATCAGCGCCCTGAGCAGCGTCACCGTGTCGTGCAGTACCTGCCGGGCGACCGCGTCCGTCAGCTGCCGGCGGTCGTGGCCGAGCTTGAGGAGCAGCCGATCGTCCTGATAGGCGCTCAGGGTGAGCGGGTAGTTGCTGCGTTCCTCCAGATGGAAGTCGCGGTCCTGCCAGGCTCCGCCCCGCTGCCGCAGCTCGGCCTGGACGGTACGGCTTTCGAAGACGACGACGCTGTCGAACAGGGCGGAGCCGTCCGGGACGGCGCTGAGCCGGTGGATGCGGGGCAGCTCGATGTGCTCGCCGCGACGCAGGGCGAGATGCCCCTCGCGCAGGGCGCGCACCAGGTCGGCTCCGGTGGCCGAGGCGTCGAGAACCACGCGCAGCGGCAGGGTGTTGATCAGCAGGCCCACCATGTCGCGGCCTTCGGGCGCGAACGACCTGCGGGACTTGGTGACGCCGAACACCACCTCGCCGCGGCCGCTGTAGCTGCCCAGCAGCAGGGACCACGCGGCCTGGACGACGTTGTTGAGGGTGCCGCCGCACCGCTCGGCGAGCGCGGCGGC
>NZ_MUNE01000283.1 GCF_002154605.1 Streptomyces milbemycinicus | reverse complement strand
ACCAAGGACCAGGTCGCCGGCGCCTACACCCGCCATGAGCTGGATGTCACGGACCTGGTGAAGTCCGGCACCAACACGGTGGCCTTCAGGGTCCAGCCCAACGACCCGCGCAAGAACCTCACCATGGGCTGGATCGACTGGCTCCAGCCCCCGCCCGACGAGAACATGGGGCTGGTGCGCGACGTCCTGGTCCGCCGTGGCGGCCCGGTGGCCCTGCGCGGGGCGCATGTGACCACCGAACTGGCCGTGCCGTCGCTGTCCTCCGCCGAACTGACCGTCAAGGCCGAGGCCCGCAACGACTCCGGCGCGCCCGTCACCGCCGCCGTCTCCGGGACCGTCGGCTCGGTGTCCTTCAGCCAGACCGTGGCGCTGGCCGCACACGAGAAGAAGACCGTCACCTTCACCCCCGCGGCCTATCCGCAACTGCGCGTGGACCAGCCACGGGTGTGGTGGCCGGCCGGGATGGGCGGCCAGCCGCTGTACGACCTCGACCTGACCGCCACCGTCTCGGGCACGGCCTCCGACACAGCCCATGAGACCTTCGGCATCCGGGACGTCAAGGCCCCGCTGAACGCCGACGGCGCCCGCCGGTACTCCGTCAACGGCCGCCCGCTGCTGATCAAGGCGGGCGGCTGGTCCCCGGACGTCTTTCTGCGCTGGGACGCCCGCTACGTCGAGGACCGGCTGAAGTACGCCCTCGACCTCGGCCTGAACACCATCCGCCTCGAAGGCCATATCGAGCCGGACGAGTTCTTCGACCTCACCGACCGGTACGGCATCCTCACCCTCCCGGGCTGGGAGTGCTGCGACAAGTGGGAGGGCCAGGTCAACGGCGACGAGACGGGCGACAAGTGGTCCGCCGCCGACTACGTGGTGGCCAAGGACTCCATGGCCGCCGAGGCCGCACGGCTGCGCGACCACCCCAGCGTCATCTCCTTCCTCATCGGCAGCGACTTCGCCCCCGACGCGACCATCGAGAAGAACTACCTCGACGCCCTGAAGGCCGCCGACTGGCCGAACCCGGTCGTGCCCGCCGCCTCCGCCAAGTCCTCACCGGTCCTCGGCAAGTCCGGGATGAAGATGACCGGCCCCTACGACTGGGTGCCCCCGAACTACTGGTACGCCAAGCGCGAGGGCGGCGCGACCGGATTCAACTCCGAGACCAGCGCCGGGCCGGACATCCCGACCCTCGACACGCTCCGGCGGATGATGTCCCCGAGCGAGCTGGAAACGCTGTGGAAGGACCCGAAGGCCAAGCAGTACCACCGCTCGCCGTCGAGCACCTTCGGCGATCTGGAGCTGTTCGGCAACGCGCTCAGCGGCCGCTACGGCCCGCCGACCGGCCTCGAGGACTATGTGCGCAAGGCGCAGCTCGCGCAGTACGAGGCGGTGCGCGCCCAGTACGAGGCGTACGGCCGCAACTTCTCCGACACCTCCAAACCGGCCACCGGTGTCGTCTACTGGATGCTCAACAGCGGCTGGACCTCCCTCCACTGGCAGCTCTTCGACCGCTACCTCGACCAGGGCGGGGCCTACTTCGGCGCCAAGAAGGCGAATGAGCCGCTGCACATCCAGTACTCGTACGACTCGCGGACGGTGGTCGTGGTCAACAACCGGCATGCCGCGGCCACCGGACTCACCGCGCGGGTGAGCCTCTACGACACCAAGGGCGCGCGGAAGTACGACAAGAGCGCCACCGGCCTGACCGCGCCGGCCGACGGCGGCAAGGTCACCGCGCTGACCGTGCCCGCCAGTGTCAGCGGACTGTCGGGTACCTACCTCGCCAAGCTCGTCCTCACCGACGGCGCGGGCAAGGAGGTCAGCCGCAACGTCTACTGGCTGTCCACCGAGCCGGACGTGCTCGACTGGGACAACACCGACTGGTACTACACCCCGACCACCTCCTACGCCGACCTGACCGGACTCAGCGGGATGGACCGGGCGCCGGTGTCCGCCACCGCGGACACCACCACCGCCCCCGACGGCACCGCGACCACGACCGTGACCCTGCGAAACACCTCGAGCGGCCAGACCCCGGCCCTGCAGGTGGACGCCCATCTGGTGACCGGCGCGGGCGCACCCGTCCTGCCCGTGCGGTGGACGGACAATCAGGTCAGCCTGTGGCCGGGGGAGTCCATGACGCTCACCGCCACCTACCGGGCGGCCGACCTGGGCGGCTCCGAGCCGTCCGTCCGGGTCTCGGGCTGGAACACCGAGACCCGGACGGTGGCGGCGAAGCGTGTGAGCTAGAGCGAATTCCCGGCGGGTCCTGCGGGTTTCACAAGATCACAATCTTGTATGCTATGGGCAGCGCAAAGGAGCCCGCAGCCAGCGGCCCGGTGACGCCCGGCGCCGACGGGCTCCCAGCGTGGACCCGCTGGTGTCCGTACGCTCACGAAAGGGGCTCCACATGCTGTCTACGCAGGATCGTCCCCCGGCGCCCAGTCGCTCCACCGGGCGGTGGCGCCGCTACGCCCGGCTTGCGGCGGCGAATTTCGTGCGCGGCGCCTCGTATGCGTGCGGCACCTCGTTCATCGGCCTGATGACCTGGTGGGTGCAGACCCACTAGCGCCACGCCGCTGGGGATCCTGACGCCCGGTCGGGCGCCGGGCGCCGGGATCCCCTGTCTCAGCGCGGGCCCGCCACGGCGTCCGGCTCCAGGAACAGCTCGATGACCGGGACCGACACATCGGGCTTGCGGACCGGGATCTCCAGGGTGAGGCTCCCCGCCGGAACGCCCTTGGGGGCGACATTGCCGTTGTCCCACGCCGGGTCGACGATCGGCCGGCGCACCTCGGAGGCGTCGTTGAGCAGCTGGGCGTAGCGCACCTTGCCCGCCAGGCCCGGCAGGTGGAGGTGGCGGTAGGGCCAGTCGAGGACATGGAGGTAGAGCCGGTCGCCGCGCTGGGTGTAGCGGCAGCCGGTGGGCGCGGTGTACGGGGAGGGGCCTGCGCCGTGGATCGACCGGGAGTGCAGCCGCATCCAGGCCCCGATCGCGTTCAGGGTCTCCAGGGCCTGTGGCTCCAGTTCGCCGCGCCCGTTCGGGCCGACGTTGAGCAGCAGGTTGCCGTCCTTGGAGACGGTGTCGACAAGCAGCCGGATCAGCTGGTCGGGGGATTTCCAGTTGAGGTTGTCCCGGTCGTAGCCCCAGCTGCCGTTGAGGGTCTGGCAGGCCTCCCACACCACCGGCCGGCCGTCCTCGTCGGTCAGTGGCTCGCCGGGCTGGTGCTGCTCGGGCGTGGTGAAGTCGCCGGGCAGCTCCAGACGGTTGTTGATGAGGATGTCCGGCTGGATCCGGCGGATCAGCTCCACCAGCTCCTCCGAGCGCCAGTCGGCCCTGCCCTTGCCGCCGGTGACCGGCTTGCCCTGCTGGATGCGCTTGGAGTACGAGAAGTCGAACCACAGCGTGTCCACCGGACCGTACCGGGTCAGCAGCTCCTCGACCTGCCCGTGCAGATAGCGGGCGTAGGCCGCGATGTCGCGGTCGCCCGGGTCCCCGCCGTCCGGTGCGTCCTCGTCCCACTGCGGATGGAGCCGGTCCAGCGGGAACTGGGGGTGGTGCCAGTCGAGCAGCGAGTGGTAGAAGCCCACCCCGAGACCCCGCTCCCGGAACGCCTCGCAGAAGGGCCCGACCAGGTCCTTGCCGTACGGGGTGCCGGCCACGCTGTAGTCGGTGAGCGCCGAGTCCCACAGGCAGAAGCCGTCGTGGTGCTTGGTGGTGAGCACCGTGTAGCGCATTCCCGCGTGGTGCGCGGCGTCCGCCCAGACACCGGGGTCGTACAGATCCGGATCGAAGTGGTCGTAGTACGCCTGATACTGCTCGTCGCTCAGCCGCTCCCGCTGCTTGACCCACTCGTGGCGGGCGGCGAGGGAGTAGATCCCCCAGTGGACGAAGAGCCCGAAGCGCTGCTCCTGGAACTCGGCGATGCGTCGTTGGTGAGGTGTCGGGCCCTGGGCGGGCGTCGGTTCGGTCATCGTGGTCATCCCTTCACTGCTCCTGCGGCGATCCCCGTCAGGAAGGTCCGCTGGAAGGCGAGATAGACGAACGGGCTGGGCAGCAGGGCGACAAGCGCCCCCGCGAGCAGCGCCCCGATCCCGACCTGCTGTTCGGTGGCCCCGGCGAGTCTGTCCTTGTCGGCCTCCTCGACCAGGCCTTGGGAGACATTGGTGCCGAGCATGCCGGAGTCATTGATGATGATGTCCGTCAGGTCCCGCGCGGCGGTGGCCTGCTGGACCCGCTGGCGAGACGGCGGGGCATGCGCATGGAGACTCCAATCACGCGCCACAGGCCATTGCGTAAGATTTCGCAACTATCGAGAATGGCCGTAACCTAAGAGAAACATCGGATGACGTCAAGGGTGTGCGCCGGAAGTCCTGATGTTGTTCGAGACACCGGAAGCCGAGGGAGAAGGACCGAATGGCAAGGCGGAGCACACTGGCGGAGATTGCGGCCGAGGCCGGGGTCTCCATCCCCACGGTCTCCAAGGTTCTCCATGGAAGGTCGGATGTATCGGTGGAGACACGGGGGAAGGTGCGTCGGCTGCTCCAGAGCTACGGATATCCGGAGCCGGGCCGCGCCGCCCAGAGTGGCGGTCAGGTCGAGTTCGTCATCAACGAACTCGACAATCCTTGGGCCACCGAGCTGATCCGCGGCGCGGAGGAGGCCCTCGAGAGCGAGCGACTGGGTCTGGTCGTCTCCGCCGTCCACAAGAGCCGTGCCCTGGCGGACAGCTGGGCCGAGGCCGTCCAGGCCCGCGGCTCGCTCGGCGCGATCCTGGCCCTGTCCGAGCTGTCGCCCGCCCAGGAGGACGAACTGCGCGACAAGGGCATCCCCTTCGTGATCGTGCAGCCCGCCACCGACACCAGCCCCGCCTCACCGTCCGTCGGCTCCACCAACTGGCCCGGCGCCTACGCCGCGACCCGCCATCTGACCGAGCTCGGCCACCGGCGGATCGCGGCCATCGCTGGACCGGCGGGCCGCCTCACCACCCGGACCCGGCTGCACGGCTACCGCGCCGCGCTGGCGGACGCGGGGCTCCCCGAGGACCCGGAGCTCATCCGGCACGGCACCTACGCCCGCGGCCCCGCGATGGCCGAAATGCACGCACTGCTGGACCTGGCGGACCCGCCCACCGCGGTGTTCGCCGGCAACGACGTACAGGCCCTCGGGGTCTACCGGGCGCTGCGCGACCGGGATCTTTCGGTGCCCGACGAGGTGAGCGTGGTCGGCTTCGACGATCTCCCCTTCACCCAGTGGATCACCCCTGAGCTCACCACGGTCCGCCAGCCGCTCGCCGAGATGGCGGCGCTGGCGGCCCGTATGGTGGTGCGGCTCGCGCGCGGCGAGCAGCCGGAGGTGGTCAACCTCGAACTGCCCACCACCCTGGTCGTCCGGGAGAGCACCGGCCCGGCCCCGGCCGGCTGACCGGTGGGCTACTTGCGGTAGACGTGGATGTTCTTGATGTAGTTGTCGGAGCGCGCGGACATCCCGTCCCGGCCGTAGAGGCCGCACTTGAAGTAGTGCGTGCCCGGCCCGTGGTCCTTGAAGGTGACACGGAACTCCCGGTTGACGAACACGTGCACACTGCGGGTGGTCGTGTCGTGGACGACGTTCAGCCGCAGATACGTGTCATAGATCGGGGAGTAGATCTCCTGGTCGGCCTTGCCGTAGTTGTTCAGGCTGTTGTTCATGGCCAGCGCCATGAACGCGGTCGCCTGGGTCTCGGCGCCGAAGACCTGCATGACGCAGACGTTGTACGCGGAGGACTTGACCCTCATATCGCACTCGAACTGCGCCTGCCCGGAGGTGTAGTCGTTCTTGAACCGTAATTCGCTGCGCGGCCCCGAGTCCTGCCCGGGAAAGGTGCTGGGGTCGGTGTCGTAGAGCCAGAAGTGGTGTTCTCCGGTGGAGCTGTTGTACTCGTGGCGCGTGCGGTCCGGCGGCTGGTGGACCGTGTAGCCGGGGTCGATCTCGGTCCAGCCGGACCCGATGGGCGCGGCCTCGGCGGGGGCCGCCGTAAGGCCCCAGCCCGTGAGGCCGAGCCCGGTCGCGGCGGCGCCGCCGAGCAGAGTTCTTCTGCGCATGGGGTCTCCTTCGGGTTCCTCGCGGTGTTTCGCAGATTTGCGCAACTCATCTGGCGCGAGGAACCTAGGAGAGACATCGGATGTCGTCAAGGGGTTGGGTGGGTGCCTGCGGCGACCTCTCCCCTATGACCCGTAATCTGCCGCAGGTCGGTCGACCCCTCACTGCTGAGGCAAGGTCAGAGATAGGATGTCTCCCCGTCGCGCCCGGGCGGGCGCTCAGCTGGCCTCGGCCGTGGCCTGCTCGCACAGGCGCGAGCAGGTGCGGTTGATCAGGCGGGAGACATGCATCTGGGAGATGCCCAGCTGCTCGGCGATGCGGCTCTGGGTCATATCGCAGAAGAAGCGCATGTAGAGGATCCGCCGCTCCCGCTCGGGCAGCCGGCACAGCCCCGACCGCACGGCCTCCCGGTCCACCACCCGGTCATAGGCGGGCTCCTGCTCCCCGAGGGTGTCCCGCAGCGCGTAGCCGTCGTCGGTGCCGGTCAGCGGGGCGTCCAGGGAGAGCGGGGCGAAGCTGTCCAGGGCAGCCACACCGGTGCGTACGTCCTCCTCGGACAGGCCGGTGCGATCGGCTATCTCCTCGACGTCGGGCGCGCGGTCGTCCAGCGAGTGGGACAGCTCGCGATGGGCGGTCCGCACCCGGTTGCGCAACTCCTGGACCCTGCGGGGGACGTGCAGCGCCCACAGGTGGTCGCGGAAGTGGCGCTTGATCTCGCCGACGACGGTGGGCACCGCGAAGCTCTCGAAGGCCGAGCCGCGCCCCGGGTCGTAGCGGTTCACGGCCTTCACCAGGCCCAGCGCGGCGACCTGCCGCAGGTCCTCCAGCGACTCGCCGCGGTTGCGGTACTGCCCGGCCAGCCGGTCGGCCATCGGTATCCATGCCTCCACCACCTGTTGCCGCAGGGCCTCCTTCTGCGGTCCGTCGGGGAGTTCGGCGATCCTCTCGAACTCGGCAGAGGTGTCGGGGGCGTCGTCGTGCGGGTGGGCCGAAGGGCGGGTCTTGGGCTGCACTGCGGTCGTCATGAGACACACCTCCTGCAAGTGGACTGACGGTCTGGGGGACCGTGGACACCGCGCGCAGGAATCCGGGACCGAACCGGGGCGCACCCCGAGCGGTCACACTGCTCCCGCGGGGCGCGCATCCCGGTCCGAAGTACGAGTATCCGCCTGCCCGGAGTGCCGGACGGTAAACCCCCGATGACGCTCGCCCGGCTCTCCCGCAAGGCGGCGACTACCGTATGCAGCTGATGCCGGGCACCTTCGGGACCCATGACTTCGAGACCCATGACGAGGACACGCGATGAGCCAACCGGTGTTCCTCGGTGTCGACATCGGCACCGAGGAACACCGGTTGGC
>NZ_MUNE01000282.1 GCF_002154605.1 Streptomyces milbemycinicus | reverse complement strand
TACTCGTTCCTCGGTGTGTCGCTGGTTTCCCTGCGGCACCCGCGCGGGCGCGGGTGCCGCAGGGAAACCAGCGACACACCGAGGAACGAGTACGCGCGTCCCGCGCAGGCGCGGGTGCCGCTTGCCCGCGTCGTCAGGGCGCAGGCGTCGGGGGCAGCGTCACGCGCTCGGTGCGGCGGTCTCCGTCCAGTACACGGAGAGCGCGCTCCAGCGTCGTGGTGTGGAGGCGGCTCTCGCCGCGCTCGTGCATCAGGGCCAGCGCGTCCCGAAGGGCGGTGGCCTTCCCTACCAGGGCCTGCGCGGCTCGCAGGCCCGCGTAGGTGTCGCTGCCGCGGGACGGGTTGATTCGGGCGAGCAGGTCGACCACGCCCAGATAGCCGTCCACCAGCGCGCCCTCCGCGCGGGTGAGCGCGGGCAGCGGGGGCAGTTCAGGTGGTAGCACGGTCGCTCACCTCGCGTCGCGCAGCGGCCGCGGGTGCTTGCGGCTCTGGGTGAGTCGGTCCACGAGCCCGTATGACACCGCGTCCTCGGCGTTGAAGATCTTGTCGCGCTCGATGTCGGAGCGGATCCGCTCGGCGGTCTGCCCGGTGTGTCGTACCAGCAGCTCTTCCAGGAGGGCGCGGGTGCGCAGCATCTCCTTGGCCTGGAGCTCCAGGTCGGAGGTGGTGCCCTGGATGGGTTCGCTGAACGACGGCTGGTGGATGAGGACCCGCGCGCCCGGCAGTGCGAAGCGCTTGCCCGGGGTGCCGGCGGCCAGTAGTACGGCGGCCGCGGAGGCGGCCTGGCCCAGGCAGATCGTCTCCACGTCGCAGGTGACGAAGTGCATCGTGTCGTAGATCGCCGTCATGGCGGAGAACGAGCCGCCTGGCGAGTTGATGTACAGCGAGATGTCCTGGTCGGGGCTGGCGTGTTCGAGGTGGACGAGCTGTGCGATCACGTCGTTGGCCGAGGTGTCGTCGACCTGGGTGCCGAGGAAGACGATGCGCTCGGACAGGAGCTTGGAGTACGGGTCCATGGTGCGGACCCCGTTGCTCGTGCGCTCGGTGAACTCGGGCAGGACGTAGCGCGCCGTCGGGCGTTCCATCACGTCACCTCTGGATGTCAGGTGGTAGTCGGGCGTCCGTAAAAAATGTACAGGACGTACATCTCGTTATGATGGGGAGCATGGCCTACGAGATTCCGGTGACGCAAGCCCGAGCAGAGCTCGCCGAGCTGATCAACCGCGTTGTCTACGGCGGCGAGCGGGTGGTCGTGACGCGGCACGGAAAGCCGCTCGTGGCCCTGGTCTCGGCCGATGACCTGCGGCGACTTGAGGAGATGGAGTCGGATGAGGCAGGCGGGACGGGCGCCGAGGAGGAGCAGGTGATCAGCACGGTCTCGACCGTCCGCCCGGCGGCGTCCGCTCCGGGCGAACGGCGGCGGTTCGGCATCGCCGCGGAGCACCGCGGTCCGGACGTCGGGGACCGGCGGCGCGGGCGCGGCTGAGGCGGGGAGGTTGGGCGGCCCCGGCTGCCCCGGGGCCGTACGAGTGGTGCGCCCGGCCCGACTCGCCCCCACCCACCACAGCCGCCGCAGTTAACGCCGTGGAAACGCCGCGGAACTAGCCTTCCGAAACCGGGTGCGAGCCGCCCTGGGAACCGGGCCGCAGGTGAGCGGGCAGTTCGACCCCGCCCGACGGGACAAGCGTGAGGTGGTAGGCGTGCAGTTGACCCCGCACGAGCAGGAACGGTTGCTCATTCACGTGGCCGCCGACGTGGCCGAAAAGCGGCGGGCCCGCGGGGTGATCCTCAACCACCCGGAGGCCGTCGCGCTGATCACCGCGCACATCCTGGAGGGCGCTCGCGACGGCCGTACGGTCGCCGAGCTCATGTCCTCGGGCCGCGAGGTGCTGACCCGTGAGGAGGTCATGGAGGGCGTCCCGGAGATGATCCATGACGTCCAGGCCGAGGCGACTTTCCCCGACGGCACCAAGCTCGTCACCGTCCACCAGCCCATAGCCTGACGGAGGGCGCCTCCCGTGATACCCGGAGAGATCCTGCACGCGGACGAGCCGATAAGCCTCAACGAAGGCCGCCCCGTCACCCGCCTCACCGTGCTCAACGCCGCCGACCGGCCCGTCCAGGTCGGCTCCCACTACCACTTCGCCGAGGCGAACCCCGGCCTCGACTTCGATCGCGCCGCCGCCCACGGCCAACGTCTGCATATCGCCGCGGGCACCGCCGTGCGCTTCGAGCCGGGCATCCCCGTCGAGGTCGAGCTGGTTCCGATAGCGGGCGAGCGCGTCGTACCCGGGCTGCGTGGCGAGACAGGAGGGTCCCTCGATGACTGAACTCAGCCGCCCCGCGTACGCGGATCTCTTCGGGCCGACGGCCGGCGATCGTATACGGCTCGCCGACACCGATCTCCTCATCGAGATCGAGGAGGACCGCGCCGGCGGCCCCGGCCGGGCCGGGGACGAAGCGGTCTTCGGTGGCGGCAAGGTGATCCGTGAGTCCATGGGCCAGTCCCGTGCCACGCGCGCCGAGGGGACCCCCGACACCGTGATTACGGGCGCCGTGATCCTGGACCACTGGGGCGTCGTCAAGGCAGATGTCGGGCTGCGTGACGGCCGGATCACCGGCATCGGCAAGGCGGGGAACCCGGACACCATGGACGGTGTCCACCCGGACCTCGTCATCGGGCCGGAGACGGAGGTCATCGCGGGCAACGGCAAGATCCTCACCGCCGGGGCCATCGACGCCCACGTCCACTTCATCTCCCCGACCATCGCCGACGAGGCGCTGGCGGCGGGCATCACCACCTTGGTCGGCGGCGGCACCGGGCCCGCCGAGGGCACCAAGGCGACCACCATCACGCCGGGGCCCTGGCATCTGGCCAGGATGTTCGAGGCGCTGGAGGGCTACCCGGTCAATATCGGGCTGCTCGGCAAGGGCAACACCGTCTCGCGTGAGGCGATGTACTCCCAGCTGCGCGGCGGCGCCCTCGGGTTCAAGATCCATGAGGACTGGGGCGCCACCCCCGCCGCCATCGACGCGTGCCTGGGGGTGTGCGAGGAGAGCGGCGCCCAACTCGCCATCCACACCGACACGCTCAACGAGGCGGGCTTCGTCGGCGACACGCTCGCCGCCATCGCCGGGCGTTCCATCCACGCGTACCACACCGAGGGCGCGGGCGGCGGGCACGCGCCGGACATCATCACCGTGGTGTCCCAGCCGAACGTGCTGCCCAGCTCGACCAACCCGACCCGCCCGCACACCGTCAACACCGTCGAGGAACACCTCGACATGCTGATGGTCTGCCACCACCTCAACCCCGCCGTCCCCGAAGACCTCGCCTTCGCCGAGTCCCGCATCCGGCCCAGCACCATCGCGGCCGAGGACATCCTGCACGACCTCGGCGCCATTTCGATCATCTCCTCCGACTCCCAGGCCATGGGGCGGGTCGGCGAGGTCGTGCTGCGCACCTGGCAGACCGCGCACGTCATGAAGCGCCGGCGCGGCGCCCTGCCAGGCGACGGCCGCGCCGACAACCACCGGGCGCGCCGCTACGTCGCCAAATACACCATCAACCCGGCCGTCGCCCAGGGCCTGGACCATGAGATCGGCTCCGTGGAGACCGGGAAACTCGCCGATCTGGTGCTGTGGGACCCGGCGTTCTTCGGCGTCAAACCGCAGCTGGTCATCAAGGGCGGACAGATCGCATACGCGCAGATGGGCGACGCCAACGCCTCCATCCCCACGCCACAGCCGGTCCTGCCGCGCCCCATGTTCGGCGCGATCGGCCGCGCCCCGGCCACCAACTCGCTCAACTTCGTGACCCGGACCGCGCTCGACGACGGCCTGGTGGCCCGACTCGGGCTCGGCAAGCGGTTCGCCCCGATCCGCAGCACACGCGGCGTCACCAAGGCCGATATGCGGGAGAACGACGCCCGCCCGCATGTCGAGGTCGACCCCGACACCTTCACGGTGACCATCGACGGGGAGCCGGTCGACCCGGCCCCGGCCGCCGAACTGCCCATGGCCCAGCGCTACTTCCTCTTCTGAGGTGTACGTGCCGACCATGCCTGAGCCGACCGTGCCCGCCGCCCGGGCGGCCCTGCTCGTCCTCGCCGACGGCCGGTTCCCCGCCGGAGGCCATGCGCATTCCGGGGGCGCCGAGGCCGCCGTCAAGGCGGGCCGGATCCGGGACGCGGGGTCGCTGGAGGAGTTCTGCCGGGGCAGGCTGCACACCGCCGGGCTCACCGCGGCGGGGCTCGCCGCCGCGGCCGCCGCCGGGCTCGACCCGCTCGTGCTCGACGAGGCCGCCGACGCCCGTACCCCGGCCCCCGCCCTGCGGGCCACCGCGCGGCGGCTCGGCCGCCAGATGATGCGCACCGCACGGGCCACCTGGCCAGGACCGGAGCTCGACGCCCTCGCCGCGGCCCGTCCGCGCGGCGCCCACCAGCCGGTCGTCCTCGGCCTCGCGGTGCGCGCCGCCGGGGCGAGCCCGACGGACGCCGCGCATATCGCCGCGTACGAGTCGGTCAGCGGGCCCGCGACCGCCGCCGTACGGCTGCTGAGCCTGAACCCCTTCGACGCCACCGCCGTGCTCGCCCGCCTCGTCCCCGAGCTGGACCAGGTCGCGGCGCGGGCCGCCGAGGCGGCCCGGCGGGCCCTCGACGAGGGCCCGGACGCGCTGCCCGCCGCCTCCGCGCCGCTGCTCGACATCACCGCCGAAACGCATGCGGCCTGGCCCGTACGGCTCTTCGCCTCGTAGGAGCGCCAACAGCCGCAGCAGCCTCAGCCCTGTCCCCGACCCCCGGAGCCGTCATGCATCTCGACCACGCGGACACCGACATCTACCCGCAGCGCCACACCTACAGCAGCGCCGCCGATCCGCGCCGCCCCGACGGCACCCGCCGTGCCCTGCGCATCGGCCTCGGCGGCCCGGTGGGGTCCGGGAAGACGGCGACCGTCGCCGCGCTGTGCCGCGCGCTGCGCGACGAGCTGTCGATCGCCGTGGTCACCAACGACATCTACACCCGCGAGGACGCCGAGTTCCTGCTGCGCAACGCCGTCCTGCCGGCGACGCGCATCACGGCCGTGGAGACCGGCGCCTGCCCGCACACCGCGATCCGCGACGACATCTCCGCCAACCTCGAGGCGATCGAGGACCTTGAGGACGCCGTCGGCCCGCAGGGCGGCCTCGACATCGTCTTCGTCGAGTCCGGCGGCGACAATCTCACCGCGACCTTCTCCAAGGGACTGGTCGACGCCCAGATCTTCGTCATCGACGTCGCGGGCGGCGACGACATCCCGCGCAAGGGAGGGCCCGGCGTGACCACCGCCGACCTCCTGGTCGTCAACAAGACCGACCTCGCGCCGTACGTCGGCTCCGACCTGGACCGCATGGCCCGCGACGCGCGCGCCCAGCGCGGGGATCTGCCCGTGGCCTTCACCTCGCTGGTCGCCGAGAACGGCGTCAAGCCGGTCGTCGACTGGGTACGCGACCGGCTGGCCGCCTGGTCGGCGGCCCACGCGTGACAGCGCCCTCGCCCCCCGGCTCCGGCTCCGGCTCCGGCTCCGGCTCACGAGTCACATCAGCCACGCCCCCCGTCGCCGCCGCCTCCGCGACGATCCGGGCCGCCGCCCGGATCGTCGCGGAGGCG
>NZ_MUNE01000281.1 GCF_002154605.1 Streptomyces milbemycinicus | reverse complement strand
GCGGTGAGCCGGGCCCGGCTCGGCCGACCGGTCGAAGGGAAAGGGGAGGCGATAATTCCGGGCATTGCCGCAGGTGGGAAGGTGTTTGTGGCCCGCGACCTGCCAGGCGGAGGTATGCGCCCAGGCGCCTCGGGCTACCGCGCGGAGTGGAAAGCGGCCTGGTGGGCCGGTGGGCGCACCGCGATGGGCGGAGGTCATCCGCGTCTTTCATCACCTGTTCACCCGTTGACCTGTAAGGCCTGGATTCCGCCGACTTAAGCGTAATCAGCGACCTGCGCGGTCAGTTTTTCCTTGCGTGTGTCACCGGTGCATGCAAGGGTTTCTGGTGTCTGGTCGGCCGGTTCGGCCCGGAGGAGGAACATTTGATCAGCGGGGGAGACAGTGATGTGGTGGAGGGTGCGGAGACCACATTACTCATCGCGGATGCGCACCCCTGGACAAGGCTGGGGCTTTCCGCGCTGTTGAACGCGGTGCCGGGGCTGAGTGTGGTGGCTCAGGCCGCGGACAGCGAAACTGCTTGCGCGCTGGCCGAGAGCGCCGAACCGGATATCGTCATCATCGACACCGATTTCCCGGATCTCGGCGGGGCGGAAACCATCCAGCGCATCTTGGAGGCGGACCCCGAGAACCCGCCGACCGCCCTCCTCGTCACCTCTACGGTCGACGACAATGACATATACGCGGCCCTCCACGCAGGCGCTCGCGGAATTCTCCTGAAGAACATCCCGCCGGAGCAGATGACCGCGGCCGTCACGGCCGCCGCCCGCGGCAATATGGTGTTCTCGCCCGGCGTGATGTCACGTCTGGTCGACATCTGCACCCATCGCACCACGCCGGTCGAATACGACGGTTCCAGGCTGGCGACGCTCACCATGCGCGAGGCCGAGGTGCTCAAGTTGGTCGCCAAGGGGTACGGGAACTCGACCGTCGCCAAGATTCTGCACATCAGCGAAGCGACGGTGAAGACACATCTCAACCGCGCCATGGGGAAGCTGGAAATCAGCAGCAGGGCCCAAGCCGTCGCCCTGAGCTATGAGTTCGGCCTGGTGATACCGCGGCAGCGGATCGCGGGTCCGATGTCGAACGCCAACAGCGCATAGACGCCGAAACGACCCGGATTCGGGCGTGGCGCTCGTCGCCTTCGCCGACCCGTCGGGACGGGTGGGCATTGGCTGGCCGGCCGCGCGCAGCTCTTCGGAGCTCGTCGACGCGGTGCGTGGCGCCCAGCGCTGACCACGCTCTTGAGACGGCCTTGGGCGCCGCCCGGCGCCCAAGGCCGGACGATCCGCCGGCGCTTGAGGAAGCTTGAGGAAGAAGGCAGCACCCGGCTCATGACGCTCTTCTCGTTCCGCTCCTGCTTCGACGGAGCCGTGCCGCCGACGGTGGCCGACCCCGCAGCGCTCGGCACCGCCGCGTTCCGCGCCGTCTCCTACTGTGAACCGTTCCGCGCCGCCTCGGCGTACGGCTGGTACCTCTACCCGCCGCTGGACTGCTTTGTGAAGTGGGACGGGGCCTCCTTCCGCTGGCTGGCCGAGGGCTGCCCCGACTGGCTCCCGCTGACCGAGGTGGCGGCCCAGACCATGCTGCGGGTACGGGACGGCGAGGCGCCCGACGACGACCCCGTGCTCGGCCTGCCGGTCTTCTCCGCCGCGCCCGAACCCGGACTGCTCCAGGTGTGGACGGGCCTGGTCGCGCGTACCCCTCCGGAGTGGAGCCTGCTGGTGCGCGGCGTGCCGAACCTGCCGGGCAGCCTGACGTACGAGGTACAGGACGGGCTGCTCGAATCCGGCTGGTGGCACGGACCGCTCCTCGGCAACCTGCGGTTCCGCCGCACCGACGAGGTGGTCCGACTCTCCCGCAGGCACCCGCTGTTCGCCGTGCAGCCGGTGCCGTCCGAGGCGTATCAGAGCCGGACGCTGCGTCAAATGGAGTTCGTACCGGCCGACTCCGACAGCCTGTCGGAGACGCGGCAGATGATCGCCGACGCCCTCGCGGTCCGGGATGACGACCGGCCCGGCGGCTCACGCCGCGAGGTGGCGCGCCGACGGCGCGCGGACGAGACGCCGGACGCCAAGGCCGCGTCGCCGCAGTAGCCGAAGACGAGAACGCACGATGCGCTACCAGCTCCTGGGCCCCGTGACGGCCACCGGCCCGGAAGGCCCCGTGCCCGTGGCCGGGCCCAGACGACGGGCGGTGCTGGCGGCCCTGCTGCTGACCGCCAACCGTCGTCGCCGCGGTCGGCGGCGGCCCGGGAGTGGGCAAGACCTCGTTCGCGGTGTACTGGGCCCACCGGGTTCATGACCGCTTCCCCGACGGCCAGCTGTATGTGCCCCTGCGCCGGAGCGGGCCGGATTCGCCGGTGTTGGACCCGGCGGAGGCGGCGGCCACCGTGCTGGAGGCGTTCGGCGTGCCCGCGCCGCGGATCCCGGCCGGCCGAGCTGCCCGGCTCGGCCTCTACCGCAGCGTGCTGGCCGGCCGG
>NZ_MUNE01000280.1 GCF_002154605.1 Streptomyces milbemycinicus | reverse complement strand
CCCCCTCTCCTTCCCACCGAATGACGAACCACGAGGAACCGACATGCACGTACTTCTCGTCGAGGGCGACCCCGCCATCGCCGAACCGCTGGAACGTGGCCTGAAGCGTTACGGCCACACCGTCGACCGGGTCGCCACCGGACGAGCCGCCCCGTGGAGCAGGCGATGATCAGGTCCGTCGTCGACAGCGCCGTGTACGCCGCGGGAATCCGGTATCTGTACGACAACCCGGCAGGCGTCATGTCCTGGAACACCGGGATCGACTATCGCCGCTACTACGCCGACGCCGACCACGACCAACAACGAATCGTCCGGGACCTGTATGCCCGAGCGGGACTTACCTGCCCAGCAGGAACAACCGGGCGTACTTCCCGCGATGAACGGCGCGGCGCTCAGCGTGTCAGCCGGGAGCCGAGGAGTCGGCGCACATTGTTGCCGTAGATCGCTGCCTTCTCGGCTTCGGTGAGGTCGAGTTCCTCCACGTTGGCGATCGCGGAGCGGATGTAGCCCGGCCCCTTCTCCGGGTCGTACGGCGAGTCGCTGCCGAACAGGACGCGCTCGGGGCCGAAGAACTCCACGGCACAACGCAGGGCGTGGACGGCGCCGAACAGCGCGGTGTCGGCGTAGAACATCTTGAAGTAGTCGACAGGGCGTTTGGTCAGTGGGTATCCGGTGACGTCTTCCTGCTGGTGGGCCGGGGTGCGGGAGCCGAGCTGGTCCCAGCCGGGGCCGACGCGGCCGGAGAAGTGCGGGACCATGCTGCCGCCGTGGTGGATCAAGAACTTCAGGTTCGGGTAGC
This sequence comes from Streptomyces milbemycinicus, assembly GCF_002154605.1. Classification (GTDB taxonomy): domain Bacteria; phylum Actinomycetota; class Actinomycetes; order Streptomycetales; family Streptomycetaceae; genus Streptomyces; species Streptomyces milbemycinicus. The sequence continues at coordinate 15,311 of NZ_MUNE01000280.1, read as the reverse complement.
GCTCCAGGACGCCGGAGAAGACGATGCGGGCCATGAAGGCGGACAGGTCGTACTCCCAGCCGAAGGTCCACCAGATCTCGTACTTGGAGCGTTCCTCGGTCGGGTAGTCCGCCCAGCCGGAGTTGCGGCAGGGGTGCACCTGGACGAGGAGGTCGAGTTCGGCGCACCGCTTCCAGAACGGCTCGAAGCGGTCCTCGTCCAGCGGGTGGCCCTGCACATGCGTGTAGATCTGCACGCCGACCGCCCCCAACTGGCCCACTGCGCGGTCAAGTTCGGCCACCGCGGAGTTGACGTCGTTGAGTGCGACCGCGGCGCAGAAGCCGGCGAAGCGGTCGGGGTGCTTGTCCACCAGTTCGGCCAGGCCGTCGTTGCCGCGGCGGGCGAAGTCCGTGGAGACGGCGGGCGTTCCGAAGTCTTCCACTGGCGGGGCGGCGAGGTTGATGATCTGGCGGTAGCCGGGGAACTCGTCCAACTGCCGGAAGCGGACGTCGAGATCGACCAGGGACGGGATGTTCATGATGCGCTTGCGCAGGTTGGCGACGGCCGGGACGCCGTCCAGGGCGAAGAGCCGGTCGGCGTAGTCGCGGGGCAGGATGTGGCAGAAGGCGTCGAGCTTGTCGTCCGTCATGGGCCGTCCAAATCGTCGTGGGGCGGCCTGAGTCGGGGCAGCCCGAAGAAGAGGCACCGGCTGCGGTGCCTCGCCGCCTGCGGGTGTGGCTGTCAGGTCAGGCGCGTTGCGGAGGAACGGGGGATAAGGGTCGGGGCGTAGGTCAGGGTCTGGGGTGGTTTGCCGTCGATGGCCTGCTGGACCAGGGCCACCGCGCCCTGGGCGATGTCCCGGAAGGGGACGCGGACGCTGGTCAGGGCGACGGGGAGGCGGGCGGCGATGGGTGTGTCGTTGTAGCCGACCAGGGACAGGTCCTCGGGGATGCGCAGGCCGCGGCGGCGGGCGGCGGCCATGACGCCGATCGCGGTGTTGTCGTTGACGCACAGGACCGCGGTGGGCGGATCGGTGCGGGCGAGCAGCTGCGTGGCGATCTCCTCGCCGCTCTCCATGCTGAAACCGGAGGGCCGGACGAGGTCGTCGTCCACGTCGACGCCCGCTTCGGCCATGGCCTCACGAAAGCCGGCGGTGCGGCCGAGCGCGCTGGACGCGTGCGACGGTCCGGCGACCACGGCGATGCGGGTGTGGCCGAGATCGATGAGGTGCCTGGTGGCCAGGTGGCCGCCGAGCCGGTCGTCTCCCACGGCCGCCGGTCCGCGGCCGTCGGTGCGCATGGCGAGGGCGTACGGCACCTGCTGCTCGGCGAGCGTGCCGATGAACTCGCCCTGGCCGTCGAGCCGCGCGGTGGTCAGGATCATCGCGTCGACCCGGCGCTCCAGCAACAGCCGTCCGCTGTCCCGTTCGGCCGCCGGATCGTCGCCCGTCGTGGCGACCAGGGCGAGCAGCCCCTGCTCCTGGCAGGCGGCCGCGATCTCCTCGTAGAGCATCGCCATGACGGTGTCGGTCAGCCGGGGCACGATCACGCCGACCGTGCGCGTGCTCTGCCGGCGCAGGCTGGCCGCCGACGGGTCGGGGGTGTAGCCGATCTCCTGAGCGATGCCACGGATACGCTCCGCCGAGGCACTGCGGGAGAACGGATGCCGGCCGTCGAGGGCACGGGAGACCGTGGAGGGGTTCACCCCGGCCCTGCGCGCCACGTCGGCCAGAGTGGGGCGCTTCTTCCTGCCGCCGTCGGCTGATCGTGCCGTCATGCCGTTCGAGTCTCCCTTCACGCGGTGTCCCGCCATCGTCCAGGGGGTTGACGTCCGAAGAAGCACGCACTCATCATGCATTCGTTCGTGCAATCGTATGCACACTATGCCACGGCCCGACAGCCGGCAGAAACCCCCAGGCATCGGCATCCCCCGCGGATCGACTACGGTCGATCCGCGCGCCGCACGCCCTGAGTGAACAAGGCGGTTCACGCAGATGACAGAAACCAGCACGTCCCCACAGCAGTCGCCGACGCCGACCGCACCGCTCTACAGTCGGCGCGAGACAGTCCTGATCCTCGCCTTCGCCCTGCTGGGCACCCTCTTCGACGGCGCCGAGATCAACCTTGTCGGCTATCCCATGGCCTATATCGCCGACAGCCTGCACGTGTCGACGATCGAGATCATCTCGATCGCCACCTACCAGGGCTTCGCCTCCATCGCCGGAGGCTTCCTCTTCGGCTGGCTCGGCGACGCCATCGGCCGCCGCAAGACCTACGCCATGTGCGTCCTGGCCTTCGGTCTGGCAGCACTCCTCGGCGGCTTCGCCACGGGCTGGACCACCTTCCTGCTCACCCGGCTGCTCGCGGGGCTGGGGATGGGCGGTCTGTTCGGGCTGTCCTTCTCGATGTTCACCGAGTGCTGGAAGACCCGGCGGCGCGGGGCGATGGGCGGCGCCATCCAGTCGATGTTCTTCGTCGGGCAGATCATCACCGTCGGCGTGGTCTTCGCATGCGTCTCCGCGCTGGGCCACGACGCCGGGTGGCGTACGGGGTACAAGCTGATCGGGGCCGTCAGCCTAGTGGTCGCCGTCGCAGCGGCGTTCTGGCTCCCGGAGTCGAAGCACTGGGCCGAGTACCGGCGCGCGCTCCGAGCGGGAGAGCTGCCCGAGCGGTTGCGCCCCGCGAAGATCCCCTTCACCGATCTGGTCAGGGACGGCAACGCCCGGGTGTTCCTGACCTTCTCCGGCGTCGCCACCGCGACCTTTGTGGCGAGCAACGCGATCGGCGCCTACCTTTCGACGTATCTGCTCAAGGGGCAGCACCTGCCCTTCGGGCGTGCCACGGTGATCGTCCTCATCGGGTACGTCGCCACGATCCTCGCCTACACCCTCACCGGCTACGCCTCCGACCTGGTCAGCCGCAGGCGGGCCTACCTCTGGGCCGGCGTGGTGGGCACCGTCGGCTTCACCTGGTTCCTGACCCTGGCCGCCACCGGCGCTGACCATGTCGGCGTCCGCTTCTGGGCCGACCAGACCTTCTGGGCCCTGATGCTGTGCGCCGCAGGCTTCGGCGGCTTCGGCGTCATGGGCGTGTGGATGTCGGAACTGTTCCCGACGCGGCTGCGTGCCACGGGCAGCAACAGCACCTACTACATCGGCCGCGGCCTGGGCGCCGGCGTCTTCCCCCTCGCCGCCCTCGGCCTCGCCGGGACCGTGCCGCTGGCCCTCGGTCTCGGCGTCATCGGCCCCGCCCTCGGCCTCCTGCTCAGCTTCACGGCACCGGACCGCACCGGTCGAACCATCCAGTCGCTCGAATAGCCCGAAGCCCGTGCCCTCCAGCGGCCATCGCCCTCCAGGAGGGTGCGGATCAGGCGGGCGAAGGGCCATCCACGCTGATCACAGAGGCTCCGTCGGCACTGCTGTGCTGGGGGCGGAGCCTCTGTGCGTTGGAAAGGAAATCCGCTGCGGACGGGCTCGGAACCCATCTCTGAGCTGGCGTAATCGCCCGACTGTCCGGTGTTTCCAGCCGTCTGGGGGCGGTGTCGGGACGCAGTTGGGACGCAAGGATAGGAACAGACAGGCAAAGACTGAGGGGTGTAGACACGGTGCACCCGGCCTGAACAGCACAAACGTCGTGAACGGACGCTGATCGGCAAGGACCGCCAAGATCCTCAAACCGTGCCATGACCGCCGCGCACCCGCTGAACCTCCCACGCTCAGAGTGCTGACCAGGGGGAGAATCCAGAAGTCCGGCCGGAGTGCCAGGGGTCCGTCGGGTGGCCACGGCCATTGCCCTGGGACTGTGCGGTGTGCACCCTCGTGGGAAGGGGATCGCAGGGGGAGGTGCGATGAGACGCCCAGAGGTGCCCTCACTGATGAGGCACTGGCGGCTGGTGGTGATGCTGGAGGCTCAGGGGGCGACGGAGCCTGTCGACGGTGAGGTGGTTGCCGACGAGGTCTTGCCCTGGGCCCTCCTCCAGGACAGCCAGTACAGCGCCAGGCTCCCGTCCCTGTTCCTGTTGCGGAGACCGCAGGCGATGGGCTTGTCTTCGGGTAAGCGTGTCCGGTGCACGTCGGAGGAGTTCCGGCGCTGGCAGGAGGCCGCCCTCGGGTATGCCGCGGCTGTGGACCGCGTCAGTGACGAGATGGAGGCCGTCCGCGAGCGGGCGGCGCACGCCCGGTGGTGGATACCCGGCGATCGGCGCCGCGCCGATGAGACATGGCGGGAGGTGCGGCGGCGGTACGCCGAGGTGGTGCGGGAGGCGAGCGAGGCGTACGCGCCCGTCCGCGACGAGATCCGCCGGGCGATCGACGCCGAGGAGGAGCGGATCCGGGAGCTCCTCCGCGAGCAGGGCCTCACGCTGGAACAGTGGCAGCGCCGTCTGTTTTCCCAGGGCCCTTCACAAGGCCGGGGCAACCCCTCCGGCGGCACCGCGACCGGTGGCACGGGCGGTTTCGGCTTCGGTGGCTTCTGAGGGCTGTCCGGCGGGTCTCGGCGGAGCCGCAGCTGGTCCAGCAGGGGACCTTCTGGGCGGTTACTCGGGTGTGGCCAGTTGGAGCAGGGTGGGGGTTTGGCCGGTGGCGAGATAGCCGCGGCAGGGTGGTGAGTAGTGAGGTTTCGGTGAATGCGGGGTCGCTGTGGTCCTCGAAGTGTTCCCAGCCGTCGATGATGACCACGACGTGGGGACGGGGTGCGGCCTGGGACAGCAGGCCGGTGGTGGATCGTCGCTGGACTTCTTGGGCGAGCCAGGTGATGAGGCGTCGGATGCGGTCCGGTTCGGTGGGGGAGAAGGCGCCGCCGCAGTGGGGCAGGTGGCTGTAGTCGGACAGTCAGGAGGGTCCGGAATGGGGCGGTGAGCCCGCTGTGCTGGGCGGCTTCTTCGATGGCGGCGATGGCCGGCCAGGTCCTGGTCGGATGAGGCCGCGCCCGTGCAGGGAGCCGGGGATGGTGGCGGCGTCGGGTGCGCCGAGGACTTCGGTGCTGTCGGCGGGCTCGTCTGTCGCAGGCTGATCCGCAGGGAGATGTTGTTCTTGAGCTCGGGCGGCAGCTTGCCCTGCAGTGACTGAGTCGCTTGACGCCGGCAGCACGCCCGGACACAACGTCCGGTCGCGCGTCCATATCGACGCACACGCAGCAGGTGGCGATATCTGGTGGCGCGAAATTCGATATCATCGAGGCGTGTGGGGGCGTCAGCCTGGAGGAGGACTCATGGCACGAACCGTCATTGATGTCGACGACGAGATGCTTGCCGAGGCCGCGGAGATCTTCGGCACCACGACGAAGGTCGCCACGGTGAACGCCGCGCTGGAAGATGCGATCAAGCGCCGCAAGCGTGCATCGTTCCTGAACTGGCTTGCCGAAGGCGGCCTGCCCGACCTGACGGGTCCCGTTGAGGCTCCGGCTGACCCGCACCAGGCTGCATGACCGATCGCTACCTCATCGACAAGTCCGCACTTGCCCGTTACCCGAAGCCGGCCGCTCGTGCGGTGATCGAGCCGCTGCACAATGCGGGTCTGCTCGCCGTGTGCGGCGCCGTCGAGCTGGAGGTATTGCACAGTGCCCGTTCGAAGGGCGACGCGGAACGCATCCGCGACGAGATGCGCGGCTTCGACTGGCTTCCGACCCCTGATGAGGCATGGGACCGTGCTCTGGAGGTGCAGACCCAGCTCATCGCGGCCGGTAACTGGAAGGCTCTCTCGGTATCGGACCTCGTGATCGCGGCGACCGCCGAACGTCACAGCGTGATCGTCCTGCACTACGACGGCGACTACGACATGATCGCAGCCGTGACGGGGCAGTCAACGCGATGGGTTGTGCCCTCTGGAACAGCAGACTGAGGCCCCTCGTGCACAGGCTCCGCCTCCGCCGCCAGGAAAGGCACTCCGCTGCTTGGTTCGATTTCCCCCCCGCTCTCGGTGTCCCGGCCGGTGCTGACGCGGCCAAGGCACTGCGCGCCCTGCCCGTCGAGCAACTGCTGTCCGCCTACGGCCGGCTCGCGGGGCGACTCGCACGTCCGGGCAACGCGGCGCCGCCGATGTATCCGGTGCTCGGCGGCCCCGGTCTTCCCCGCACCTGGCAGCAGGAACTCGCGGGCGGCGCCCTGGAGGGCAAGCCGCTGCTGATCGGTACCACCCGGGACGAGGCAACGGCCTTCTTCGCCTTCGACCCGCACATCCAGAACCTCACCACCGCCGGCGCGCTGGACATCCTGACCGGACAGATCGGCGAACAGGCCCACGAGATCTACCAGCGGCACGCCGACCGGCTTCCGCAGGCGACGCCGGCGCAGATCTTCACCGCGGTGCAAACCGATGAGCTGTTCCGCGACGGCGCGCTGCAGATCGCCGACCACCACGCGGCCGGCGGCAACGCGACCTACATCTACCAGTTCGACTACCAGCCGACCGAGGACGAACACGCCCTCGGCGCCACCCACTGCGGCGAACTGCCCTTCCTCTTCAACACCTTCGACGCCTACCCGGACAGCCCGATGCTCGGCGAGGTCGGCGACGCCCAGCAGGCCCTGGGACACACCTTCGCCACCTCTGCCGCCGAGTTCGTCACGACCGGATCGGTGCACGACTGGCTGCCCTACGCGCCCGCAACGGCCGCGCGCATCCGGCACTTCGGCTGAGACAGGTGACAAGCATGAAGCACATATTCCGCAGCGCGACCCAGCCCCACTGGGCGGAGTTCCTCACCCTGCTGGCAACCATCTACCCCGCGGACCGGCTGTACTCCCTGACCGTCGCCGACCGGTTCGCGCACTGGAACCAATGGCTGCGCCCACTCCCGTTCACGCTGGCAGTGCTGGTCCTCCTGGTCTTCATCGTGATGCCGGGCGCCGGCAAGCTCTGGAAGGCCTTGCACGCAGCCGCTCGGGGCTGACTGCTGGGTGTCGGCGGCGTCGGCCCGATGGTCAGGTGGTGCGGTCCAGCCTGACCTGGAAAGCCGCGCCGCCGCCTGGCGCCTGGCTCACCGCCAATGTTCCGCCGTGGCGCTCCACGACATCGCGAGCGATGGCCAGACCCAGTCCCGCTCCACCGTCGTCCCGCGTGCGGGCCTCGTCGAGGCGGACGAAGCGTTCGAAGATCCGCACTCGGTCGGCCTCGGGCACACCGGGGCCGTCATCGGTGACGATGAGCACCGCGTCCGCGCCGTCGGCGCGCACTTCGACGCCGACCGTAGACCTCGCGTGGCGTTGGGCGTTGTCGAGGAGATTGCCGAGCACACGGGCCAACTGCCCTCTGCTGCCGCGTACGTCGAGGGGCCCGTCGCTCATGCTGAGGCTCGGGGCGATGCGGTCCGTGGCGGTGCGTTCCGCGAGCTCCTTGCGGACGAGAACCGCCAGGTCGATCCGGGCCTCCGCCGGCCGCTCCCCGGCGTCGAGGCGGGCCAGCAGGAGCAGGTCGGCCGCCAGGTGCTGGAGGCGGATGACGTCCTCGAGCACCCCCTCGACGTCCAGAAGCTCGGAGTGCGCGACGGCGACCTCGAGTTGGGTACGCAAGGACGCGATCGGGCTGCGCAGTTCGTGGGAGGCGTCGGCGACGAAGCGGTGCTGGCGCTCGACGGACCGCTCCAGTGCGGTCAGGGTCTCGTTGGTGGTGGCGGCGAGCCGGGCGATCTCGTCGTGCGAGTCGGGCTGGGGCACGCGACGCGAGAGATCGCCGCTGGCGGTGATCTCGGCCATCTCCCCGCGTATGCCCTCGACGGGGCGTAGCGCCCGCCGGGTGACCAGCCATGTCACCCCGGCGACCACGACGAGCAGACATGGCAGGCCGATCAGCATGACCCTGGTGACCTGGTCGAGGGTGGCCTGTTCGCCCTCCAGCGAGATGCCCGCGTAGACGGTGTAGGTGCGGCCGTCGTAGGCCGTTCCCTGTACGGCGGCGAAGCTGTAGTCGTGGGTTTCGTCGCCGACCCTCACGGTGAGGTCCTTGCGGTCCACGTCCGTGCCGACCTTGCCCCGGGCCGGGGCGCTGCCGTGGTCGTCATCGTCGTCATCGTCATGGCCGTTGTCATCGCCGTGAGACGAGACTTTCGGCGCGGTGCCCTTGGGAGCGGGCGAGTAGTTCGTGACAGGGCCGCGTCCGCGCAGGTCGTCACTGGCGGCCAGCACCTTGCCCGCGGAGTCGACGATCTGGACGGGCCGGTCCTCGTCGTCGGGCAGGGCCACGGAACCGAAGTCTCCATTCAGCGCGGCCTGCGCGCCCGCCACCTTGCGGGCCGCGACCTCGGACTCCAGGCTCGCCCGGTCGACCAGGTTGTGGCGCAGTACGGCGACCAAAGCGACGCCCGCCGCGACCAGAGCGACGGAGACGACCAGGGTCGCGGCCAGCGCGGCGCGGGCGCGGACGGAGGCGAATGGCCTACGCATGGCGGCCGCCGTCGGCTTCGAGGCGGTATCCGGCGCCTCGCACGGTCGTGATGGAACGCCGTCCGAACGGGAGGTCGAGCTTGCGGCGCAGGGCGCTCACATAGACCTCGACGATGTTCGGGTCGCCGTCGTAGGCGAAGTCCCACACGTGGGCGAGGACGTCCGCCTTCGACACGACCCGGCCCGCGTGCAGCGCGAGCTGCTCCAGGACCGCGAACTCTTTCGCGGTCAGCGTGACTTCCGCCCCCGCCCGCTCCACGCGCCTGGCGCCGGGGTCGACGGTCAGGTCGCCGATCTTCAGCACCTGGACGCCGGCACGGGTACGGCGACGCAGCAGGGCGCGGATGCGGGCCTGCAGGACGACGTACGAGAACGGTTTGGTGAGGTAGTCGTCCGCGCCTGTGTCCAGGCCCTCGGCCTCGTCGTACTCGCCGTCCTTCGCGGTCAGCATGAGGATCGGCGTCTCGTCGCCGACCGCCCGCAGTTGGGCGCAGACGCGGTAGCCGTTCAGGCCGGGCAGCATGATGTCCAGCACGATCAGGTCGTAGTCCTGCTCCTGCGCCATGTGCAGACCGCTGACACCGTCGTGGGCCACGTCCACGGCGAAACCCTCGGCGGCCAGACCCCGGGCCAGGGCGGTGGCGAGGCGTTTCTCGTCCTCTACGATGAGCAGTCGCATATCCCTCAGCGTCGCATGTCCTTCCTGAAGCGATCTTCAGGAAGCTTCAGCTTGGCTTCAGGATCGCTCGCGCAGGGTTGTCCTTGTCAGGCCGACCCCGGTCGGCATCCCTGCGGCCCGGCCGCAGTTGAGGAAAGGACCACCCACGATGAACTCCCTCAAGCGCTCGCTGACCGGCCGTCGCCGTACCGTCGCCGCCGTGCTCGCGGCCACCGTGCTGCTCGGTGGCGCCGGTGCCGCGACCGCTGTGGCCTTCGCCGACGATGGCAGCCACGACAGCAGCCGCGACAGCACCCACGCAGCCGTGGGCACCACCTACGAGGACCGCGACGACGGTACGTTCGCCACGAAGACGAAGATCGACCTCAAGCAGGCGGCCGACGCGGCCGTGGCGTCGGTCGCGGGCAAGGTCACCTCCGTCGAGCTTGAGGGGCACCAGGGCAAGGCCGTCTGGAAGGTCGATGTCGCCTCCGCCAAGGGCGCGGAACACGAAGTCACGGTGAACGCCACCAGCGGCAGGGTCACCGCGCACAGGACCGACCACGACGACGCCGATGACGAGGCCGCTCTGGCCAGGTCCGCCAGGACCGGCCTCGGCCAGGCCGTGGACGCCGCGCTCAAGAAGATCCCCGGCACGGCGACGTCCGCCGAGCTGGACGACGACAACGGTCGGTCGGCCGCCTGGCACATCGACGTCACCGACGCCAAGGGCGCCGAACACGAGGTCACCGTCGACGCCCGGTCCGGCAAGGTCACGGCCGTGCAGGCCGACGACGACCACGACGACCACGACCGCTCGGGCGACAACGACAGGGGCGACGACCGCGAGGAGGACTGACCTACTGAGGGCCGGGTGTTGGCGATGTACCGCTGGTTATGTACATCGCCAACTCGAACCCGGGACGGTCGAGGCGAGGGTCTCGGCTGCGGCGGTGGTGCAGTGGTTACGAGGACGACACGCCTCCGGTGCAGGCAGCCCCTGGCTCGGGGGTCTGTGCGCCCTGGACGTACTTGTCGAGGAACGCGTTGACCCGCGCGTCGGACGCGTTCTGGACGTTGAGCTGGTGTCCCCAGGCCGTCAGCGTGATCGGTGACGACTGGTTCTTGTACGGGCTCATCAGCGTGTACGGCGTCTTGGCCACCTTGGCCGTCAGCGCGGTGACGTCCGCAGGGGCGGCCTTGTCGTTGTAAGTGACCCAGACGGCGCCGTGCTCCAGGGCGTGCACGGCGTTCTCGTCGCGGATCTGGGTTTTGTAGACGTCACCGTTGCAGTTCTGCCAGGCGGGGTCGTGGTCGCCACCGGCGGGAGGAGTCATGGGGTAGTTGACCGGGGTGGTGACGTGGTTCCGGCTCAGATTGGGCCACGTCTTTTCACCGGTGACCGAATCCCCCTGGGACGTGGATTCTCCCGGCTGCGCTGTTTCTCCCGGCTGCGTTGTTTCTCCCGACTGCGCTTCAGAATTTGCGCCCTTACTGGAGTCGTCCTTACTGGAGTCGTCTCTGAGGAGGAAGAAGGCTCCACTTCCCAGGAGAATCACCATCACCGCCGCAAGGGCGATCCACATGGCCTTTTCGTTCTTCGCGCCGGTTGTGGGGGCCGAGGGGTGGGCCGGCGGAGCGTACGGCATGGGGCCGGGCGAGTAGTGGACGTTGGCGTGCTGTCCGACGGCGGTGGGGTGGCCCGCCCAGGTGGCCTGGGGAGAGTAGGTCGGCGGAGCTGACGGCGTGTGCGGTGGCGTGTGCGGCGGTATGTGCGGTGGCGCGGTCGTCGGTCCGACAGGGGCGGTGAGGCTGTCACTCGTCGCCTGGCCGGGGCGGGGTGGTTCTGCTGCGGGCGGTGCGGTGGTGGATGGGAGCAGGGTGCGGGCTTTTTCGCTGGTCATCCGGTCGGTGGTGTCGCGGGTGAGGAGTCCGGTGATCAGTGTTGAGAGTGGCGGCTGGCAGTTCAGTGGCGGCAGGTCGTCGTGGAGGATTGCGTGCAGGGTGGCGGCCGGGGTCTGGCGGGCGAACGGGTCACCTCCCTCGACGGCGTGGAACAAGGTCGCGCCCAGCGACCACAGATCCGCCGCGGGAGAAGGATCAGCGCCTTGGAACAGTTCCGGGGCCATATAGCCGGTCGAGCCTGTGACGCCGTCGCGGGTCAGGCGGGTGTCGTCCATGGCGTGGGCGATGCCGAAGTCCACGAGTTTGACGTGGTCGCCGGGGAGCACCATGACATTGCTGGGTTTGATGTCCCGGTGGACGAGCCCGATCGAGTGCGCGGCGTCCAAAGCGGACAGCAACTGCCCCGCTATACGGACCACTCGCTCCTGCGGCAGGGCCCTGTACCACTCCAGGAGCTCCGCCAGCGAGGGCCCCTCCAGCAGCTCCATGACGATGTAGGCAGCGTCGTCCTCGGGCGTCGCCGGTACGAGATCGTAGATCGCCACAACACCGGGATGGTTGAGCCGACCCGCCGTACGAGCCTCGCGCAAGGCGCGTTCACCGAACATCGACCGCTCCTCGGCCGACAGCCCTGGCGGAGTACGCAACTCCTTGACTGCCGCAGCCCGTCCGATCAGCTCGTCGGTCGCCCTCCAGACCACGCCCATTCCGCCCTGGCCCAGCACGCCTGCCAGTCGGTACCGGCCGGCCACCAGCCGCCCAGCCCCCTGGGAATCCGTCTCCACAACCGTGCTCCTCACGGAATCGCCCGCCGGCCGGCGCCACGCGCGCTAGCCTCACAGCAGGTTATCCAGTGATGCCATCACGTAGAGATCTCACGGGTGAGGTCACGAGCCGATGGCTGGGCCAACAGTGGCGACCTCCGCATGCAAGGCGACTACGCCCCACGATTCCTGCGGAGACCTTCACTGGCGGCAGGGGCCGGCGAATCGGCTCATCGGTGTGTGGGGAGGCGCGTGTGGCCACCGGGCCATGCCCGGCGCGCCCGCACTCCTGCGTGCGCGCCTTCCGGGCGCCTTCTGCCCGGTGGGAAGGTCGAGCGCGTTCCACCGACCTTCATCTTTTAGGAGGAAATACATGGTGGTTTCCCGCTCTGCCTTCACCGCGGTTGCCGTGGTCGGGCTGCTGGCCGCCTCCGGTACGGCGCTGGCCGCGGCGCCTGCCGCTCCCGCCACCCCCGCTGCCGCGGCCGTCAGCCGGTTCGACGACGGCAGCTTCGAGTACCCCACCGCGCCCGCGAACGCGTTCTCGACGCTCTCCAGCGGTCAGTCCATCGGTCCGTGGAAGGTCACCGGTGGGGGTGTGGACCTGATCGGCGCCGGATTCTGGCAGGCGGCCGAGGGGGATCAGTCCGTCGATCTCAACGCCGTTCAGCCGGGAGCAGTGGCGCAGACCTTCTCGACAGTGCCCGGGCGGAAGTACACCGTGACGTACTCGCTCGCCTCGAACCCCGGTGGTCCGGCGGTGAAGACCGGGAAGGTGCTCATCGACGGGCAGGACTTCCAGGACTTCTCGTTCAACTCCACGGGCAAGAGCCACGCGAACATGGGCTATGTCACCCGCGAGGTCACCTTCGTGGCCGGCGGCAACACGACGACCCTCGGCTTCGCCAGCACGGTGGGCGGCGCCTACGGCCCGGTCATCGATGACGTACGGGTCGAGACCTGCCGCCCGTGTGGTTGCCCGAAGTAACGGCATAACGGTAGCGGTGTCAGTGCCGTGAGGTTCACTGGGCCGCATGCACCACACCGAGCTCCGCCAGCTGCTTGATCAGACCCTCACCGATCCCGGGCCGCACTGCCCGCTGCCCGGGCATGGCGAAGGACACGTCTGTATCGTCCGCGCCGGATGGGATCTGGCGCAGCTGGAGCAGGCCGTCCTGGAGGTGCTGCCCTGGACCGGTCAGCCCGTGCGGCGGCTGGTCACCGGTGGCGTCCCCATCCCCGCGTTCGGCGGTCCGCCCACGGGGTCGGGCGAGGGCGAGGTGCTGGAGTTGCGCGGTTGGGCCCTGAACGAGCACTGGTTCGGTTACGGCCTGACGGCCGCGGCGGACGGCCCGCGCGGGGTGATCGTCGTCGCGGGCCGGGGCGCCTTCCCGTCCGATGTCGGGTGGCCGCAGCGTCTTGCGGTCCTCACCGGATGGGAGGCGCTGCGGCCGGTCCGCGACGACCACGCAATCGGCAGGGCGATCGACTGGGCGGCCGCGGAATCTGCGCTCGGTACGGCCCTGCCCAGCGGCTACAAGGAGATCGTCGACCTGTTCGGGGTGGGCAGCTTCGACGAGTATCTGGATCTGCTGGTGCCGGGCGCCCCGGCGGCGGATCTTGTCAGTTGGGGCCTGGACATGCCGAAGTACGCCGAGCTGTACCGGCCCTACCCGGTGTATCCCGCACCCGGCGGCGTGCTGATCTGGGGCAGCTCCGAGCAGGAGCTGACGTTCCACTGGCTGACCGGTGCCGACGACCCGGACGACTGGCCGGTGCTTGTGCAGTACAACTCCGGCGAGTGGCAGCGCTTCGACTGCGGCACCGGCGAGTTCATCCTGCGCCTGCTCACCGACCGGCAGGAGCCGTTCGCCTTTCCGACCGCGGCGCGGGTGGCCGCCCACTGGTTCGAGGGATGGGGCCTGCCCGAGCCTCGGTAGGAGTTCAGGCGATCAGGCGATCAGGCGATTCAGGTCTTGTAGCGGTATTCGCTCGGCGATACGCCATAGGCGCTGCGGAAGGCGCGGGCGAAGTCGCCCGGGCGGGAGAACCCCCACGTCGCGGCGGTGGCCTGGATCGGCCGCGCGGCGAGCCGGGGGTTGGCGAGGTCGCGACGGCAGCGTTCGAGGCGCTGGTGGCGGATCCAGGACGCCACGGTCAGGCCGTGCCGCTGGAAGAGGCGGTGGAGCGAGCGGGGGGACATGTGGTGGGCCGCGGCGACGGCGGCCGGGGTGAGGCCGGGGTCGGGCAGGTGTCGGCGGATGAACTCCTGCACCCGGAGGAGCAGCGTGCGCTCCCGGCTCTCGGGCGGCAGGGCGGACATGGCGTCCAGCCGCTGGGCGATGGTGTGGCCGAGCAGATCGACCAGGGTGGTGGACAGCCGGGGCGCGTCCTGAGGGGCGAACTGCCACGGATGGCGGGCGACATGCGCGAGGAACTGGGAGAGCAGCGAGGCGAATCCCTCGCCACCGGGTATACGAGTGGCCGCGAGGCGGTCCACCTGCCGCCCGGTCAGCGGCAGCGCCGCCCGGGGCAGATGCAGAAGTAACTGGCGGACCGGCGCCGCGCCCTCGGGGCTTGCCCAGCCGTCGAACGGCTCCGAGGAGCTGTACACCGCCAGATCCCCGGCGCCGAGCAGGGTGTGCCTCCTGAACTGCGTCAACCCCATGTTTCCGGAGAGCGTGAGCGACAGCTGCACATAGCCGGGGTCGCTGCGCTGGATCAGCCGCGGTGTCCGGGTCACGGTCAGCATGGGGTAGGCCATATCGGAGACCTGGACGTCACCGAGGTTCAGCACCCGGGCCGAGGCCTCGAAGTCCGCCGCGCGGTCGCTGCCCATGGCGGTCGGGATCAGCGTCCCACCGCACCGGCCCGTTGTCAGTGCCGCGCCCTACCGTGGAAGACGTCCTATCCACGCTGCGGGCTGCGCGTGACTCGGACGCGAGAAGGCCGGACCCAAACAGCGCGGGTCCGGCCTTCGCATGCCCCAAGGTTCCAAGGCCCCAAGGCCCCAGGCCGTTAAAACTTCGTTGCCCGATCCGTCGCGTACGGCATAGAAAGAATCCCGTGATCCGCAAGTACCCGAGGACCCCGCACCTCCAGGGCTCCCGACTCCAACCCGGCGACGAGGACCTGGCCGCCGTACCGTTCGCCGAGATCGCGGGCCGGTATCTCGTGGTCGAGGAGAAGCTCGACGGCGCCAACGCGGCGATCAGCTTCACACCGGACGGGGAGTTGAGGCTGCAGAGCCGTGGCCACTTCCTCACCGGCGGGCCCCGGGAGCGTCACTTCTCGCCGTTCAAGGCGTGGGCGGCGCTGGTCCGGGATCTGCTGTGGCCGCGGCTGGGGAGCCGCTATGTGCTGTACGGCGAGTGGCTGTACGCCAAGCACACGGTGTACTACGACGCACTGCCGCACTACTTCTGCGAATTCGACGTGCTGGACCGCGACGAGGGCGTGTTCCTGTCCACCGCCCGGCGCGGTGAGCTGCTGGAGGGGCTTCCCGTGCACTCGGTGCCGGTGCTGCACACCGGGCCGCTGAGCAGCCTGGCCGCGCTGACCGCGTTCGTCGGGCCCTCGACGTGCCGTACGGAGGGGTGGCGGGCCGCGCTGCGGGAGACGGCCGGGGC
>NZ_MUNE01000028.1 GCF_002154605.1 Streptomyces milbemycinicus | reverse complement strand
GGTGGACGCCGCGGCGGACGGCGGCCGCCCCGGACCCGGGGCGGCCGCCGTCCGCCGCGGCGTCCACCGCACCCGTCGTACCCGAGGCGTCGGCGGCGGCGCCGACCGGGGAGGTGGGCGAGGCGGTCTCCCGGCCGCCGTCGCGCAGGCCCAAGTCCTCCCGGTCGGCCTCCGCCTCGGCCGTTCCGCGCTCGCTGTACGGCACGGTGGTCGACAGGGCCGACGCGGCCCCGGCGGTCTCCGCCCGCCCCGGTCCGCTGCCGGAGCGGCCGGAGGGGCGTGCGATCACCGGCTCGGGCAGCTATGAACAGCCGGGCCCCGGCAGATATGTGATGGTCAACAACGCCCAGTATGTGACGCTGACCGGGCAGGGGTATGTCCTGGTCCGCTGGCAGCTGGTGCCCGCCGAGCGGTCCGGCCAACTGAGGATGCCCAGCTGGACCGGGCTGAGCGGGCGGCTGTTCCATGTGGCCTCCGGCGGGGGCCGCCGTATGGACGACCAGATGCCGGGGGCCACGGACCGGCCGCACACCTGGATGGGCAGCGCCGCCACGGGGTTCGACACCCTGCCGGTCGGCGCCCAGCAGATGTGGCAGAACGAGTACTACTACCTCGACGGCAGCGTGACCCTCCATCTCAACGAGGACTGGGCCGACTACAACCTCACGGTCTCCGCCGTGGATCGGGCGAAGATCCTCCAGGACGTGTCGCAGCCGCCCGGGGACGCGGCGATCCGCTACGGGCTGGTGCGGGACACCGGCACCGACGCCGCCCCGGTACCGCAGTATGTGACCCGCTCGCGCTCCGCCGACCCCTTCGCCGTACCGCTCCGCGGCGATCTGCGCTGATCTGATGGGCCATCACACCCTCATAACCGAGGACCCTCAGCGCAGGTCCTTGACCCGGCGGAGCTTCCCGACCGAACGCTCCAGCGACTCCGGCTCCACCACCGCCACCTCGACGGTCAGGCCCGCCCCCTCCTTGACCGCCTGGGCGATGGCCCGCTCGGCGGCCGCGCGCGCCTCGGGCGTGGCGCCGGGGCGCGCCTCGGCCTCGACGGTCAGCTGGTCCATCCGGCCGCGCCGGGTCAGCACCAGCTGGAAGTGCGGGGCAACGCCTGGGGTGCGCAGCACGATCTCCTCGACCTGGCTGGGGAAGAGGTTCACCCCGCGTACGATGATCATGTCGTCGCAGCGGCCGGTGATCTTCTGGATACGGCGGAACGCGGGCCGGGCCGTGCCGGGCAGCAGCCGGGTCAGATCGCGGGTGCGGTAGCGGATGACGGGCATGGCCTCCTTGGTCAGGGTGGTCAGCACCAGCTCGCCCTCCTCGCCGTCGGCCACCGGCTGGTCGGTGAGCGGGTCCACGATCTCGGGGTAGAAGTGGTCCTCCCACATATGCAGCCCGTCCTTGGTCTCCACGCACTCCTGGGCCACCCCGGGGCCGATCACCTCGGACAGCCCGTAGATGTCCACGGCGTGGAGGTCCGCTCGCTCCTCGATCTCCCGGCGCATCTCCTCGGTCCACGGCTCGGCGCCGAAGACGCCGACCTTGAGGGAGGTGGTGCGCGGGTCGATGCCCTGGCGCTCGAACTCGTCGAGGAGGGTGAGCATGTAGGAGGGGGTGACCATGATGACCTCGGGTCTGAAGTCCTCGATGATCCGCACCTGGCGGGCGGTCATACCGCCGGAGGCGGGGACGACGGCGCAGCCCAGCCGCTCGGCGCCGTAGTGGGCGCCGAGGCCGCCGGTGAACAGGCCATAGCCGTAGGAGACATGCACCATCTGGCCGGGGCGCCCGCCGGCCGCACGCAGCGAGCGGGCGACCACCTCGGCCCACATGGACAGGTCGTTCGCGGTGTAGCCGACGACGGTGGGGCGGCCGGTGGTGCCGCTGGAGGCGTGGACGCGGCGCAGCTGTGAGCGGTCCACCGCGAGCAGGCCGAAGGGGTAGGTGTCGCGCAGATCGGCCTTCGTGGTGAGGGGGAAGCGGGCCAGGTCCGCCAGTGTGCGGCAGTCCTCGGGCCCGACACCGGCCGCGCGGAACTTCGCACGGTACGGTTCGACATGGTCGTAGACCCGTCTGAGGGTGGCCCGCAGCCGGGCGAGCTGGGTCTCGCGCAGCTCTTCTGGCCCCATCCGTTCGGCGGCGTCGAGGAGTTCGGCAGGCGGTGGTGATCCCAGTCGGCGCCCGCCGCCCGTCGTATGCGTCGACACCGCCATGTCTGGCACCACCTCATGGACCGACCGAACATTCGGTTTAACCGCGCGACGCGATCAAGTAACCCAGTATCCGGCGGGGCTGTCAAGGTGTGACGCGGACGCACGAGAGGGACGCCCCTCGCCCTCCTTCAGCCCTCTCTCTGTCCCCTATATAGGGCTGGTTGTATCGGGCCCCATATAAAGGGGACAGAGAAGGGGCGGAGAGAGGGCATGAGACCGGCCGTCACCTCAGCCCGAGGGGGGCGGGTTCGAGGCGGACGGGGAGGACTTGTACGCGGTGGACTTCTCGATGGCGCCGCCGAGCTTGTCCCGGGCGGCCTTCAGGGAGCCCATGGAATCCGCCGAGACGACCCAGCGGTTGCCGACCAGAAAACTCCCGCCGTACATCTGCGCGTAGCCCAGCCAGTCCTGCTGCCCCTTGGCGGTCACAAAGCTGAGGAAGACATAGTTCTTCTTCTTGCCCATATGGCAGACCCCCTGACGGTAGTCGTCGACGTCCGTGGTGATCTCCGGCTTGCAGCCCATGGTCCGGCCCAGCTTCTCGACACTGGCCGGCCGGGCGGCCGGGGCACTCGCGCTCGGTCTGGCCTTCCCGCGCTCCCCGATCGACGCCTTGTCGTTCTCGGCGTCCGAACCGCACCCGGCCGACAGCAGCGCCACGGCCGCGACGGCCGGCACCACCGCACCGGCACCGACACGGGCGCGGCCGGGGGCCGGACGGGTGGCGTCTTCCGGGGAACACCTTCGCGGTGCATGCTCGGGCTTCACGTCCATCGGTACGGACGCGACGGGCGAGGCGTTCAGCGAATCCGCGAATTCATTCGCGAACCCCTTCCGCCCTCGTGATCTACGCGCGTATCTTCGCCGCACCGCACTTCCCCCCACGTGACACCGAGTTCGGAGGAGCAGACATGTCCGCACAGACCGGCAAGGGTGCCCACCGGAAACGCCCCGCTCTGCGCTCGCCCTACGCCATGGGCGGGTTGGCCCTCGCGGTCGCCGCCAGCCTGGCCTCGTCAGTGCCCGCCATGGCCTCGACCACCGAGGCGTACGAGGCCGACACGGCGCAGGCGCAGGCCCCCGCGCATCCGGAGCGGGACTGGATGGGCTCGACCATCGCCGAGCACGAGGGCGGCGACCCCGAGGCGGTCCCCAAGGCCACGGTGGCCGCCACGGTGGAGGGGGTCGACGTCAGCAACCACCAGGGGACGGTCAACTGGACGTCGCTCTGGAACAAGAACGTCCGGTTCGCCTACGTCAAGGCCACCGAGAGCACGACGTACAAGAACCCCAAGTTCGCCTCGCAGTACAACGGCTCCGCCAACAAGGGCATGATCCGCGGCGCGTACCACTTCGCCCTGCCGAACAAGTCCAGCGGCACCGCGCAGGCGGACTACTTCGTGAACAACGGCGGCCGCTGGTCCGCCGACGGCAAGACCCTGCCGCCCGTGCTGGACATCGAGTACAACCCGTACGGCGCGTCCTGCTACGGCAAGACCAAGGCCCAGATGGTCACCTGGATCAAGGACTTCAGCGCCCGGGTCAAGAAGCGCACCGGGCGCGACCCGGTGATCTACACGACCACCAGCTGGTGGAAGTCCTGCACCGGCAACAGCGGCGCGTTCGGCGCGAAGAACCCGCTGTGGCTCGCGCGCTACGCGTCGACGCCGGGGGCGCTGCCGGCCGGCTGGAAGACCCACACCATCTGGCAGTACACGTCCTCCGGGCCGGTGGTGGGCGACCACAACAAGTTCAACGGCAGCCTGACCCGGCTCAAGGCCCTCGCCAAGGGCTGAGCTCGTTGTCAGCCCGCTGAGCGGGCAACTCCCGCCCCCCGACTGGGCAAAGCGGACGTAAAGCACCAGCTCAGGGGGCGGGACACAAAATAGTTCGGCAGGTTACCAGCAAGCAGCGATCGCTGTCAGGTCTTTATTCATTGGTGATGAGCTCTCCACTCCCGGCCCACACCAGGCACTAGCGTCCGGTGTCACTCCGAACCAAGGAGGGCGCTGTGCGATCAGTCATCAGCAGATCCATTGCTTCCAGCCGCACGATCGGGACCGGGCTCATCATCGGTGCGCTCGCCATGACGCTCGCGGCACTGCTCATCCCCGTGAGCCTGTTCGGCGAAAGCAGCGCCGCGGCGCTCCCGAGCGGGGTCACCGACGACGGCAAAGGAACCATCAGTACGCAATACGGACCGCTCACCGCGGTCGACAGGGACTTCGTCCGCAAGGTCAAGCTCGCCGGCCTGTGGGAGCTCCCCTCGGGACGCATGGCGCAGGAGCGTGGCAACACCGACGCCGTGAAGACCGCGGGGGAACACCTCATCGAAGGCCACACCGAGCTGGACCGCCGATCGAACGAGGTGGGCCAGGCTCTCGGAATCGACCTGCCCACCCAGCCCAATGAGCAGCAGCAGGGCTGGCTCAACGAAATGACCAACGCCGCCTCACCGGCAGAGTTCCAGCGTGTGTTCGCCAACCGCCTGCGCGCCGCGCACGGGAAGGTCTTCGGCCTGGTTGCCCAGGTGCGGGCGCAGAGCGAGAACTCCATGGTCAGGTCCCTCGCGACAAGGGCCAACGCAGTCGTTCTCGACCACATCACGGTCCTTGAGGACACCGGGCTTGTCGACTTCGAGGCCCTCAACACAAAGTGAAGTGATCTCATGAGGCAACAGACCCATAAACGCGGGCGTTTCACGAACAAGACCGTGGCCATCGTCGCCGCGCTGGCGCTCGGCGGTGGCGGTGCGGCCATCATCGCGGCGAACGCGTCCGCGAGCGGCGACAAGAGCTCCGGCGAGGAGCGGACGCTGTCGGCGACGGCGGGCACGATCAGCTGCCCCGACGTGGGCCAGAAGCTCAACGCCGTGCCGCGCCAGTCCCGCACCGAGGTCGACAGGAACCTGGCCGAGCTCGACTCCCAGGTGGCCAAGGCCTACCAGCGCATGGCGAACAAGGAGGCGGGCACGGACTCCGTGCTCACCACCCTCCAGCAGCAGCGCACGGCCACCTTGGACCGCATCGGGACCGCCATCGGCCGCAGCGCCCAACGCCCCGCGGGTCTTGAGCAGATGAGCGCTTGCAAGATGCAGCAGACCAACTTCGCCGGGAAGGGCCGGGGCGGTCGGGGCGGCAACCAGCAGCAGGGCGGCGGCCAGCAAGGCGGCCAGCAGGGCGGAAACCAGCAGCAGGGTGGCGGCCAGCAAGGCGGCCAGCAGGGCGGGAACAACAACCAGGGCGGTGGCCAGCAGGGCGGCAACCAGCAAGGTGGCGGCCAGCAGGGCGGAAACAACCAGGGCGGCAACGGCGGGCAGCAGGGCAACGGCCCCTCTCCCGACGACTTCGTCGACATCACGAAGGTGCAGCCCAACGTCAAGGAGCCGGACAACCAGGGCGGCGCGTCGACCGGCAGCTTCGTCTCGGAGTGCGGTGTCAACGAGCAGGGCATCCGCAACACCGACAACGTGATCGTGGCGCCCGGTGTGGGCAACGGCGCCCACCACACCCACGACTACGTGGGCAACAAGACCACGAACGCCAACTCCACCAACGACAGCCTGGCCGCGGGCGAGACCACCTGCACCAACGGCGACCAGTCCACGTACTACTGGCCGGTGGTCCGGGTCCAGGACGGCACCCAGGAGAAGGACGCCAACCAGCTCGGCGGTGGCCTCGAGGGGAACGTCGGCAAGATCCTCACCCCCAAGAGCTCCACGATCGAGTTCAAGGGCAGCCCGGTCGGCAAGGTCACCGCGATGCCCCGCTTCCTGCGGATCATCACCGGTGACGCCAAGGCGTTCACCAACGGCACCGCCAACGCCAACGCCCACTGGAGCTGCACCGGCTTCGAGGACCGCCAGCTGACCGACAAGTACCCGATCTGCCCGCAGGGCAGCGATGTGGTGCGCAGCTTCGCCTTCCAGAGCTGCTGGGACGGCAAGAACATCGACAGCGCCAACCACCGTGACCACGTCGCCTTCGCCCAGGAGGACGGCTCCTGCGCCAACGGCTTCCAGGCGATCCCCCAGCTGGTGAACAAGATCACCTATGAGGTCCCGGCGGGCCAGACCTACGCGGTCGACGGCTTCCCCGAGCAGTTGCACAAGCCGATCACCGACCACGACGACTTCATCAACGTGATGTCGGACCAGTTGATGAACCAGGCCGTGCAGTGCATCAACAGCGGGCAGAAGTGCGGTTGACGCCCCACCAACCCCAGGCGTGCGCCGACCGGTCTTCGGTCGGCGCACGCCGCGTTCCGGCGCAGCACGAGACTGCGCGGCACGAGGCTGCCACGGCCGCCGGCGATCCGGCGGCCGGACACCCGGACCGCCCGGACCAGCCGAACCATGCGGACCATCCGGGCGAACCCGATCCCGAGCACTTACGCGACGGGTCCGAGCCCGAGCCATTGTCCGAGCAGCCGCCCACGCGATCACCCACGCGTACGGGGCCGAATCCCCGGGGCCGCGAGCCGACGCCCTCGGACCAGGAACTCACCCGGCGGCTCCAGGAGGCGTACCGCCTGGGTACCGCGAACCCGACGGCCGGGGAAATCCTCTACCGCCGCCACCGCGAGGCGGCCCTCGCCTACGCCCGCACCTGTTGCCGGGCCCTCCACGACGCCGAAGACCTTGTGTCCGAGGCGTTCATCCGTACGTTCCAGGCCGTCCGGTCGGGCGGGGGTCCGCGTGGCCCCTGGCGCCCGTATCTGCTGACCGTCATCCGCCACACCGCGATCGAGTGGAGCGCCGGTGAGCGTCAGGTGCTGCTCACCGCGGACTTCGAGTCGTGGCAGCAGCGGTCGACCGAGGCGGACCCCCAGCAGCGCCTGCTGGCGGATGAGGACCGCACGCTGCTGATCCGCAGTTTCCAGGCCCTCCCGGCGCGATGGCGGACCGTGCTGTGGCACACGCTGGTGGAGGACGCCTCCCCGCAGCGCGTGGCCGCGCTGATGGGCCTGTCCCCCAGCGGTCTCACCTCGCTGGCCTTCCGGGCCCGCGAGGGGCTGCGCGAGGCGTATCTGCGCGCTCATGTGCGATCCGCGGCGGCGGAAGACGACCGCTGCCGCCACTTCGGCTCCATGATCGGCGCTTCGGTGCGGCGTGGCGCCGTACGCGGCCGTGCCCTCGCGCGCCATCTGGCCGAGTGTCGCTTCTGCGCGCACGCGTACACCGAGTTGCTGGCCCTCAACGCGGCCATGCCCGACGCCACCCGGGCCACGGATTCCACACCGACTACGGAGTCCGCGGGGGCCTCGGATGCCTCGGGGTGCCGGGGCTGAGCGGCCCGGCCCGAAGAGCGCACACATGGAACTGCCGGCCGCGGATCGCGGCCGGCAGTTCCATGTGGGGGCTCATGCGGCCCCTGGCTCACAGTCCGTTGACGCGCGCCTCCCTCGCGATGCCGCCCACGGGCCGCAGGCCGGTCGGCGCTCCGCGCCCCCTGCGGGTGACCGCCCGGGAGTAGTGGCGCCGGATCCGGTCCATCTGTGCCATCAGCCGGCGGCCGCGCAGCGCCATCTCCAGCTCGAAGCGTATCCGCGGGTCCCGCAGGCCCGGCCCGAAGAGCTTCTCGATCTGCCGCAGCCGGTAACGCACGGTCTGCGGATGCACCTTGAGCGCCTTGGCCGCCTCGGGCGCGCCACCGCCCTCGAGCCAGGCGAGCAGGGTCATCTGCAGCCGCTCGCTCTGCCGGGGGGTCAGCCCGGCCAGCGGCTTGAGCCAGCGGGAGGCCAAGGCCCGTACCAGCGACTCGTCCTGGAGCAGCAGCAGCGTGGAGAGGTGGTCGTCCACGAAGAGTATCCGGGCCTCCGGGCCGCTGCGCGCATGGGTCATGGTCAGCAGCCGGCGGGCCCACCGCACCGAGGAGGCCGCGTCGTTCAGCGGAACGACGTGGCCGACGGAGGCGGTACGGCCCCGCAGCGCGGCCTCCAGCGCGCCACGCGCGGAGCCGGACTCGGTGCCGGGGTCCCGGTCGGGGTCCGGCTCGGCGGTCGCTCCCTCGGTCAGGGGAGTGTCCGGGCCGGGGCCGGGGCCGGTGGCCGTGCCGGTGCCGGTGTCGGTGCCGGTGCCGGTGTCGGTGCCTGTGTCCGGGTCAGGGATCAGCAGGCACAGCTCGTCGCCGACGGCGCCGATCAGGGTGTCGCCGAACACCGCGGCCAGCTGCGGCGCTTCGCCCGGGGTGGGCAGGGCGATGGCCTGGATCGTTTCAGGCAGTGGCCAGCGGGCGGCCCGGGACAGCTCGGCCAGGCCACGCTCGGATACGGGTACCTCGCCGACCAGGGCGTCGAAGAGATCGCGCCTGGCCCGCTCGGGCGGTACCTCGGTCAGGGGGCCACGGCCCCGGGCGCCTTCGGCCGCCACATGGTCGGCACCCTCTTCACCTGGGGTCCGGTAGCCGAGTGCGGTCAGGAGAGCCTGTTCGACCGTCCATCGCACCTTGTCACGCTCAGTGTCCTCCAAGAGGTTGGCGAATCCCGGAATTCTGCGCCGAAGGGTCTCAACCACCTCTTCGGCCAGGGACGGGAGTTCATTGCGCAGGACGCGGGTCCGCTCGCCACGGGTGGGACGGGGGGACCAGATGCGGTTCGCGAGTTCGCCCATCATTACCTCGTTCTTGCCGGGGGGAGGCCTGGCCGTTGGGGGGTCGGTCAGGCCCGTGGAGGTTGCCTCCGTCGCCGGTCGTCCACTCCGGAAAAGGGAGTCGAGGGTCCTCCGATGAATCTTGGAGGAGCCCCTCCCCTACCGGTCCCGGCGCTTTGCCGGGTCTTTGCCATCGAAATGACAGTGGAGCAGCCCAAGACGGTGTGGGCAGTGGTCGTCCACAAGAAGTTGTCACGTTACGACAAATCTTATGGAGATCACGTGTAGTTCGGAGATGCTGCCGTACCCAAAGACGACTTGACGTACTCGTCACTCGCGCGATCAGGCGCGATCGGGAGGCTTTCGATGCCCATGCCCCAGCCGCCGACTCCCCCGATTCCGGGGCCGCGCCGCAGGGCTCGCCACGGCGGATCAACCATGCCACAAGGACCCGGAGGACCCGGCGGACGACGGGCCGACCGCCGCGCCCGCCCGGTCCGGGCCGGCATCGGCTGGCCGCGCCACACCGCGCTGTACGCCGCTGTTGCGGCGGTCATACTCTCACTCATCGTGGCAGGCAACGCCGGTGCGTTCACGAAAACTTGGGCCTTCCTGGACTTCGGGGCCGGTGTCCTCGCACTGGTCTCGCTGAGCAGCGCCGTGCTGTGGGGCCTGGCGGCCACCGACCGGTTGATCCTCCACTCGAAGCACCGGCTGCTCGCCCAAGGTGTCCACCGTGGCGCCGCGGTGGCCGGCCTGCTGTTTCTCGCTCTCCATGTGTGGGTGAAGGTGGCAGAGAGTCACACGAGCGCTGCGGCCATCGTGGTACCGTTCGCTGACGCAAATAAACCTGTGCTGATCGGACTTGGCACCTTGGCCGGATACCTGTTCATCACGGCGGCGGTGACGGGAGCGGTACGCAGCTCCTTCGCCTCCGCCGGCAAGTCCCGCTGGCGGTACCGCTGGTGGCGGGCGCTGCATGTGGCCGCGTACCCCGCGTGGTGCGCCGCGCTGATCCACGGTCTCAAGAGCGGCCGTGCCGCGAAGGACTGGGCGACCGCCGGATATGTCATGGCGCTGGCCGCCGTGGCCATCACCCTGTGGATCCGGCTCGCCAGCCGCCGGGCCGAGCGCAGCGAGCGCGACGCCATCATCACCGGTCAGATCCCCGTGGTCCCCAGCACCCGGGGCGGCGGGCCGGGCAGGCCCCCGACGGCCGGCGGGGCCTCCTCCCGTGACGGCGAACCCCTCGGCGCCTCGCGCGGGTGGGGCGCGTGATCTCGACCAAACCCAGACTGGCCTGTATCGATCCGCCCCGGCTGCTGGCCGGTCTTGACGAGACATACCGGCTCGACCGCGTCGGACACCTGACCGTCCATGGCTCGATGCCCGCGCTGCGCGCGGACGAACTGGTGGCCCTCGCGGAGAACATCGACCTGCGCGGCCGAGGCGGCGCGGGTTTTCCCTTCGCCAAGAAGGTGACGGCCGTCATCGAGTCGGCCGGCCGCCGGGACGGCCGCTGCGCGGTGGTCGTCAACGGCAGTGAGGGCGAGCCCAGTTGCCTCAAGGACACCGCGCTGCTGCTGCACACCCCGCATCTGGTCATCGACGGGGCCGTGCTGGCCGCCACCGCGATGGGCGCCGACGATGTGGCCATCGCGGTCCACCGGCCGGATGTCGAGGAGTCGCTGAGCGCCGCCATCGCCGAGCGCGGTCCGAGCGGGCCGCGGGTGCAGGTGAGCGTGACGGACGACCGCTTCGTGGCCGGTGAGGGCGGCGCCGTCATCAACGGCATCAGCGGCGCCCCGGCCATCCCCAACGGCCGCAAGATCCGCACCAGCGACAGCGGCCTGGCCGGGCTGCCGACCCTGCTGTCCAACACCGAGACATTCGCCCAGCTCGCCGTGGCCGCCCGGATGGGCGCCCTGCCGTTCCGCTCGGTGGGGCTGCCCACCGAGCCCGGCACCACCCTGCTGACGGTGGGCGGGAAGTTTGTCATGGAGACCCCGTTCGGGGTGCCGCTCAGCTACGTCCTGGAGCTGTGCGGCCTCACCCCGGGCCAGGGGGTCCTGGTGGGCGGCTACCACGGCAAGTGGCTGCTGCCCGACAGCCTGGCGTCGGTGAACATCTCCCGGGAGTCCATGGAGAAGTACAACGCGCGGCTCGGGGCCGGAGCGGTGCTGCCGATCCCGGAGAACACCTGCCCGGTCGGCGAGACCGCCCGGGTGGCACGCTGGCTGGCGGGCGAGACCGCCAACCAGTGCGGGCCCTGCTTCATCGGGTTGCCCGCACTCGCGGACGCCATCGGCCAGGTCGAACGGGGCGGTGGCCAGGCGGCGTTGGACACCGTGAGCGCGTACATCGAGTCGGTGAAGCGCCGTGGCGCCTGCAGCCACCCCGACGGCACGGCCGGCTTTGTGACCACCGCGCTGGACGCGTTTCCGGACGAGTTCCGGGAACATGCGCTGGGCCCCGGATGCGGCCGTCCCACGCTCGGGGTGCTGCCACTGACCGACGGCGCCCCCTCCGGGCCGCTGGCCCTGCCCCCGGGCCCCTCCGCCCGACGGGACGAGCGGGACGAGTCGGAGCAGCTTCTCGTGGACTGGACGCTGTGCCAGGGCCATGGGCTGTGCGCGGACATCCTCCCCGAGGTGATCGAGCTCGGCATGGACGGCTACCCGAACCGGGCCAAGTACGGTGTGCCGCGCCAGCTGCGCGGGCAGGCCGTCCGCGCGGTACGGCGCTGCCCCGCACTCGCGCTGCGCATGGAGGCATAGCCCGGCTCCCATCTCCCACCCTCGCTCCCCTCCCTCATCTTCCTCATCTCGACGGCCGTCATGGAACGGCCGTCGATTCGTTTGGGCTCAACGAACGCCGACTTTTTGCGTCTGATGACAAATTCCGAAGGCCATGAACGCCCGCCGAGACCCCCTCCGTATGCAAGTGACGTCGGCGCAAAACAGCCGCCGGACCGCAAGCTTGAAGGAGTGGGCATGAAGAAGCGGCAGATCGCGTTCGCCGGGGCCTCCGTCGCGATGGTCCTGATGACCGCGGCGTGTGGCGCCAGTGAGAAGCAGTCCACGGGCAGCGCCAACGTCCAGCCCATCGGCGGCACCCAGACCGTGGGCGTCGGCGCCACGTCGGGCGCGTCCGGCTATGGCTCCAGCGCCGGCACCGGGAACGAGGCGGGGGGCGACAGCGGCGACGCCACCTCCGGCAAGGACGCGCTGACCGGCCCGGCCAAGCAGCTGTCCGTACGGGACGTGCCCAAGCTCGGCTCGATCGTCACCGACAGCAAGGGCTGGACCCTGTACCGGTTCGACGAGGACACCTCCGGCGCCTCCCCCAAGTCCAACTGCAACGACGCCTGCGCCACCAAGTGGCCGCCGGTGCCCGCGAGCGACGCCACCGTCTCCACCGGGATCGCCGAGAAGGAGCTCGGCTCGGTCACCCGCGCCGACGGCACCAAGCAACTCACGCTGGGCGGCTGGCCGGTGTACCGCTTCGCCGGGGACACCAAGGCCGGGGACACCAAGGGCCATGGTGTGGGCGGCACCTGGAACGCGCTGGCGCCCGACGGCAAGCCGGCCGGGAAGAAGGCCGCCCAGGACGACAGCCTCCAGCTCTCGGTCACCAGCAACGCCAAGCTCGGTAAGATCGTCGTGGACGGCCAGGGCATGACCGTCTACCGGTTCGACAAGGACAGCGCCTGGCCGATGAAGACCGGCTGCCTGAACGCCTGCCTGGAGACCTGGAAGCCCGTCAAGCCGGTCGACACCAGCAAGGTCGCCGGGGTCGACCCCAAGAAGCTCACCACGTTCACCCGGCCCGACGGCTCCAAGCAGCTGGCTTTCGACTGCTGGCTGCTGTACACGTTCACCGGGGACACCAAGCCCGGCGACACCAACGGACAGGGCAAGCAGGGGCTGTGGTTCGCGGTCACCGACAAGGCCAAGAAGGCCGGCGTGGCCGCCTCGGAGTGATACACAGACAAGCGGTCCGTACGAAGCAAGCGGTCCACCGAGCGGGGGGCCCGAGGCCATGAGCGCACCGGGCCGCCCCGCCGGACCACCACCGGGAGGTTGACGTGTCACACGTACTGCGTGCCACCGCGCTCTGCGCGGCGCTGCTGGTGAGCGGCTGCGCCGGGAGCGAGGGGCAGAGCCACGCGGGCCACGCGCAGAAGAAGGCCTCCCCGGCTGCCGAGAAGTCCGGTGCGAAGTCAGGCGCGGACTCCGGCGGACCCGCATCGCTGACGAAGATCGCCGATGCCATCGGCTGCAAGGCGAACGTCGTCACCGACGCCGAGGAGCTGCGCCAGGCGGCGTGCAAGGCCGGTAAGTCCCAGTACACCGTGGTCACCTTCGCCACCGACAAGGGCAAGCGCGCCTGGCTGTCGGAGTCCAAGGACTACGGCGGCACCTATCTGGTGGGCTACCGCTGGTCGGTGACGGCCCCGTCGGAGGGCTCCCTGAAGCCGCTGCGCGTCAAGCTCGGCGGCACCATCGAGACCGGTACGTTCCACGGGGGCATGGAACACGGGGGCACAGAGGACAAGGGCACGGAGCACGACGGCATGGACATGGAGCCCGGGAAGGGCCAGGCCAAGCACGCGCAACACCACTGACGCACAGTCAGGGTCTCCGGGTGTCCGCCCACTTGACCAGGTCGGGATCCGCGAGGCTGGCAACCCACAGATCCACCGGTGGGATCTCACCGGCGTATGCGGCGTCAGCGGCGTTGTGCAGGGGCCTGCGCGGGCCCACCGCGAGGACCCTGAGCCCGGCCCGGGACGCGGACACGAAGCCGCAGTGGGAGTCCTCGACCGCCAGCGCGTCGCCGGGGGCCGCACCGCACCGCCGGGCGGCCTCCAGATAGACGTCCGGATACGGCTTGGGGCGCACCTCCCCCTCCGGGACCAGCACATGGCCGAAGTACCGCAGCAGCCCCGCGCGGGACAGCCCGGCCTCGACCACATCGCGCGGGCAGTTGCTGGCGACGGCCAGCGGGGCGAACGCGGCGGCCTTGCGGACGAGTTCGGTGGCGCCCGGCATGGTGACCGGGTCGTCGGCCACCAGCTGGCGGAAACTCGCGAGGAGTTGCTCGGTCATCTGCTCGGCGAGCGCGGGGGCGCCCGCGTACTCGGCCAGCATGCGGCCGCACTCGGTGTAGTGGAGACCCTTGGTGGCCTGCGCGAACTCTGGGTCCGGGGCGCTGCCGT
Source organism: Streptomyces milbemycinicus (assembly GCF_002154605.1). Classification (GTDB taxonomy): domain Bacteria; phylum Actinomycetota; class Actinomycetes; order Streptomycetales; family Streptomycetaceae; genus Streptomyces; species Streptomyces milbemycinicus. Next base: position 2,007 of record NZ_MUNE01000028.1, on the reverse strand, counting down.
GGTGGCCGAGCACCACTTCGCGCGCCTTTTCCCAGTGGCGTTCGGAGTCCATGAGGGTGCCGTCGCAGTCGAAGACGATGGCGGCGGGGGTCCAAGCGAGAAGCGTGTTGGCTGTCATCTGCCTGCCGTTCCATGGGGGTGGACGATCGGCGCAGGGGGTGCCTGTACCTGCGGAAGAGCAGCGCAGTGGGGTTCCTGGCGGTTCAGGCGCGGATGCGCCAACCGCTGCCGTCCGATGCGCGAGCGCCTGCTCGCGTGCGCGACGCGGGAAGCCGTACAGGCGGAGAGTCGCCTGCCCGAAAGATAACGATCACTACGGTAGTTTGATGACCCGCAGTAAGCAAGAAATTACTATGTGTCGGCGTTTTGTTCGTCGCGCCTATGCTCGACGGCGTTTCGCTCGACGGCTTTTCGCTCGACGGCGTCCCGTTCGTCGCTCAGGGGTACTGAAGTACGCCGACCACGGTGCACTCCCCCGCCTGCCTCAGCCGGAAGACACAGGTCCTGCCGTGCGGGACGCACTCCACCCGGGCGGGCGGGGCGAATTCGGTGAACCGCAGGGCGCGGAGCCGGCAGCCGACGGGGCGGGTGTGAACACCCTCCGTCGCCAACGCCGCGGCCTGGCGGGCGGCCTCCAGCAGCACCAGGCCCGGCACATGGTCGCTCCAGTGGTCGAAGAAGAAGGGGTGGCGGAGGTCCGCCGGATCCAGGCGCAGAATGCCCGCCTCACGCACCACCAGAACGTCGCGCGCCGCCGGCACCGCCACTGACCGCGGCGACGGGCGGGCGAGAACACCGGCCCGCGGCCGCGCGGCCGCCTCCGACGCCGCGCGACGGGCCGTCTCATACGCCTGTGGGTCCAGGAAGCGCGCGGTGCCACCAGCCCACGCGAAGGGCGTCCCGCCCACGAGAATCCCGATGTCGAGCCGCAGTCCGGTGACGAACCGGCCGCAGGGCCCGGTGCGCACATCGGTCACCGCGGCGCGGCAGACCACATCCGTGGCCCCGTGTTCGGCCCGCGGCTCGGCGGCCGGGTCGAGCGTGAAGGACAGGTCCCGGATCACGAAGCGCGCCCCTGCGGGGGTGGCGAAGTGGCGGGAGGGCAGATAGATGCCCAGCTGGCGCAGGGTTTCGGCGACCATCAGGGGGTGGTGGCGGCCGTCCGGGCCATGCGGGAACGTGGGATGGGAGCGTGGCCACTGCACCGCGGCCACGAACCGGCCGCCACCCAGTGCGCGGACGTCGGTGAGCAGCACTTCGGCCACCGAGGCGCGGTGCACCGCCTCGCGCGCCACGGTGCGGGACCAGCTCAGCCGCCGCGCCACGAGCTCCCACGGCTCCGGGACGCCACACGCCTCACCAATGATCGCCATAAAATACTAGTAATGATGGACCTGTGGGTCTTCACCTCCATGACATGCGACAAGTCCGCTAAGTTCACCCCGACAACGCACCGCACGCGACGGAACGAGGACGGACACCACGTGCAAGAGCGGGCCGAGCAGACACGCCGAACCCTCCTGGAAGCGGCGGCTTCCCTCTTCGACGAACGGGGCTACGCCGGCACCAGCATCAGCGATATCGCCGCCCGGTCCGGCCACACCAGCGGCGCCATCTACTTCCACTACGCGAGCAAGGAGAAACTCGCGCTCGCCGTCGTCGAGGGACACTTCGCCACCTGGCCACCGCTGATCGAGCAGTACACCGCCACCGACACCCCGGCCCTGGAGCGGCTGGTGCGGCTGAGCTTCGCGGTGGCCCGTGCCTTCCGCGACGACATCGTCGTACGGGCGGGGGCGCGGCTGTGGACGGAGCGCACCCTGATCGCGGCGCCGCTCCCGCCACCGTTCGTCGGCTGGATCGACGCGGTGACCGAGATGCTGGAGCGGGCGCACGCCGAGGGCGATCTCGCCCCGCATATCGACCCCGAGCGCGCCGCCCGGACGGTCGTCTGCGCCTTCTTCGGCGTGCACACCGTCTCCGAGGCCCTGGACCGGCGCCGGTCCA
>NZ_MUNE01000279.1 GCF_002154605.1 Streptomyces milbemycinicus | reverse complement strand
CGGCTATGCGCTGGGCGGCGGCTTCGAGCTGGCCCTGTCCTGCGATCTGATCGTCGCGGACGGCACGGCGGTGGTCGGGCTGCCCGAGGTGTCGGTCGGGGTGATCCCGGGCGGGGGCGGCACCCAGCTGCTGCCCCGCCGGGTGGGGGCTGCGCGCGCGGCCGAGCTGATCTTCACGGCGCGGCGGGTGGCCGCCGCCGAGGCCCGTGAGCTGGGCCTGGTCGACCGGCTGGTGGCGGACGGGGAGGACCGTACCGAGGCGCTGGAGCTGGCCGGGCGGATCGCCGCGAACTCACCGGTCGGGCTGCGGGCGGCCAAGCGGGCGCTGCGGGTCGGTTACGGACTGGATCTGCGGGCAGGGCTCGAGATCGAGGACGCGGCGTGGCGGTCGGTGGCCTTCTTCGGGGACCGGGCGGAGGGCGTCGCGGCCTTCAACGAAAAGCGCACACCGAACTGGCCCGGCGAATAACCCGGGACGGGACAAGGCGGAATTCGCCGAACATTCCTACGCTGGACTGTGCGGTGTGCGCGGCAGGGGAATGCGAGGCGTGGTGACGGGCGAGGGTGATCAGCGGCTGAAGGCCGTGGTGGGACTGGCGCAGTCGATGGCGGCCGCGCACGCCCCGCGGGAGGCGGTGCGGTCCGCGGCGGAGGCCGCGCGCCGCGCGCTGGGCGGGAGCTTTGCGGCGGTCTCGGTGTGGGAGCGGGAGCTGGGGCGGCTGCGGGTGCTGGTCAACAGCGGGGAACTGGCCGTGGGGGAGGAGGAGTTCCCCGAGCACGAGTTCTATCCGGTGCATGAGTTCCCCGAGATCACCGAGTTTCTGCATGAGCAGTGGGCGCGGGGCGGGGAGCCGCACGCCTGGGTGGAGGTGGCCGCCGGGGCGGACGGGGACGGCTGGGGACCGGGCCCGGGACCGGGCTGGGATGGTACGGGTACGGGTACGGATAGGGCTGCGGGTACGGGCGCGGGTACGGATACGGGTACAGCCGGCGGTCTTCGGGGGGCGCTGCGCGGTGTCAGTCCCGGCCGGGTGGCGGCGCTGCGGCGGCGCGGGCGGGGCAGCTGTGTGGTCGCGCCGATCGTGCTGCACGGGCGGGCGTGGGGCGAGCTGTATGTGGCGCGGCGGGCCGGGGAGCCGGTCTTCGGCCGGGCCGACGCGGACTTCGCGACGGTCCTGGCCGCGGTGACCGCCGCCGGGATCGCGCAGACCGAGCGGCTGGAGGAGGCCCGCAGGCTGGCCTTCACCGACCCGCTGACCGGGCTCGGCAACCGCCGTGCGGTGGACATACGGCTGGACGAGGCGCTGGAGGAGCACCGCCGGGACGGGGTGGTGGTGAGCCTGGTGATGTGCGACCTCAACGGGCTCAAGCAGGTCAACGACACGCTGGGCCATGCGGTGGGCGACCGGCTGCTGGAACGGTTCGGTTCGGTGCTCTCGCTGTGCGGCGCCATGCTTCCGGGGGCCCTGGCGGCCCGGCTGGGTGGCGATGAGTTCTGTCTGGTGGAGGTCGGTCCCTCGGCGGACGAGGTGGTGCGGGTGGCCGATGAGCTGTGCCGCAGGGCCGCCGAGCTGGAGCTGGGCGAGGGGGTCGCCTGCGGGCTCGCCTCGACCGGCGATCCGATCGGCCCCGTCCACACCGCCCGCCGGCTGTTCCGGCTGGCGGACGCCGCCCAGTACCGGGCGAAGGCCGCCCGCTCGGCGAAGCCGGTGGTCGCGGGGCGGGAGGGCGGCCCGGAGGACCCGGTGGTACGGCTGGCCGACAGCGCCGCCTCGGACCGCTCGGCCCAAGGACCCGAGCGCCGTCGCTTCAGGGGGCGCCTCTGAGACTTCAACCGTGGCTCTGAGACTTGAACCGTGGCTTTGACGCTTGAACCGTGGCCGGAGCCCGGGACCGGTTCAGGGGGTCGGTCCAGGGGGCGGGTGACAGACAGAGATTCACTATCTATGGTGCCTGAATATGGATATGCATTCTGTGGTGCTGGGCACCTCCGGGACGACCGCCGCCGATGTGATCGCCGTCGCGCGCGACGGTGCGCGGATCGAGCTGTCCGAGGAGGCCCTGGCCGCCGTCGCCGCCTCGCGCCAGGTCATCGACGACCTCGCCGCCAAGCCGGAACCCGTCTACGGCGTCTCCACCGGCTTCGGCGCCCTCGCCGTCCGCCACATCAGCCCTGAGCTGCGCGTTCAGCTCCAGCGCAACATCGTGCGCTCGCACGCCGCCGGTATGGGGCCGCGGGTCGAGCGCGAGGTGGTGCGCGCGCTGATGTTCCTGCGGCTGAAGACGCTCGCCTCGGGCCGTACCGGCGTGCGCCCGCTCGTCGTACGGACCATGGCCGCCGTCCTCAACGCGGGGATCACACCCGTGGTGCACGAGTACGGCTCGCTGGGCTGCTCCGGCGACCTCGCGCCGCTGTCGCACTGCGCGCTGACGCTGATGGGCGAGGGCGAGGCCGAGGGGCCTGACGGGGTGCTGCGCCCGGCCGGTGAGCTGCTGGCCGAGCACGGCATAGAGCCGGTCGAGCTGCGCGAGAAGGAAGGGCTCGCGCTGCTCAACGGCACCGACGGAATGCTGGGCATGCTGATCATGGCGTGCGAGGACCTGGGCCGGCTGTTCACCGTCGCCGATGTGACGGCCGCGCTGTCGCTGGAGGCGCTGCTGGGCACCGACCGGGTGCTCGCGCCCGAGCTGCACGCCATCCGGCCGCACCCCGGGCAGGCGGCGAGCGCGGACAACATGCTGCGGGTGCTGGCCGGATCCGGCCTCACCGGACACCACCAGGACGACGCACCGCGCGTCCAGGACGCGTACTCGGTCCGCTGCGCGCCCCAGGTCGCGGGCGCGGGCCGGGACACCCTCGCGCACGCCCGGCTGGTCGCCGACCGCGAGCTGGCCTCCGCCGTGGACAACCCGGTGGTGCTGCCGGACGGCCGGGTGGAGTCCAACGGCAACTTCCACGGGGCGCCCGTCGCCTATGTGCTGGACTTCCTCGCCGTCGCCGTGGCCGACCTCGCCTCGATCGCCGAGCGCCGCACCGACCGGCTGCTGGACAAGAACCGCTCCCACGGCCTGCCGCCGTTCCTGGCGGGGGACGCGGGCGTGGACTCCGGGCTGATGATCGCGCAGTACACCCAGGCGGCGCTGGTGAGCGAGCTCAAGCGGCTGGCGGTACCCGCCTCCGTCGACTCCATCCCGTCCTCGGCGATGCAGGAGGACCATGTCTCGATGGGCTGGTCGGCGGCGCGCAAGCTGCGGACGGCGGTGGACAACCTGACCCGGGTGCTCGCGGTCGAGCTGGTCGCGGCCACCCGCGGGATCGAGCTGCGGGAGGGCCTTGTGCCGGCCCCCGCGAGCCGGGCGGTGCTGGCGGCGGTGCGCCGGGCGGGCGTCGAGGGCCCGGGGGAGGACCGCTATCTGGCGCCGGACCTGGCGGCCGCGGACGCGTTCGTACGGTCGGGACAGCTGGCGGAGACGGTGGAGCAGGTGACCGGCCCGCTGGCCTGAGGGCGCGGCCCAGCAGGCGCAGGCGCTAGCGCACCCCTAGTCCCTTGTGCACCCCTGGTACGCCTCTAGTACGCCTCTGGGCGGGTGCGGCGGACGGAAGCGGTCACCATGGCGACCCCGAGCCCCAGGAAGGCGGTACCGCCGACCAGGTAGGGGGTGACGTCCACGCTGCCGGTGTCGGCCAGGTTCTCACCGGAGGAGGCGGGCTGGGCCCGCGTCTGACCGGCGGGGGCCTGGCTGTCGTGCTCGACGGTGGCGTTTGCGGACGGGACGAACCACAGGGCGCACAGCAGCGAGCCCGCGGCGGCGGCGGTCAGCAGCGGTCGGCGTGCGGACAACGGCATCCTCCTTGAGGCTGCGGTGAATTGGCCCCGTGCGTCCGATCGTAGTGACAACTGCGGGTCGCGCGGAAGCGAGACGGCCCGGAGGCATACCCTCCGTCGTATGGGCAGTCCTGAGACGTCATGCTTTGTGCGACTTTGCTTGATTTTTGCCTCGGGAGTCTTGGGGGATCCACGATCCCGACGCGCCGAAGTGGAACGGAGTGCTGCGCGTCGGCGTCCTGGAGGATATGAGGGGACGGGACGACTGCGCCGCACGGGTGCCGGGTACCCCGGTCGGGCCACGGGCTTGACCGGCGTCTTTGCTAAGTGGCCTTCCGCACAGTTTTACTGTGCGTGGAACCGGCCAAAAGGTACAGGCGTTCTTGTCGGATAGGTCCGGGGTTTCTGGGGTCCAGATCAATGGAGAAGCGTGTGATGACGGACGGCAAGCGCCGTAGGGGGCTGGTGGCCGCGGCCGCCGTGCTCGGCGGAGTACTGACCCTCGCGGCGTGTGGTGGGGGCGGCGACGGCGGCAGCGACGGCAACAAGAACAACGCCGGCGGCGACAAGTCGCAGTCGCAGGTGGACGAGGCGGCGGCCAAGGACGCGTCGGCAGCCCACATCAAGATCACGCCCAAGGCCGGAGCGACCAACGCGGGCATCAACAGTGACACCAAGGTCACCGTCGCCGGCGGCACGCTCAAGGACGTGACCATGACCTCGGCCGCGACCGGCACCAAGGTCCCCGGCTCCATATCGTCCGACGGGAAGTCCTGGAAGCCGAGCGGACAGCTGGAGCGGTCCACCCAGTACAAGATCTCCGCGGTTGCCGAGGACTCCAAGGGCCGCAAGGCGACCGAGAACTCGTCCTTCACGACCGTCTCGCCGACGAACAGCTTCATCGGCAACTTCACGCCGGAGAGCGGTTCGACGGTCGGCGTCGGCATGCCCGTGTCGATCAACTTCGACAAGGTGATCAGCGACAAGAAGGCCGTCCAGTCGGGCATCAAGGTCACCTCCAGCAGCGGTCAGCAGGTCGTCGGCCACTGGTTCGGCGGCCAGCGCCTGGACTTCAGGCCGCAGGAGTACTGGAAGGCCAACTCGACGGTCACCCTGAAGCTGGACCTCGACGGCGTCGAGGGCGCGCCCGGGGTGAAGGGCGTCCAGGAGAAGACCGTCACCTTCAAGATCGGCCGCTCCCAGGTCTCCACGGTCGACGCCGAGGCCAAGACCATGAAGGTCGTGCGCGACGGCAAGCCGTTCAAGACCATCAAGATCTCGGCCGGCAGCCCGCAGAACACGACGTACAACGGTCAGATGGTGATCTCCGAGAAGTTCAAGGAGACCCGGATGAACGGGGCGACGGTCGGCTTCACGGACAGCGACGGCAAGGGCGAGTACGACATCAAGGACGTGCCGCACGCCATGCGCCTGACCACCTCGGGCACCTTCATCCACGGCAACTACTGGGGCGCCAAGTCCATCTTCGGCGCGGTCAACACCAGCCACGGCTGTGTGGGCCTGTCGGACACCAAGGGTGCGAACGACCCGAACACCGACGGGACCTGGTTCTACAACGAGTCGCAGATCGGTGACGTCGTCATCGTGAAGAACTCGAAGGACGAGACCGTCGCGCCGGACAACGGCCTGAACGGGTGGAACATGAGCTGGAGCGAGTGGGTCGCGGGCAGCGCCACCGGCGCCTGACGCACCCTCTGACTCCGCCCCGGGCGGCGGCCGGCCTTCTCAGGCCGGCCGCCGCCCGTCGGCTTTCTCAGCCCGCTCTCATCTTGCCCTTATCCGCTCATCACACGACGCCCTTACCGTCGCGCCATGTTCTTCACCTACCTCCGGCGCGAGCTGCGCCGCCGTAGAAAGGCGGCGCTCGTCGTCGCCTCGGGTCTGGCACTGGGCATCGCGCTCGTCATCGTCGTCACCTCGGTGTCCTCCGGCATGGAGCGCGCGCAGGACAAGGTGCTGGAGTCGCTGTACGGGCTGGGCACCGATATGACCGTCACCAAGGCCCGCCAGGCGTCCTCGGGCAGCGACCAGAACTCGCGCCCGCGCTTCGAGTTCGACGCCCGCGACAGCGACGACGACAAAGAGCAGAGCACCGACCGGGTGATGGTGCAGGGCTTCCAGACCCTGTCCGCCGCGACCGTCACCAAGATCGGAAAGCAGAGCGGGGTCGCCGACGCGGTCGGCGGGCTGAATCTTCAGGTCCTGAAGGTCAGCGGGCAGTTCAAACGGGGTGAGTTCAAGCAGAACCAGAACTCCGGCGGCAGCAACCGGCAGGGCGGCCCCGGCGGCGGGGGCGGCGGCGAGCCGCAGGGGCAGGTCGATGGCGGCGGCGCCCAGTTCGACGTCAACTCCTTCTCCGTCTACGGCGTCGACGTCGCCCATCTCGGCCTCGGCCCGCTGACCTCCTCCAAGATCAGCAAGGGCAAGACCTTCACCAGCGCCCAGAGCGACGCCAAGGTCGCGGTCGTCGACAGCTCGTACGCCAAGGAGAAGAAGCTGGCGGTGGGCGACGACATCACCATCTCCGGCACCAAGTTCGAGATCATCGGGGTCGCGACGGCCGACAGCGGTTCGGCCGCAGCCAACGTCTACATCCCGCTCAAGCGGGCGCAGACCCTCTCCGACTCCAAGGACAAGGTCACCACCGTCTACGTCAAGGCGGCGGACTCGCAGCGGATCGACAGCGTCAAGTCGGCCATCCAGAAGAACGTCTCCGACACCACGGTCACCACCTCCGCCGACCTCGCCAAGACCGTCTCCGGCTCCCTGTCCACCGCCTCCGACCTCGCCTCCAACGTCGGCAAGTGGCTGTCCATCGCCGTCCTGGCCGCCGCCTTCCTGGTCGCGGGACTGCTCACCTCCTCGGCGGTCAGCCGCCGGGTGCGGGAGTTCGGCACGCTCAAGGCGCTGGGCTGGAAAAGCGGCCGGGTCACCCGCCAGGTCGTGGGCGAGGCCCTGGTCAACGGCCTGCTCGGCGGCGCCCTCGGGATCGGGCTCGGCCTCGCCGGCGCCTACGCGGTGACCGCGATCAGCCCCAGCCTCACCGCCGAACTGGGCTCCTCCGGCGGCGGCATGGGCATGGGCGGCGGACCGGGCGGCGGCGGACCCGGGGGCGGTATGGGCGGCGGTATGGGCGGCGGGCTGCGCCAGGCCACGGCCAAGACCCTGGATGTGGCGCTCACCGCCCCGGTCTCCACGGCCACCATCGCACTCGCGGTCGGCCTCGCCGTCGCGGGCGGGCTCGTGGCGGGCGGCTTCGGCGGCTGGCGCGCCTCGCGGCTGCGCCCGGCGGACGCGCTGCGCCGCGTCGAGTAGCCCGGCATCTGCCCAACCCCCCACCCCTGCCCCACGCCTGAACGCCTGACCAGGAGTCAAGGAGTCACCCCATGTACCAGCTCAGCGGCGTCACCAAGCGCTACCGGCGCGGCAAGGACACCGTCGACGCCCTCGCCGGCGTGGATCTGACCATCGAGGACGGCGGCCGTCTGGTGATCCAGGGCCCCACCGGCGGCGGCAAGTCCACCCTGCTCCAGATGCTCGGTGGCCTGGACCGCCCCACCTCCGGCTCGGTCGAGCTCGACGGCGTCGATCTGGCCTCGCTCAGCGAGGCCAGGCTCACCAAGGTCAGATCCGAGAACATCGGCTTCGTCTTCCAGAGCTTCAACCTGATCCCCACGCTCACCGCGCAGGAGAACGTGGAGACCGCCCTGGTCCCGCTCGGCGTCAAGGCCGCCGAGCGGCGTACGCGCGCCGCCGAGGCGCTGGAGTCGGTCGGGCTCGGCGAACGGTTCGGGCATCTGCCCGGCGAGATGTCCGGGGGCCAGCAGCAGCGCGTGGCGATCGCCCGCGCGCTGGTCAAGCGCCCCAAGGTGCTGCTCGCCGACGAACCGACCGGCAATCTGGACGAGTCGATGCGCGACGAGATCATGACCCTGCTCGAGGGGCTGTGGGAGGAGCACGGCCTGACGTTTGTGATGGTCACCCACGACAGCGCCCTCGCCCGCCGCGCCCCGCGGCTGGCCACGATCGAGAAGGGCAAGGTGAAGATCACCGAACGGGCCGCCTGAGGGGACCCGCGGCCGGAGGACGGCGGGCCGTCAGCGCCGCAGGTCCTTGGCGCGTACGTAACGCAGCCCGCAGGCGTCCTCGTACGGGTCGCCGTGCGCCCCGATCAGACTCCGTAGCGGCCGCATCGGCAGCCAGGTCAGGGCGTCTGTGACGGTCTTCTCTCAGGACGGTGCGCGGCCGGTATCGATGAGGTGAGGGGGGTGTGCTGCGGCGTCGAGTGGCGACGCCGCCGCACCCCGGGACAATGGGCCGAGGGGATTCCGTCCGGCCGCCGCGACGGCCTGGGCCCGACCGGGAGGCGCCGATGCCCGAAGTCACCGAGCCCTACCAGCCCGGTACACCCTGCTGGATCGATGTGGTGGCCCCCGACCAGGCGGCCGCCCTCGACTTCTACGCCAAGGTCCTCGGCTGGGAGGGCAGCCCCGGCCCGCCCGAGACCGGCGGATACGCGCTGTGCACCCTCAAGGGCAAGCCCGTGGCCGGCATCATGTCGGCCGAGGCGATGGGGGACCAGCCCGCCCCGCCGCCCGCGTGGACCACGTATTTCGCCTCCGCCGACGCCGATGCCACGCTGCAGGCGATCACCCGCAACGGGGGCACCACGTTCACTCCGGCCGTCGAGGTGATGAACCTGGGGCGGATGCTGGTGGCCGCCGATCCGACCGGGGCCGTCTTCGGCGTCTGGGAGGCACGGGAGTTCCCCGGCGCGGGCATCGCCAACGAGCCGGGCGCCCTGATCTGGAACGAGCTCAACACCACCGACCGCGAGGCAGCGGCCGCCTTCTACGCGGCGGCGCTGGGGCTTGAGACCGCCCCGATGGAGGGCGCCGAGAACTACTTCTCACTGTCCGTGACCGGCCGCCCGGTGGGCGGGATGCAGCCGCTGGGCGCGGCAGGGGCCCCACCCGAGGCCGCCTCGCACTGGCTGGTCTACTTCGCGGTCGCGGACACCGACGGGACCGCGGCGAAGGTGGCCGAGGCGGGCGGGACGGTGTGCAAAGAGCCGTTCGACATGGTGGCGGGCCGGATGGCCGTGGTCCAGGACTCGCAGGGGGCGCCGTTCGCGGTGATCGCCCCGAAGCCGATGAACGCGTGAAGGGGCCTGCTTCAAGAAGGCCGTGGTTCTCAGGCCGTATCGGCCCGCTTGAGTACGAAGTAGCCGCCGCTGGAGCCGAGATACGCGTACCGGTGCTCCGGGTGCAGCTGTTTCGCGTACGCGACCAGGTCCTCGGCCGTGCGCTCCGGCTCCTGGAGGGCTATGTAGTCCGGCACGACATTCTGCGTATTGCCGACCCACAGCACCCGGCAGCGGCTGGTGAGCCGGCTGATCGGCCCCACGTTCGCCTCGACCGACGCCCCGTCCGGGATCCGCTCCAGCAGCCGCTCGACCTCGGTGACCTCCTTCGGCTTGTGGAAGAAGTCCGGGTCGGTGAGGTTTTCCAGGGGCAGTGAAGCGGTCAGCGCCAGCGCGGCGCCCGCCACCATGCCGGGCAGCTGCCGGGCGTACGAGGCGAGCCAGGGGCGGTGGCTGTCGCGGGCGCGGTCGATGGCGTCGACGAGGGCGAGCGCGACGATCGGCATCAGCACCGCGCTGTAGTGCCAGTCCGTGCCCCAGTAGTGGTCGTCGTGGGAGACGAAACGCCAGCCGAGGGTGGGCACGGCGGCCAGCAGCAGCGGGGAGCGCAGCGCGAGCAGGCCGCTGGTGGGCAGCAGCACCCACAGCAGGGTGCGCACCGCGGTCTCGAAGGGGATGGTCCCGGTCTGCTCGCCGCCGCTGCCGACCTTGTTCCAGTAGTCGTACGAGCCGGAGCCGTTGAAACTCGGGATGATCACGCCGAGCGCGAGGGCGGAGGCCAGCACGCCGAAGCCGATGAGGCCGAGCGCGAGCGGGACGATCCGCGGCGGGCGCTCCCGCCAGGTGCGGACCAGGATCACGGCGCCGATCGCGGCCACCGTGGCCCCCATGTCCTCCTTGACGAAGACGAGCGGGACGGCCCACAGCATCGCCGCGTACCAGCGCCTGCGCACCACCGCCTCCAGCGAGAAGGCCAGCAGCGGCATGGCGAAGGCGATCTCGTGGAAGTCGAAGTCGACGGCCCGCTGAACGCCCCAGGACAGCCCGTACGCGACGCCGATCGCCAGCCCGCGGCCCCGCCCCAGCAGATGGGCCGCGACGCGTGTGACGGGGATGGTGGAGACCGCGAAGAGGGCGGCCTGGACGACGAGCAGGGTGACGGGGGTGGGGAAAACCCGGTAGAACGGGGCGATCAGCGCGGTGACCGGGCTGAAGTGGTCGCCGAGGATATTGAAGCCGGGGCCCTTGAGATCGGCGACGGGGGTCTGGAGATGGGCGTAGGAGCGTATCGCCTGCTCGAAGATGCCCAGGTCCCAGGACATGGTGGCCATCCGCCGATAGCGGGTGATCGAGATGGCCGCGAAGGCCACGAAGAAGGCCGCGGCCAGCCAGTACGGGTCCCGGCGTGAGTGCCGCAGCCCGGCTGCCGGGGCGTCGTCCGGCTGGGCGCGGTCCAAGGTGGCGGCGGTCGCCCCCTCGGCGGTGGTGCCGGGCGGGAGTGCGGCAGCCGTGTCCATCCAGGGTCCTTATCGTGTGGGCGGTCTGTGCGAAAAGATACGCGACGGAGGCTGGACGGTTGCAGAGACGGTTTGGGCAGATTCTGATTCCGGGGCTGGCTGTGCTGCTGGCCGTCGCCGGGTGTTCGTCCGGGGCCGAGAAGGACGGCGGCGGGCGGGGCGGCGGAAAGCGGAGCAGCAGCAGCGGCGGGCAGCAGGGCGACGGGCGGGCGGTCAGTCCGCTGAATAACCCGGACGGCACGAAGCCGGGCCTGGCGCCCATCACGACAAAGGCGGACCGGGCCGTGGCCGAGCGGATCATCGACCAGCTGGTCACCAAGGGCCGGGGGCCGAGGACGGGCTACGAGCGGGACAAGTTCGGCTACGCCTGGATGGACACGGCCGACGGGGTGCCGCTGGCCCGGAACGGCTGCGACACCCGCAACGATCTTTTGCAGCGTGACGGTCAGCGGCTGCGTTTCCGGTCCGGCTCCGACTGTGTGGTCGTGGCCATGACGCTGCACGATCCGTACACGGGCAAGACCATCGAGTGGCGCAAGGAGAAGGCCGCCGAGGTGCAGATCGATCATGTGGTGCCGCTGTCGTACAGCTGGCAGATGGGCTCCTCCCGCTGGCCGAAGAGCAAGCGCGAACAGCTCGCGAACGACGTGCTCAATCTGATCCCGGTCGAGGGCCGCGCCAACTCGGCCAAGGGCGACTCCGGGCCCGCGTCCTGGCTGCCGCCGAACACCGCGATCCGGTGCGCGTACGCGGTCCGCTTCGCCCAGGTCGCGCTCGAGTACGAGATACCGGTGACCGCCGCGGATCAGCGGATGATGCGGCGGCAGTGCGGCGGGTGACGGCTCTGGGGGCGAACGGCCCCATGACGAGGCACTGCCGAGAGCGAGACGACCGGCCGGTCACCTTAAGGGTCTGACCGCGGAAGTAGGATCGCCGCGTGATCTTACCCGGGTGGCTTGAAGGCAAGTCGGACGAGGAAGTGATTTCCACCCTCCGAGCGGAGGTCGATAATGATCACAACAGGTTGGCCGACGGGGAGAAGCAATCGTTTTTCTACGAACTGGTCGATGAGTCCGAAGAGGACTTGGCCGGGGAGTGGGACGCGTACTGCCGACACGCCTCACGTGTGGATGAGCGGGTGAGCCGGCTCCGGTCGGCCGCTTTGGCCCGGTTCGACCGGGAGGTTGTCCCCTTGCCTCCGGCCGAGGCCGCCGCAGTGGTGTACGGCGACGACGACTTCTGGTTTCCGGGCTTTGTGGCCGAGAGATGTCGCGGCGATCATCATCCCAATAATGATCCCTGGTCCGAGTTGACGCCCGAGGAGAAACTCGAGCATGCCATCTTCGGGACGAGGCCGGTCCGCCGGAGCGACTTGGCCGGCGAGCGGCGGTGTGCCGCTCGTGCGGCAGCCGAACGGCGGGACTATGCCGTCTGGCGGTCGGCTCATCAGCCGCCGGATCCGACGGTCCGGTTGGCTGCCGAGTCCCGGGTGGCCCGGGACCGGGCCGCGATTGAGCGCCGGTTCGCCGACGACTGGGGCATCGAACTGGCTGACTCGATGTTCCGGTATTGGCTGTTTCTGCTGTCACTCGGGCCGGTCGAACAGCGCGCGCTCCACGACGCGGAACTACGACCGTACGGGATCATGAACCTGTTCGACGACCCTGCGTGTCCGCCGCGTGAAGGTCTCGACGTTCGGGTGCACGGCCGCTACTACCGGGATCCGCCAGAGTTTTTGACGTTCATGCACGGTGGCACGGATGGGCTGCACTTTGGACTTTGGTACGACGACGGCCGTACCTGCACCGGTGTCGCGTCCTACTACAACAATGACGGTGGTGGCGTCGGCCTGCCGTCTGGCACTCCGCTGGAGACGGTACGCGAACGGATCGAATGGCGTCAGGTTCACCTCGACAGCGAGGCCGGCGAGGACGAGCCGATCGCCGCGGACCTGGCGGAGGAGCGGTTCAGGCTGCGGGCGCTGCGGGAGGCTCTGATGACCTTCGAGACCGGTGACCGGCCCGAGGAGGGCAACGCCTACCACAAGACGTATCGGGACGGGGACGAGGTACCCGAGGACGGCGACCCGATCCGGTTCGAGACCCTGGACGGCGGTGGGGCGCTGGCCGACGGTGAGTCGGTTGTTCCGCGCGGCCGACAACGTCCCTATGACGACTACGACTGGTGCACCAACCTGCACAAACAGCTGACCGGGGATCCCGGCGCGGTCGCCTCGTGGGTCGCCGAGGCCCTGCAACGCTGCGCTGCCGGGGATCCGGCCGGCGCCCTCACTCTCGGGCGTGACCTGCACTGGGCTAGTGGAGGAGACGCCGAACGGGAGCGTCAGGCGCACGAGCTGCTCGTTGCGGCTTATCGGGCTCTCGGCCGGCACAACCTCGCCGGGATCACCGACGCGCACCACCGGCACCGCGACCTCCCCCAGGTGGACGTGCTCCGTACCTGAACTGGGGCCGCTGGGGGACCGCCCGCCGTCGATCACCCGGGGGCGATGGGGGTGGGGCGGGCGGCCGTATCAGGGGCGCTTGAAGCGGGACGGGGTGTTGTGTTCGCGATGGCGGGGGCACTGGCACGGTGGCCATGCCTGTCCGAGTCCGTAGGCGTCGCTCTTCTCCCCGACGAGGACGG
>NZ_MUNE01000278.1 GCF_002154605.1 Streptomyces milbemycinicus | reverse complement strand
CCTGATTGCTGTAGCTGCTTTTGCGCCAGGCGGCGCCGAACAGCCTCACCTTCGCCATAGCACCTTCGCCCTCCGCTCGCTGCCGAACCGCAGACCGTGCCGGTAGATCTCGGCTACCCAATAGCGGCCGTCGTTGCCTCGTGCGAAGACACCGGAGTCCACGAGAGCGTCCGCGTCTCGTACTTCGAGCCCTACTTCTTCCAGCCAGAAGGGCACGGTTACGGGATCGCGTACCTGCTGGAGTCGGCTCAACAGGACACCAATCTCCTGGCTTTCGGCCTGAATCGCGTCAATTTTGATAGTGCTGCACGCGAGCAGTGCCTTGCGCATGGCAGTGGGTACAAGCACGCGGTCTTCCCATTGTGTCTGGGAGATGGATTGACGTGCTGCCTCGGCCAGGAACACCACGACGTCCCTGGCTTGCACCTGGTCCCTGAAGTCCCCGAGGGCGGCCGGCACCCACAGATGGGAGCGTGCCTCCCTGGACTTCTCCGTTCCCATCTTCCTCCCCCACACCTGGATGAGGGATTCCACGAGGGAGTCGTAGGGCAGCTCGGCGATCTCGGACTCTTCGATGGCTGTGGGCAGGGCGTCGGCGTGGGCGGTCACCCACAACGCGAGACGAAGTGCTTGCTCCTTGTCCCAGCGCAGCGCGTAGGGTTCGTAGCGGGCAAGGAGCTGTTCACTGTTCTGGCTGACTGCCCGCTTTACCAGGTCGCGGCGCACGAAGACGACGAGTCCGAAGGGGCGCCCGCGCAACGATCGCAGCCAGGCGAGCACGTCGATCAAGAGCACCCGCAGCGCCGTGCGTTTGGCCTCGCTGTCGAGAGATTGCAGCAGGTCCTCTAGGCCATCCATGACGAATACCGCTCGCGTCCGCTTACCAAGTTCCGTAAGCGCGACTTCCGCATCGCCTGGGTCTGTCGGAGGGACCCCTGCCGCGATGGCCAGGCATTCCAGCCACAACTGTCGCCATCCGAGGTCGTCTTGGGAGGCTAGATTCGAAAGACCCCTTTTCAGGCGGTCCTTGATCTCTTGAGATGTTCCGGCAATGCCCGATTCCCCGCCGTGGTCGGCGGCGAAGGCATCCCTGAGATCCTGAGTTGTCAGACCGCCGTCATCCAGGTTGTCAGACTCCAGGACGGGTACGACGGGAAGGGCCCGCCGAACCTCCTTGATGCCTGACTGCTCGGCGAACCTGCTCCATGACTGCGCAGCGCACGCCTTTGCATAAAGGAAGGTCTTGCCGGCCCCTTTAGCGCCTACGACAAGGGCCAGCGGGGCCTCCGTACGATGGTCGCCCAACAGCCGGCGCAGTGGGTCGGTCACAAGGAAGCCGCTGGCCGAGGACATACCTGCGCGCTCGGCATAGATGAGCGGCTGCGCGGTGTCCGCGAGGCGTTGACGCAGCATTGTGTACTCGACATGCGCCTGCTGCCCGGCCGCACCGGGCAGCGTCCGGGCGACGGGGGTGGGCACGATCGGTTCCAGCGCATCGGCCACATTGCAGCTTTCCAGCATCCGCAGCACGGCGTCCCAGGCGGACGGGAGGGCCAGTAATTCTTCCCGGAAAGGACTGAGCAGAGGTTGCGACAGGACGTCGGAATCTACTTCGCCAGTTTCATCGGAGTCCGTGTCTGCCGTAGTGTTCGGCTGTTTCAGCGATGAGAGCACGGCGCTCCGCAACTGATTGCGAGCATCTTGGGCTTGAGTCTCGTGCACATCCTGCCGGTACTGCGTGATGATCACGGAACTTGCCGGATCGGTCCCCTGCAGTGCCGGCGCTCGCTGTCCCAGTTGCTTCAACAGAGCCTCGGTGCCCGCGAGGGACTGGTGGCTGAGGGTGGTGACGAAGACACGCTGTACCCGAGGGTCGAGCAAGATGGGGGCCGACAATTCGGAGGCCCCAGCCCGCAGATCCACCACGACAGTATCCGCACCCGCACGGGCACCAAGCGCTGCGAGTGCCTCGGTCAGGAAATAGGCCGGGCGTCCAGGTGTGAGCAAATCGGCCGGTTCGATGCGCGGCGGGCCCAGCTGTGGCCTTCTGCTCGTGGGGAGCACGGTCACCCGCCCCCCGCTCGTGAATCGTCCGACTTGTTGGTTCGGCAGGTACGCAGCGGCGATGTCCACAGCTGCGGACCAGCTCCCGTCCTCGGACCCCTGAAGCAGGGCGAGCAGGTCCTCATAACAGAAGTCGAGCTGTCCTCCCTGGGCCTTGTGCATCCAAGTGATTCCCGGGGCCTCAAGATCAGCGTCGACCAGCAGGACGTTGCCGCCTCGACGAGCAATAGCATCGGCCATGGCGACCGCGTGCACGGTGCGCCCGACCCCGCCCTTGAACGAATGGAACGCCACTAATTGCACATCGGCGGAAAAGGATACGTCGGCGGGGCGCTCCAGGGGATGTGCCAAGTGCGCAGTGATGTGTTTCTCGCGCAACAGCGGAAGGCGGCGCGGTTGGCTCGTGTTCTCCGAATCAAGGCTGAGGATGACGGGCATGCCTGTGAATTCGGCCGTTCGCGGGTCGTCGAGCCGGAGCATGAGTGTGCCGTCGTGCCATTCAGTCGACCCTGTCCCGAATGCCTCGTCCAGCCACCGTTTCGCCTTCTCGCTGTCCGTACCGCTGGAGACAACGAGCTCCAGACCATCCCACCACCCGTCCGCCGCGCGAAGCCACTCGGGCCACTGGCCCGCAGCGGCCAGGAGTGCCAGGTGCTCATCGACGTCTACCCAGGTGAACAAGTGCTCTGGCGGCGTCAGCCCTTCCAGATCAGTCAATCCAGCCACGGCTTCTCAGTCTCCTAGCCTTAATCCCGCTCGCACCACTTGATCAGCGCACGGAGGGCTTCCTGGGCTTCTTTCTCATCAGTCACGTCAAGCTTCGCACCATAGCGCCATGCCTGATGTAAATCAGCCAAAGCGACGGACCCGTGTGGCGGGCCATGCAGACGGCAGCTCTGGATTCTGTCGAGACGTGCGCC
Organism: Streptomyces milbemycinicus; assembly: GCF_002154605.1. GTDB lineage: Bacteria > Actinomycetota > Actinomycetes > Streptomycetales > Streptomycetaceae > Streptomyces > Streptomyces milbemycinicus. Next base: position 8,448 of record NZ_MUNE01000278.1, on the reverse strand, counting down.
TAATGCTCGGGGAAGGTTAAGGGCCTTGGCCAGCCTGCGAAGGTCGTGGGTGGGCTCCAAGGTCTCAGTGCCGCGCAGCCCCCGTCGTATGAGGAGTCGTTCTTTTAAGCCACACTCCGCGGAATAGAATAATAAGAGGCCAACGGTCGCTAAATCGATGAGCTCTCCACGCGCTTCTACCGATTCTGCCGATCCCTGAAGTTCAACCCGTCTCCGGCGGAGTGCCTTGGGTCCCACGTGAAGCACCATAATGTCATCCTTTCATTTCAAGCCGACTTCTGAGAGTCGCGCCGGAGCCGCACCGTGTGGCCCGCCGGATCCCCGCGTATGAGGATCCGGCGGGGCGGGAACGCTGGTTATGGCTGACTACGACCGGCTCCCGGCGGGCTCAGGGACGGTGGCCGGTCTTCAGTCTGGCTATGAAGGCCGTCCAGGAAGTTGCGGGGAAGAGCAGCGCCGGGCCTTGGGGGTTTTTGCTGTCACGGACTGGTATGACGCCGGGGATCCCGTCGGCCACCTCCACGCAGTTGCCACCCTCCTGATTGCTGTAGCTGCTTTTGCGCCAGGCGGCGCCGTTCAGATCGGGACGGGACACTCGCTCCACGGTGGTTGCCCTCCATCACGGATCGGATCATGTCGAGAGACATGTATGGGGGCAGAGATACTGCCCGCAGCCGATCGTAGGTCACCGCAAAGCGCCTGACTTCGCTTGGTTCTTCGATGAGTTGGCCGTAATGGGCGCCTTCGGTGTAGGTCACGTCCGAGCCGTCCGGCAACGTCAGCACGGTCATCGAACCGCCCATCACGTCGTGCTCGCCCTGCTCGAACGGCAGCACTTGCACGGTGATGTGGCGCTGCTCCGCTGCCTCCAGCAGCCGGGCCAACTGCGCCCGCATGACGGCCGCGCCGCCCACTGGGCGTCTCAGCACCGACTCGTCCAGGACGACCCACAAGTCGGGGCGGTCGGGGGACGTGAGCCGCTTTTGTCGACCGAGACGGGCGGCGACCCGCTCCTTCAAATGCTCCTCTCCCGTGAGCGACAGGCCAACGCTCAGGACGGCCCTCGCGTAGTCCTCCGTCTGTAACAGGCCAGGCACCACATGCGCCGCGTACTCCCTGATCGACACCGCCCGTTCCGAGTACGCCATGAACGCCCGCGACCAGTCCGGGAACGCCTCGCGGTACACGTACGGCCACATGTCGATCAGCAGGTTGTCCGCCCCGAGGATCGTGTCGAGCACCTGCGTCAGCTCGAAGGTCGGTTTCGCTCCCAAGGCCCGCTCGATTTGAGCGATCCGGGAGCCGACCACATGCGCCTTCGCGCCCAGCTCGGCCTGGGTCAGCCCGGCGGCCAGCCGCAGTCTGCGCACTTGCGAACCGAACAGCGCCGCCATGGACGACTGGGGATCAATACCTTTGGCCAAAACATCACTTCCGTTCCTTACGGGATGAGAGGTAATGCGTTACGGCCTTTTGAGCGTAGTCCCGCCGGGCGACCCTTGAGTACGGAACGTCACGATGCGCACACGCTGCGAATCGTACGAAAGAGCGATGGACAGAAATGGACAACAACCGTGCTGAAGGCGAACACCCTCCCGGACGAAGGCGTGCGGCTCCCCTCGACACCGCGTGGGGCGCGGCTCGCACGACGCTTCGCCGTGCGGCGCATGAGGGAGTGGGGGTTTCCGCCCGCCTCGGACACGTCCTGCACCGTGGCGCTGCTGGTGGCGGAGCTCGCCTCCAATGCCGTACGCCACGGGCGCGTGCCCGGGCGGGACTTCCGGCTCCGCATCACCGTCGAAGTGCCGACGCGCACCATCCGCATCGAGGTCTCGGACGCCCGTGAGGGCCGGCTCCCGGTCAGGCCGCCGAACCCGTCGGCCGAGGACGAGACGGGGCGCGGGCTGCTGCTCGTGGAGCTGTTGGCCACGCGCTGGGGGGTGGCTCCTCGTGCCCCGGTGGGGAAGACGGTCTGGGCGGAGGTGGCGGCCGGGCCGTGCGACTGACCGGTTCGCGGCCACCGCGATGGGGGCTACCACCACCGACGCCACCCACTGCGCGGGAGGCTCGACGGGAACCGTCGGCCACCACACGTCCGCCCTCCGTGTCGCTATCTGCGGCACTCCGTCAGCGGTCGTGCAGGACTCGCGGCCGGGTGACGGGAACGACGGTGAGCAGGCCGTCCAACCCCTTGAAGTCGTCTGGGTTGGTGGTGAAAAGAGGGAGGTCTTCGGCGATGGCGACTGCGGCGATCATCAAGTCGGCGATCCTGCGCCGTGGTTTGCGGCCGGCGCTGATCACCGCCGCGCAGATTCGACCATAGATGCGGGCCGCTTCCGCGTCGAAGGGGATGGGGTCGAATTCGTTCTCGGCGCGCTGGAGCACATCCATGCGCCGGGCGCGCTCGGCGTGCTCGTCGTAGTCGTCCTGCTCCTCGTTCCGGCGGACCTCGTGGGGACCTGCGGAGAGCTCTGCCAGGGTGATGGCGCTGATCGCCACCTCGGCAGGGAGCTCGTCGGGATTCAGCCATTTGCGCAGGATCATGATGTTGGTGTCGAGAAGTCCCTGCGCGTACTCAACGGGCATAGGGGTCGTCCGGCTCCTGCTCGGTGGTGGCGTCCTGGTCGGCGCGGAAGGCGTCCAACGAGATGTCGGGAGCGGTGCGGGACATGGCCGCGAACTCGCCGCGCGGGACGAACCGCCTGCGGCGCCGCAGTGGGACCAGCTCACCGATGCGGTGCCCGTCCCGCGTGACGGTGAAGGCCTGGCCGTCCTGGACAGCGTCCATGATCTCTTTGGATCTGGTGCGCAGATCGCGTTGGGTGATTTCAGGCTGTCCACTCATATCGCCCACGATAGCCGTCCGTGCCATCTGGTGCTACAGGGTGCCATCGGCACGTCGAGCGCCATCCGGAACTACTCGCGCGCCTCGCCCGCGCGGCCTGCCGCCGCGGTGGCCGACAGCGCGGTGATGCTGTCTCCGATGGCAACGTAGACCCGCCCGAAACCGGCTGCGGCTTCGAAGGTCTCCGACGGGTTGTACCTCCACCGTGACTTCCCGTTCGCCGCGTTCACGGCCCAGATGAACGGCCACCGATAGTCGTCGTCCGGCTTGTAGTAGTAGCCCACGTCGCTGGCGATCCGCTGGCCGACCAGGACGTAGACGGTGGAGTCGGCGACCAGAAGGTTTACCAGGCGGAGCTTGCCTTCAGGGGTCACGGAAGAGCGCCACTTCTCGTCGCCGGACCGGGGATCGAGCGCGTGGAGCGTCAACGTCGTACGTCCGGCGGCGTCCTCGGTCTGCGTGGTGACGAAGACCAGCGAGCCGTTCTCGTTCGCCGCCGGGATGCCGAAGCCTCCGTACCCCTTCGCGGGCTGCTTCTTGGTCCAGATCCGGTCTCCGGTGGCGGGGTCGAGGGCGATCAGGCTGTCGGCCGCGTAGACGAGGGTGCCGCCCACCGCGCACAGGTTCGGCAGTCGGCTGACATCGCCCGTTGCCTCGGGCAGCGTCGCCTTCCATCCCGGCGCGCCCTTCTTCCCGGCATTGAGCATCTGGATGCTGGCGTCCTGCCCGCTGTCGTATGTGGACATCAGGTGGAACACCCGGTCTCCGGACGGCGGCACGACCACGGTGCCAAGCCCGTCGTTCTTGGCGACCTCGTACTCCCAGATCTTCCGGCGCGACGCGATGTCCACCGCCCAGACCTTGCTGGGGCCCGCTACGTCCGTGGTGCCGGTGGCGTAGACGACTCCGTTCCGCCCGCCGGACGTCGAGGCGATGTAAAAGGGGGGTGGAGCGACAGCCGCCGACCATGCACGGTCCCCGCTCGCGAGTTCCACGGCGACCACCTGTGCGTCCACGTCGCTGGTGGCCTCGAACGGGCCCGCGGCGCCGAGGTAGAGCATGCCCTCGCGGATCACACCGGCGCAGACCCCTCTCGTGACGAGGACGGTCAGGTCCCCAAGGGGCAGCTTCCAGCGCGTGTTTCCCGCGGTGTCGAAGCTCCAGACCGCTTCGGGTGTCTTGTCCGAGTCGGGCCGACTGCCCATCCACAGGACGCCGCCCTCGTACGCGATGAGTGAGTCGATTCTCGGGACGCTGCTTTGCCACAGCGGACGCGCTTCCGCCACGTCGCCGATCTTGGGCGTCGAGTCCGTGCCCGTGCCCTTGCCACCGTCGCCACTGCCGTCACTGCCGCCGCCGAGGCTCTTCGCGGCGATCACCCCACCACCGATCAGGACGGCCGCGCCTCCGGCCAGGCCCAGGAGCGCCCGGCGGCTGGGTCGCGAGGGGTCGGCCTGCACGGCCGTCGGCATCTGGACGGCAGGCTCGGTGTCGAGTGCCGCGAACGGCACCCTGCTGTCGACGACTTCGGTGACCTGGCCGTCCTGGCTGTCCGGACTGTCCTGGCTGTCCTGGCTGTCCTGGGCCAGCCTGGTCAGGACGTCCGCGATGGCGGGCCGACCGTCCGGCTCCTTGGCCAGACACGCCTCGACGGTGTCCCGGAGAGCCCCAGACAGGTCTCCGAGCCGAGGCGGTTCGCTGATGATCCGGTGCACGATCGCGGGAATGGTCTCGGCGTCGAAGGGGCCGCGCCCGGTGGCGGCGAAGCCTAGGACCGCGCCGAGCGAGAACACATCACTCGCGGGCCCGGCCTGGTCCGCGCGTACCTGTTCCGGCGACATGAACGCGAACGTGCCGATGACCACGCCCAGGGATGTCAGCGCGCTGGCGTCCGCGGATCGGGCGATGCCGAAGTCGATGATGCGTGGCCCGTCGGTCGCCATGATGACGTTGCTGGGCTTCAGATCGCGGTGTACCAGACCACACCCGTGGATCGCCGCGAGTCCTTCGGCGAGCCCGGCTCCCAGGGCGCGCAGGGCGTCGGGGGTGAGCGGGCCGCCCGTGGTGACGACCTCGTGCAGGGAGAGGCCGGGGATGTACGCCGTGGCCAGCCATGGCGAGGTCGCGTCGGGGTCGGCATCAATGACCTGTGCGGTGTGGAATCCGCCGACGAGCCGTGCGGCCCTCGACCTCCCGGGTGAAGCGGCGGCGGAACTGCGGGTTCGTGGCGTGCTCGGGTCGGATCACTTTGACGGCGACGTGGCGACCGCCGGGAGACCTGCCGAGGTAGACCTGCCCCATGCCACCGGCGCCGAGCCGCCCCTCCAGGATGTAGGGGCCGATCCGGTCGGGGTCTGCCGGGAGCAAGTCGTCCATCAGCGTCCTTTCCGGCCCCGGTGTCGTCGCCGGGCCCCATGTCCGCGACGTCTGCCCCGAGTTGGCGGTGGCGAGTCGAGCGCAGTCTGCCAGATGACGTGCGGTGAGGGTGGATCCGGCGGCAGCCGTCAGGCGTCGTCCGTCAGGTGCGGCTGACGCGAGTGTGACCTCGTGTCCGAAGCCGATGACGATACGGTCGCCACAGTCGTCCGGACCCACGGGGACGCTCCGTACCGGCGACGGGAACCGCAGACTTCATGACACAGGCCCAGGTCGGCGACCTGGGCCTGGTTGGTCATCCGGAGACGGGACTGCTGGGAGGTTCGGCTCAGCGCCGCAGGCCGAGGACTCCTCGGGGGGTGCCGACGCCGGTTGGGCCGTCGTACCCGATCTTGGCGGTGCAGAGGTAGGTGCCGCCGCAGGAGCCCGTGGATCCCTGGTCGATGTCCCAGAACGCCCGGCGGTGGGCGTACGGGTAGGAGTTCGGGCGGTCCGATGGGCCCGGGTTTCCCGCCAGTGCGTACATGGCGGCGATCAGCGCGGTGGACACACTGGTGCCGCCGATCACCCTCCAGCCCGGGGAGCTGAACGTGGAGTAGAAGGCGAAGCCGGTGGCCGGGTCAGCGAGCGCGGAGACGTCGGCGACGGTGCGCATGGGGCAGTCGGGGTCGGTCTGGAACGGCGGCTTGGGCTGGACCTGGGAGCAGCCGGAGCCGGAAAGGCTCCAGGCGCTCTCGTACCAGCCGGAACGCTTCGCCTGGGGGCCCGGCACCGGCCGGAACGAGCGGTCCAGAGTGGTACCCCCGGCAGCGGTGACGTACTGGGAAGCCGCGGGATAGACGAAGCCGGAGAAGCCGCCGTTGCCGGCGGCGGCGACGAAGGCGATGCCGGGGAAGTTGAAGTAGGTCTGGTCGAGGGCGAGTTGTCCGGGGTCCTCCGGAAGGCCCCAACTCATGGAGATGAACTTCGAGCCCTGGGTGCGGGCTTGTGTCACCGCCGTGAGCATGTTGCTGAGGGAGTTGGTGTCTGCCTCGACGAGCAGGATGTTGCAGCGGGGGCAGGCAGCGCTGACAGCCTCGATGTCGACGGCGGTCTCGGTCGCCCAACCGGGATCGGTGAGTGGTGGCGGTGTGCTGCCGCCGTTCTGGTTGATCTTCCGGAAGCAGCCATTGGCGGTGGTGCACGGTGGGAGATGGAACGTGCGGCGATAGACCGCCAGGTCGCTTTCGGCGTTGGGATTGTCGAACGCGCTGACAATCGCCACTGTCCGTCCATAGCCGCCGTTACGGGGCAGTTGGTATGCGCTTTGAATGTCGCGAGGGTGGTAGCCGGGGACGGGCGGGTTGTCGCTGTCCGGCGACGAGCTCGTGACCGCCGGAATGTCCGTCCGCAGCTCGGCCAGACATGTGACGGTACCCGGCGAGGGGCTGCAGACGTTCTCGGAGGCCACCGCCTTCGCCGCCCTGTTTGCTGCCAGGGCGTTCGCACCGGGAGGGGCCAAGGCGAGGGTCGCTACCAGGGGCACTGCTCCCAGCAGGAACCGCAGTATGTTTATACGTCTCATGAATTCAGTTGATGCCTTGGGACTAATCCGCATATTCGACCAGGCATCGGAATTGCTTCGAATGGAGCAGCGATCTCACCGCTTTGGCCATCGCTCGCCGGCGGGGCGGACGGGAGTACTAAGAGACCTCGCATTCATCGAGACCGTCGAGACCGTCGAGACCTGCGAGTGCCTGTTCCCGCTCCGCCGGATGCGCCGCGGCCCCCGGTACGTCGAGCGCCATCCGGAACTGCTCGCGCGCCTCACCCACGCGTCCCGCCGCCACGTACGCGCGGCCCAGGCGGCAGCGGATGTCCATCTCGATCCGGTCGTAGTGGGGTTCGGTGAGTGGGTCCAGCTCCTGGTGCTGGGCGAGCGCCTGGTGGTGGAGGGCTATGGCGTCGTTCAGGTTTCCCGCGCCCTGCTCCGCCGTGCCCAGTCGGGCCAGGGTGAGGGCGTGCAGGAAGGAGTCCCCGGCCTGCTCGACCAGGTCGGCCGCCCGGCGGAGCAGGGTCGTGGCCTCGCCGTAGTCGCCGAGGCCGACGTGGACATCGGCGGCGAGGGCAAGGACTCGGCTGAGCATGCGGGGTCTGCCGTTCGCCTTGGCGTGGGTGTGGGCGCCGTCGAAGGCGAGCAGCGCTTCCTCGTTCCGGCCCTGGAGGTGGTGGACGGCGCCGAGGAGGCACAGGCCCATCGAGATCAGCCAGTCGTCGGCGAGTTGGCGGGACAGCTCCACTGCCGCGGTGAGATGGGGGATCGCCTGGTCGGCCCGGCCCAGGTTCAGCTCGGCGGCGGCCAGTCCGCCCAGCGCACGGGCCTCTTCGCGGCGGTCCGCACGGCGGCGGCTGACGTCGAGGGCTTCGGTGAACCAGGCGCGCGCCTGCGGGTAGCGGCCCTGGTAGACGTCGACGATGCCCAGGCAGTTGCGCAGCGCGAGGGCCATCCGCTGGTCGCCGGCCCGGTCCGCGTGCGCGAGCGCGGTCTCGAGGGCCGTACGGCATTCGTGGTAGCGGCCCCGGCCCAGGAAGTGGTCGGTCAGGGCCTCGGCGATCCAGCAGGCGTAGTCGGCTTCGCCGAGCGCGGCGGCGTGGCCGACGACGTCCGCGAGCTCCGCGCCGGCCGCGTCCAGCCAGGCTTCCGCGTCCTTCCAGCCCGCGAACGGCGCTTCGGCGGGCCGCGGCCCGGTGGGGAAGCCGCGGGGGCCCCAGTCGCTGGTGATCCGGCCCGCGTCCAGGAAGAGGCGGAGCGCGGCGGTGCGCGCTGCGGCGGCTTGGGCGGCTTCGGCGGGGGCGGCCTCCGCGAGCCGGCGGGCATGCGCCCGGACCAGGTCGTGCAGTCGGTAGCGGCCGGGGCGGGGCTGCTGGAGGAGGCTCGTATCGACCAGGCTCTCCAGCGTCCGCTCGGCCTCACGGGACGGCCGGTCCAGCATGGCGGCGGCCAGCAGCAGATCGAACTCGACGGTCGGCGCCACGCCCAGGGTGCGGAACCCGCGCTGCTGCTCCGGCGTGAGCTGGTCGTACGACAGGCGGAAGGCCGCCTCCACGCTGCGGTCCCCGGCGCTCAGCTCGCCGAGCCGATGCTCGTCACCCGCCATACGGTCCACCAGGTACGCCAGTGTCCAGGCGGGGCGGGTCTGCAGCCGCGTTCCGGCGATACGCAGCGCCAGCGGCAGCCCGTCGCACAG
>NZ_MUNE01000277.1 GCF_002154605.1 Streptomyces milbemycinicus | reverse complement strand
TGCTGCGGCCCACAGATCCGGGCGAGCCCGGTGTCGCCGGGGAACTTCCCGGCGGTGGCCAGCAGCACCACCTCGCGGGACGAGCCGAGCATGGCCCGTTTGACGGGCACCTCCACATGCGTGCTGTCCAGCACGCTCCCGTCGGGCAGCACCCCGCTGGCGCCGAGGAAGAGGCGGCCGACGTGCAGCTGGCGGATGTTGGACTCGGTGAGGAAGCCGACCACGGACCGGTAGTTGCTGCGCACCTGGCCGCCCAGCAGGATCAAGGTGACCTCCGGGTCGTCGCGCAGCTCGTCGTAGATGGCGAGGTTGCTGGTGACGATGGTGATCGGGCGGCCGCGCAGCAGCTTGGCGAGCTGGAGCGTGGTGGTGCCGATGTCCAGGAGCACCACGTCCCCGTCGGCGACCAGCCGGGCGGCCCGCCGGGCGACGGCCGTCTTGTCGACCAGGTCGTCCACCGCGACCTCGCCGAAGGGCCGCTCCTCGTCGGGGCGGGGGCTGGCCACCGCGCCGCCGTAGACCCGGGTGAGCCGGCCGGCCCG
>NZ_MUNE01000276.1 GCF_002154605.1 Streptomyces milbemycinicus | reverse complement strand
GGCGAGGGTCGAGCAGTGCCGCGGGACGGCCGGACAACTCGGGGGTGATGTTGCTCCGCACCAGCCTCAGATCCGCGTCGTAGATGCTGACTCCGATCCTGTCCTGGGCGAGCAACGCACGCAGGAGTGCAGCGCCCTGCTCCCAGTCGGCCACCCGGCGAAGGGGCGCGGCCAGCACGAGGAATTCGGTGCGGTTTTCCAGCGGGAGCGTCTGGAAGGCGACCTCGATGGTGTCACCGGAGCGATGCCGGAGCAGGGCGCGCTCTTCCCCCGAGGACGGCCCGGCGCCAATGCACTGGCTCGAAGACGCCATCCGCTCTCTCCCTCCCGCGCAGGGAAGCTCTGTCCAGTATGAGCGGATCGGAGGAACGCGGGGACACAGCCAACCCAGGGCCTGACTCTGTCCCGTCCGCCACACGCCGCTCTTCACCGAACCGAGCGGGGAGCTACCTCTCCGTCGGGGTGAGATCCCGCTCGGCCACTTCCTCGTCCGCCGATACGGGCTTCGCGGCCAGCGAACGCAAGCGCGCGAACGCCTCCGAAGTAGGGCTGGCCGGTTCCGCCTGGTAGACGACGAGCTGCTGGTGCGGAGCGCCGTTGACGGTGAAGGCAGAGAATTGGATCTCCAGGTCTCCCACCTGCGGATGTCTGAGGTTCTTGCCCTCCTGGGCCTTGCTCTTCACATCATGCCTGGCCCACAGCTCAGCGAATTCGCCGCTCTGCGCCGAGAGGGTTTCCACGACCTGAGCGATCCGGGGGGACTCGGGGTCGTATCCGTACGCCGCACGGATTTCCGCCACGCAGGACTGCGCGGCCCTGTCCCAGTCCCGGTAGAAATCGCGGCCCGCCGGGTCGACGAACACCATGCGGGCGAGATTGTCGAATCGCTCGAAACCGCTGTGCAGTGCGACGGCGAGGGCATTGGCTGCCAGAACGTCCAAGGCAGGGCCGAGGGCGAAGGCCGGTGCCTCGGTCCAGGTGTCCATGAGCCGCAGAAGCTGCGGGCTGACGTCCGCCTGGCGCCGACGGCGCCACTCGGAACCGAGGGTAAGTCTGCGCAGATGGTCGGTGGCTTCGTCGTCCAGGAGGAGCGCCTGGGCGATGGCGTCGAGGACCTGTGACGAGGGGCTGGTCTCCCGGCCTTGTTCGAGTCGCATGTAGTAGTCCGAGCTCACACCGGCCCGCAGGGCGACCTCCTCCCTCCGCAGCCCTCGCACGCGGCGACGCCCGCCCGCGGGGAGGCCCACGTCCTCTGGGCTGAGGGCTTCGCGCCGCGCTCTGAGGAACTGGCCCAGTGGGGTTGCCTCGCTCATATCACCAGGCTAAACGATGGGGATCGGTCAGGCGTGGCGATCTGCGGAGCGGGGCATGGCCGGTCCCGTCGCCCGGCGAACGGGCCGGGCCCAGCTCACGGCCACGGCAACGCTCGGTCCGGGCGCCCGTTCACTCCGGGGGTCCGTCGGTTTCATCGGCGACGGGCGGAAGGAGGGTGGCTCTCGTCTCCAGGCGGTACTGCTCCGCGTCCAGATAGCGCTGTACTCGGAGCAGCACGATGTCGTCGACGCGGCTTTGCCGACGCAGGTCGCCGAGTGCGGCGCGTTTGATGTCGAGCAGCGCCGCCTCCAGCGCATGGACCGCACTCAGCTGCCGCCGCGAGGCATGGCCCTCCTCGTCGTGTGTCATGCCGGAGCCCATGGCGATCTGCTTGTCCAGTTCCTTGGCGATCAGGGCCGTGGCGGCACGCGGTACATCGAGGCGCTCGGCGAGGGCGGGCATCTCAGCGCGGGCCGCACTGGCCAGATGGCGTACAGCGAGGGCTTCCTCGGCCGCGTCGCCGATGTCATCGTCGAACCGCGCCCACCGGACGACGGCCGGAAGAGCCGGGCCGAGCAGGGCGAGGGTAACGGTGATGACGACGACGGTGATGAAGATGACCGCGTCGCGCTGTTCGAGCGGGCGGCCGTCGACCGTGGTCGTGGGGATGGTGAGCGCGGCGGCGAGGGAGATCGCCCCGCGCATTCCGGCCCACGCCAGTGGCAGCCGCTGCCGTGCGCTGATGCGGCGCTCCCGTTGCCGCGGTCGGCGGTCCACGAGACGCACCAGATAGGGAATGGTGTAGAACCATGCCACGCGGGCCGCAATGACGGTCGCGCTCACCACGGCTGCGATCACGGCCGCCTGGAGCAGCGAGATGGAGGTCAGCGAGCGGATGGCGGCCGGGGTCTCGATGCCGACGAGCACGAACAGCGCACCGTTGAGCAGAAATGTGGTGACCTCCCAGAAGGAGGTGGCCTGCATCCGGGCGTCGGAGCCGATGACCTTCGGCCCGACACGGCTGGTGACCAGCCCGCAGGTGACCACGGCCAGGACACCCGAGACATGCAGGGCCTCGGCCGGCAGGTAGGCGATGAACGGGGTGGCGACGCTCAGGCCGCTGTGCAGAACGCGGTCGCGTAGATGCCTGCGCACCGGGATGAGCAGGAGAGCGATCGCCGCGCCGATGGCCGCGCCCCCGGCGTAGGCTTCGACGAAGCGCACCGCGGTGTGGGTCCAGGAAAACGGCTCGCCTGTGGTGAGGAGTTCCAGGCCCACCGCCAGAAGGACGAGAGCCGTGCCATCGTTGAGCAGGCTCTCGGTGCGCAGCAGTGTCAGGATGCGGCGCGGCATGGCCATGGCCACCGCGGCGACCGCCGCCACGTCGGTGGGTGCCAGCACCGCGCCCAGGACGAAGGCGATCGGCCACCCGTAGCCCAGGGCATGAGCGACAAGGGCCACGGCGACAGCGGTCACCAGGACGAGGCCCGTCGCCTGGAGCGCGATCGACCGGAAGTTGTTCTTGATCTCGCGCAGCGAGGTGGTCAGCGACTCCCAGTACAGGAGTGCCGGCAAGAAGAGCAACAGCACCACATCGGGGGGCAGATGCACATTGCCGAAGCGCGGCATGAGACCGATGAGGACGCCGCCGATCAGCAACAACAACGGTTCGCTCAGCCGCAGGCGGCGGGCGGCCCATGTCATCAGCAGAACGGTGGCCGCGACCACCACGATGAGTTCGAGACCGGTCACGGGGGCTCCTCTCCGCGGTGTCGTGCGGATGCCTGGACCGTCCGGGGCATCACAGGAGGTACTGCCACTTGGTCATGCGGTCCTTGAGGTCGATGGTTTCGCCGTCGAGCGTGAAGGTGCCGTCGCCACGGTGGTGGAGCATCCGCGGATGCGGCTGCGACGGGTCGGTCCAGGCGCGGACCGCTTCGAGGATGAACAGGTCGTACCTGCCGACGAGAGCAGTGTCGGCCACCCGGCATTCGATGTTCGCGAAGCACTCGGCGATCAGGGGTGCCTGGACCTCTTGCGCGGCCAGCGGAGTCAGGCCGAACTCGTGGAATTTGTCCACGTCCTGGCCGGAGCAGTTGCCGATGTCCACGACGGCCCCGGCCAGTTCGCTGCCGGGGATGGAGATGACGCATTCCCCGGTCTCGCGCAGCGCGGTGTAGCTGTGGTCCCAGGGGCCGATGGTGCAGCCGATCAGGGGCGGAGCATGGCGAACCATCATATTGAAGCCGTTGGTCATCACATTCGGGATGCCACGGTGCTGTGTGGTCACCAGGATCACCGGGCCGGGCTCCATGAGGCGGTGGACCTCATCCAAGCGGTGCTCCCGCAAATCGCTGACAGTAATCATCGCGAATCTCTCCTGAAACGTACGGATCGACCGAAGAGGGAGCTGCGCAAAGAATTCTGGATTTCCTCTTCCGGTTTTGCTGTACGTACATCCTGTCCGGCGATGGGTGAAGCTGTAAGGCCGAGGTTTTCCTGGGAGCGGGACGGCTACGATATTCCCGCCCAGGTCACGCTGCGGCGCATTCCGCACACGCCGCGTACCGACGGGAAAGGACGCCGGGCCTCGATCCCCCCTCGGCCCTCAAAAGGCCCCCGGCTCGCTGTGCGCGGCGGTCCGGGCACCGTCGGGCAGCGGTTCGATCGACCGCGCCGCCAGGAGCCGCAGGGCGGTTGCGGAGGACGACCCCGGCTCGGTGGTGTAGACGAACAGGGTCTGGTCCGTCCCGCCCGGCAGGGCGAGAGCCTGGTAGGCGACGGTGAGGTCCCCTGCGATCGGGTGGTGATAGCCCTTGGTCCCCTCGCTGCGTTCGTGCACCCGGCGCTCGGCCCAGTACTTGCGGAAGGGCCCGCTCCGGGCCGCGAGTTCCGCGACCAGTTCGCCGAGCCGCGGATCGTCGGGGTGACGCCCTGCATCCATGCGCAGCATCGCGGCGGTGTCCGCGGCGACGGTGTCCCAGTCCGCGTACAGGTCGCGCGCGGCGGGGTCGAGGAAGAGGAACCGGGCCTGATTGCGCTGGTGCGCCGGCATGGCGTCGAAGTCGGCGATCAGCGCCCGGGCGAGCGGGTTGGCGGTCACCACATCGGTACGCCGCCCCAGAACGAACGCCGGGCAGTAGGCCGCGTCGAGAGTGGCCAGCAGTTGGCGGGTCGCCGGGCTGACCGGCTCCGGCGCGGCGGGCCCGGTGTGCCGGAGCTGGGCGGGGCGCCGGTTGGCCAGATCGAAGAGATGCGCACACTCGGTGTCGTCCAAGCGCAGCGCAGTAGCCAGCGACTGAAGGATCTCCGGTGACGCGGTACGGCTGCGGCCCTGCTCCAGACGGGTGTAGTAGTCGACACTGACCCCTGCCAGCTGGGCGAGCTCCTCACGGCGCAGTCCCGGCACCCGGCGCCGCGCCGTCCTCGGCATCCCCGCGTCAGCCGGGTCGAGCCGGCTTCGGCATGAACGAAGGAATTCCCCGAGTTCCACAATCCGTTCCATGCCGCCATTCTGTGCCGTCCGCGCCATTGCGCGGGGGCGCGAGACTAGCCCTGGCATACCCAGGATAAAGAGGGCGGATCCGCGGCCTGCTGCCTGTTCATGCCGCAGGCGATGTTCCTGCGCCGGCCGTGTGTTCAGGCGTTCGCGCGGGTTGCGTCCTCGTGCTGATCGCCGCTTACCTGGGGGTCCGGGGTAAACGGGAGATCCGCACCGGGATGTCATGACCCGATCGCGTCGGTCCTCGGATGGTGCGGCGTGCTGGACGCCGCTACGGGTCGTTCGATCCTCCTCACGGGCCTTCTCACGGGCCTTTTCGGTTGTTCAGGCGAAATCAGTTGGCGGGCTTGCCGAACCAGCGGGAGAGGTGGTCGTCCAGGTCCTGCTGATCGTCGCCGAGCCAGGCGACGTGGCCGTCGGGGCGTAGCAGGATGCACGGAACATCCAGTACCGCTGTGGGATCGGCGAGGTAATCGACCCGGTCCGACCAGCCGCCGACGGTCAGGCGTTCGGTGCGGTCCAGCAGCAGGCCGCGGCCGCGATGCAGCAGACCGTAGAGGTGGCCCTGTTCCACGTCGATGTCGCGCAGGCGGCGGCCGAGCAGGTCGGGGCCTTCGCCGAAGTCGTAGCGGACGTCGATCGCGGTGATCTTCTCGATCAGGTAGCGGTTCACCTCGTCGAAGTCCATCAGTTCGGTGAGCAGCCTGCGCACGGCCTGCGGGCCCGGTTCGGTGGAGTGCAGTTCCATCTGGGCGCGGGTGTTGTCCAGCACGTCCTCGGCGACCGGATGACGTTCGGCCTGGTAGGTGTCCAGCAGTGTTTCCGGCGCCCAGCCGCGGATCTGTGCGGCCAGTTTCCAGCCGAGGTTGAATGCGTCCTGAACGCCCAGGTTGAGGCCCTGTCCGCCGGTGGGCGGATGGATGTGTGCCGCATCGCCGGCCAGCAGCACCCGCCCGACCCGATAACGTTCTGCCAGCCGGGTGGCATCCCCGAAGCGGGACAACCAGCGCGGGGAGTGCACGCCGAAATCGGTTCCGGCGACGGCACGCAGCTGTTGTTTGAAATCCTCGAGGGTGGGCGGTTCCGCGCGATCGCTGACTCCCGCGACGGGGACTACGACGCGATAGACCCCTTCGCCGAAGGGCCTGAGACTGAAAACCTTGTTGGTCTCGTGGATTTCGGCCACCTTGGCGGCGATCTCCTCCTGCGCCACACCCGCTTCCATCTCGCCCATCAGCGTCTCGGTCCGCGAGGGCTCGCCGGGGAAGCCGACGCCGAGCAGTTTGCGCACCGTACTGCGCCCGCCGTCACAGCCGACGAGATAGCGCGAACGCAGCTGTTCGCCGTCGGCCAGCTCGATGGTCACACCCTCGTCGTCCTGCTCGAAATCGGCCACCGCACAACCGCGCCGGACCTGCGCACCCAGTTCGATCGCATGCTCTTCGAGCAGATGAACGATGACCGGCTGCGGGATGCCCAGCAGATAGGCGTGCGCGGAATCCAGGCCCTCGGGCGCGGGTTTGGCGATGGCGGCGAAGAATCCGCCGGCCGGACGCTTTCTTCCGTGTTCGAGAATGCGGTCCAGCAGTCCGCGCATTGCCATCAGCTCGATACTGCGGATATGCAGACCGACTATGCGGACGAACGATACGGGCTCGGTTTCCTTCTCCAGAACGAGTACCCGCACATCGTGCAGCCGCAGTTCGGCGGCCAGCATCGCACCAGTCGGCCCGCACCCGGCAATGATCACGTCGAACATGAGGGGCGTGAACTGCGGAGAGGAGTGCATAGGTGTTGCCTTTCGGGAGTGCCTTGTTGGGAAGGCGCTCCCGGCGACACCTACGTCAATCGCCCGACCGTGACGGGAAGGGGGAGCACCCACATCGATACAGCGTTCATGGGTCTCACCTCCTCGGGCGGTGTCACGGTCCACTGCAAGCTACAAGCCCGAGCATCACCCCGTCCAATCCTTTCCCAGCCACGTGAGCACGACTCCAAATGAGCCCGTGCGGTTGCAGGGCGAATCCGGCGTGGCGACCCGGCTGGTCCCGGTCACGGTCGACGATCTGATCGCACCGTGGGTCAGAGACAGGAGACCGGGGCCCTCTAGGGGCGGCGGGCCGGCAAGTGAGCGTCGAGGAAGCCCCGCTCGGAGGCCGCGTCGTGGAGCAACCAATCATCCGGCCTGGTCACGTGGCACGTCGGTACTCGTGCAGGGTTCCGCCGAGTCGGTGTCGTCAGCACAGCCGAAGATCAGCGATCAAGGTTGCGACCTGCGTGGATGATTTATCGGCACGCGCAATGTAGACCGTGGATCTGGACGCGCAACCTCGTTGCCCAGGCGCCGGGGTGAGGTGTGACGTGCGGGGGAGTCGTGAAGAGTTCACGCGCAGTTCTCGGGATTCGGTTACGGGAGCGGAACACTTGGAGGGCTTACTCGGCGCTTCGAACAGGTCGGGCGCCGGCCCACGCGAGGGGAGACCGGTCAACGATGTTCAGTCTGGTACGGAGCAGAGTACGGACGGCCGCGTTCGCGCTCTCGGCGGTCGCGGCCCTCGCCTTCGGCGGGACGGCCGCGACCGCCGCGACCGGCGCGGCAGCGGCCCCCGCCCCTGCGAAGCAGGGGCCGACCTCGGTGGCGTACGTCGAGGTGAACAACAACAGCATGCGCAACGTCGGTAAGTACACCCTCGCCAACGGTGGCGGCAACGTCTTCGACGTCGCTGTGGTCTTCGCGGCGAACATCAACTACGACACGGGTACGAAGGCGGCGTATCTGCACTTCAACGAGAACGTGCAGCGTGTCCTCGACAACGCCGCCACGGAGATACGGCCGTTACAGCAGAAGGGCATCAAGGTCGTCCTCTCGGTGCTCGGCAACCATCAGGGCGCGGGCTTCGCCAACTTCCCGTCCCAGCAGGAGGCTTCGGCGTTCGCGAAAAAACTGTCGGACGCAGTGGCCAAGTACGGCCTCGACGGCATCGACTTCGACGACGAGTACGCCGAATACGGCAACAACGGCACAGGCCAGCCCAACGACAGCTCGTTCGTGCACCTGGTGACGGCGCTGCGCGCGAACATGCCGGGCAAGATCATCAGCCTCTACAACATCGGCCCGGCCGCGTCGCGCCTCTCCTACGGCGGCGTCGACGTCTCGTCCAAGTTCGACTACGCCTGGAACCCGTACTACGGCACCTGGCAGGTTCCCCGCGTGGCACTGCCCAAGTCGAAGCTGTCGCCGGCGGCTGTCGAGATCGGCCGGACCTCGCAGAGCACGGCCGCCGACCTCGCCCGCCGCACCGTCAGCGAGGGGTACGGTGTCTATCTGACGTACAACCTCAACGGCGCCGATCGCAGCGCCGATGTCTCCGCGTTCACCAGGGAGCTGTACGGCAGTAACGCCGTCTACACACCGTAAGGCGACCGCACGCCCCGGCGCGCGGACGGCGATCCACGCGGTACGTGTCACCGAGGCCCGGTTGGCCGCCCCGACGCTGGCCGCCCAGGCGGACTGAGCACCCGATAGATGACGGTGCCTGACCGGAGCTGTCCCAGGTCAGGCACTGCGGGTGCCGATACCGTGGCCCAGGAGAATCCGCGGTGGGGACACCGGCGGATCCAAGGGGAGTTGACCCGACTCGGGCATCGGATCGCCGCCTCGACGGTGTGGGAGATCCTCAACGCGGCCGGCATCGACCCCGTGCCACGTCGTTCAGGCCCCACGTGGCACGAGTTCCTGACCGCGCAAGCCGAGGGCATCGTCGCGGCAGACTTCTTCCCTATCGACACCGCCCTGGGCAGGCGGTTGTACGCGCTGGTGTTCCTCGAGCACGGCACCCGGCGGCTGCACATCACCGGGGTTACCGTCTGCCCGACACACGACTGGGCGGTGCGGCAGCGCGACTACAACCTCAACGATTCAGACCGCCTCGGGCCCTGAGGCAGGTACCGGCCGCGTCCAGGTGCTGCCGGATTAAGGAACTCGCAAGAAAGGACGTATCGCTATGCGTAGAGGATTGCATGCCGTTCTGCGATTAGTCGTCGCAGTTTGCATCGGATTCCTCCTGCCGTTACAGGTCTCCGACACAGCCCAGGCCGTCCCGGTGACGTTCACCAATGGAACCCAGTTCATCAACACCGCCGGAGACGCGGTACATGGGCATGGCGGCAGCATGATCAAAGTGGGCGGATACTATTACTGGTTCGGCGAAAACACCTACCCCAACGGCCCCTTCGCATCGATCCCGGTCTACCGCTCCACCGACCTCCATGCCTGGGAGTTCCGCAACAGCGCGCTGAGCCAGACCTCGGCCGCCGAGCTGCAGAACGCCGGAGTCTGGCGGCCCAGGGTCATCTGCAACGCCCGCACGCGGCAATACGTACTCTTCCTCCGCAAAGAGAACTACCCATCACCCATGACCGAGAACAAGGTCGCGATCGCCACATCGCCCACGGTGGACGGCAACTACACCTACCGGGGCAGCTTCCGGCCCATGGGATACCGGTCCTTCGACATGAACGTCTTCCGCGACACCGACGGCCAAGCGTACCTGATCTCGACGACCAATGACCAGAAGGACCTGACCATCTTCCGTCTGACCCCCGACTACCTGAGTATCGCCGCCCGGGTGACCACTCTGCACAGCGTCAGGCGGGAAGCGCAGTCGATCTTCAAGCGCAACGGGGTCTACTTCCTCGTGACCTCGGGTACCACCGGCTGGAACCCGAACCAGCAGAAGTACGCGACCGC
This sequence comes from Streptomyces milbemycinicus, assembly GCF_002154605.1. Taxonomy (GTDB): domain Bacteria; phylum Actinomycetota; class Actinomycetes; order Streptomycetales; family Streptomycetaceae; genus Streptomyces; species Streptomyces milbemycinicus. The sequence continues at coordinate 4,958 of NZ_MUNE01000276.1, read as the reverse complement.
GACCAGCATGGCAGGCCCCTGGAGCGGCATGGCGAACCTCGGCGACAGCACCGCCTACAACTCGCAGGTCACGCATATTCTCCCCGTACAGGGCAGCCGCACGACCTCGTACCTCTACCTCGGCGACCGATGGGCGCAGCCCCGGGGTGGCAATCACAACGACTCCACGTACGTCTGGCTGCCGCTGCGGTTCCCGTCCAACACGTCGCTGACGATGGCCTGGCACCCGAAAGTCACCATCAATGCCGACACCGGCGTTGTGTGGGGCACCAGCTGAGGGGTGGCCCGTAACTCCTGGTCACGGGTTGTTGTGAGCGGCCGGCCCCTGCCGGGTAACCGTAACGACTGCAAGGCGTGGGAGGAATCCGGAGCCAAGGCCGCCATACGGGACCAGAGAGGTCCAAGGGAGGCGGCTCCCCACCTCGTCGGCTCCGAGGTGCTCAGTCAAGGCAGAACTCGTTGCCCTCGATGTCCAGCATCGGGATGCACGCATCATTGCCGTCATACAGCGTTCGCACGTGTACCGCGCCGAGCGGGACCAGCCGTGCGCACTCGGCCTCAAGTGCGGCGAGGCGCTCTTCCCCCACGAGTCCGGTGCCGACCCGCACGTCAAGATGCAGCCGATTCTTGGCGGCCTTCCCTTCGGGAACACGCTGGAAGAACAGCCGTGGGCCCACACCTGAGGGATCAATGCACGCAAACCATGCGTCCTGCTGCTCAGGTGGCAGCGAGCGCTTGAAATCGCCCCAAGTGGCAAACCCCTCCGGTGGCGGCGGTACGACGTACCCCAACACCTCGCACCAAAAGCGGGCGAGACGCTCAGGCTCCGCGCAGTCGAAGGTGACTTGGAACTGCTTGATCGATGACATCGGCGCACCCTACCAAGGGGGCTCTGTTACTCATTTCCCCAGGTGGATCGGGATACGCCCGCGGGGGCCTGGCCACGTTGTCGGCGGTCCGGAAGTCCTGAGAATCAGGGCGCGTGTGACCCGTCCTGCTGTGTGACATCGTCGGGTCGGGTCGGGCGGCCGGTAGGCTGGTGACTCGGCGGCTGTCCGGCGCGGGCGGTCGCGGGCGTACCGGCTGGTGCCGAAGGGACGTCAGGCGTGAGCTGGCTGCTGGTGACCATAGGCACGACGCCCCGGGCCGCCCTCGCCCAGGCTTTGTGGACATGAGCCGCCCGGCCTCGGCCGGGCTGCGGCCGTGGCCGTTCGTGGTGACCTTCGGCATTGTGAGCCTGCTGGCGGACGTCGTCTACGAAGGTGCCCGCTCCATCACCGGGCCTCTGCTCGCCTCCCTCGGCGCCTCCGCCACCGTGGTCGGCGTCGTCACCGGCGCCGGGGAGGCCGCCGCGCTGGGCCTGCGGCTGATTTTCGGGCCGCTGGCCGACCGTACCGGCCGCTTCTGGACCCTGACCATCACCGGTTACGTGCTCACCGCGGTCACCGTGCCCCTGCTCGGTACGGCCGGGGTGCTGTGGGCCGCGTGCGTGCTGGTGGTCGCCGAGCGCACTGGGAAAGCCGTACGGTCTCCGGCCAAGGACACCTTGCTCTCCCATGCCACCGCCGCCACCGGCCGGGGCCGGGGCTTCGGCGTCCACGAGGCACTCGACCAGACCGGCGCCGTCATCGGTCCCCTCGTCGTTGCCGGGATCCTCGCCGTCACCGGCAACGACTACACCCCCGCTCTCGCCGTGCTCGCCGCACCGGGGATCGCCGCCGTCCTCCTGCTGCTGTGGCTGCGCGCGCGTGTGCCCGATCCACTCGACGCCTACGAGAGCGACGGCGAATCGGCCACCGGGCCACCGGTGAGGGTCACCCGGCTGCCGCGCGCCTTCTGGACCTACGCCGCGTTCACGGGCGTTACCACCACGGGGCTGGCCACCTTCGGTGTTCTCTCCTACCACCTGGTCACCCGGCGCCTCCTGGCTCCCGATGCCGTACCCCTGTTGTATGCGGGGGCCATGCTCACCGCCGGGCTCGCCGCGCTGGCCACCGGCTGGCTCTACGACCGGACCGGCGCCCGCACCCTGGCCGTGCTGCCGCTGCTGACCGCCGCCGTCCCCGCCCTGGCCTTCGCCCACACGCTCCCCGCCGCCGTCGCGGGCTCACTGCTGTGGGGTGCGGCTGTGGGGATGCAGGAGTCCGTGCTGCGGGCCACCGTCGCCGACCTTGTCCCCGCCGGGCGCCGAGCCACCGCCTACGGCATCTTCGCCGGCGTCCTCGGCGTCGCCAGCCTGGCCGGCGGCACCCTGACCGGCGCCCTGTACGCCGTCTCGGTCCACGCACTGATCACCGTGGTCGCCGCCCTGCAAGCCGCCGCTCTCATCCTGCTCGCCACCACCGGCTCCAGCTTGCGAGTCGGACCCTGCGACGTCTGATACGACACCGTTCTTCAGAGTTCTTCTCGGCCACTTCCGGGCACCGGGGTCGTGGGTGGCCGATTGACGCTCGGGCGTCAGACAGGCGTCCCGAAGGCCGCCCGGTGCCGACCGCCGTCGACGCCCGCAGGGCTTACGACACGGTCAGCAGTGGCCGTAGTCGCGTCGCCGCCAGGCGCCGGGCCAGGGCGTGCGGCCTGTGGTGCAGGGCGGCGCCCAGGGCAAGGGCCACCACCGCTCCGACCGCCAGCCCGGCGGCGACATCGTGCGGGTAGTGGGCCCCCACCCACACCCGCGACGCCGCAATCGCCAGGGCGGCGAGGGCGGCCACCGCGCCGAGCCGCGCCGAGACGAACCACAGCGCCGCCGCCGCGGCTGCGGCCAGCGCCGCGTGGTTGCTGGGGAAGGACCAGTCGCCCGGCGCCGGGCAGGTCTCGAGAACAACCCGGTGCAGGGTCTGGCACGGGCGGTCCTCGCGCACCACCTGCTTCAGCCCGTTGTTCACTCCGTACGCCAGCAGCACGATCACCGGGGCGGCCAGAGCCTGCACGGCCGCCTCCGGACCGGAGCGGCGCGCGCGCCACCAGCCGGCCGCCATCAGCACGGCGAACAGCGCGAGCCCGTAGGTCGACCACGCGGAGACCACGCTGTCCAGCCAGCCGGGGGTACGGTGCGCCAGATCGACCACCGCGGTGTACGCGGAGCCGTCGATGCGGGAGCCGTCGTAGGCGAGGATCATCGGCGGGCCTCCTTTCGGCGTGCGGCCCGGGCGCGCAGCAGCTCGGCGGCCAGCGGCAGCAGGGACAGGACCACGATCAGCGCGATGAGCGGGAGCAGGTACCGGTCGACGTTCGGGATGGACGACCCCAGCGCGAATCCGGCGACCACCAGACCCTGGGTCCACAGCAGCCCGCCGGCCGTCTGCCACACCGTGAAGGTGCGCGACGGCACGCCGAGCGCGCCCGCCATCGGGTTCAGCACCGTGCGCACCACCGGCACGAACCGGGCCAGCACCACCGCCCGCGCGTATCCGTAGCGCTCCAGCAGCTCCCCGGCCCGGTCGGCGCCCGCCCGCAGCCGGGTCGAGCGGCCCCGGGCCAGCAGTGGGGCGCCCGCCCGCCGGCCGAGCAGATAGCCGCACTGGGCGCCGAGGAGTGCCCCGGCGGCGGATGCGACCATGACCCCGGGCAGGGAGAGCTTGAGTCCGTCCGACGCACCGGTGGTGCACAGCAGCCCGGCGGTGAAGAGCAGTGAGTCGCCTGGGAGGAAGAACCCGATCAGCAGCCCGGTCTCGGCGAACAGCACCACGGCGATGCCCAGCACCCCGAATGCGGACAGCAGGGACTGGGCGTCCAGGATGTTCACCGCGAGGGGTGGGCCGGCGGACAGGTCGAGGGTCACAGGCGCGGTCCCTTCGGCGGGCGGAACGGAACAGAGACGGAACGGAGCAGCACAGAAACAGCACGGAAACGGAGCGGGGCCCTCAAGCCTCGCAACGACTACAATCCAGTAGACCGTCTACGACACTGTAGACGAGAGAGGGGAGAGGTGGCATGCCGATGCCCGGCAAGCAGCCCGAGCGCAGACCGGCGGGTGAACTGGAAGCCGGCGTGATGGCCGCGCTGTGGGCCGCCTCGGGGCCGCTGAGCCCCGGCCAGGTACAGCGGAGCCTGGGGACGTCCCTCGCCCGTACGACGGTGACGACGATCCTGACGCGGCTCTACGACAAGGGAGTCATCGGCCGTGAGCGGTCCGGACGCGGCTTCGCCTACTTCCCCCTGCAGGACTCCCACGGGCTGACCGCCCAGCGCATGCACCGCGAGCTCGACCGCGACAGCGAGCGCGAGGTCGCCCTGGCGCGCTTTGTCGACCAGCTCAGCGACGACGACGAGCGCCTGCTCAGGGAGCTTCTCGAAGCGGGTGATCAATGATCGCCCCGCCGTTGGTCCCGCTGCTGGTTCCGCTGCTCGTGCCCTGCGCCCTGCCGCCGCTGGCCCGGCGCGCCGCCGCGCGCCTGACCCCCGTCGCCGCCCTGTGGTGCCTGACCTCGACCACGGTGGTGCTGGCCGTATGCTCGCTGGCCGCGCTCGGCACGCTCACGCTGTACGGCCTGTTGGCCCTCCCGGCGTTCGCCGCCCTCGGGGATCTGATCCACCCCCTCAGCGCCGCGCCCGCCCTGCTGCCGCTGGCCGCGGCCGCCACCGGGGCGCTGGCCGTCTGCGCCTGGACGCTGCTGCGCTCCGCAGTGCGCCAGATCAGCGATTACCACGCGGCCAAGGAGGCGGCGGACACCCAGCCCACGGCCGGTGACCTCTGTGTGATCGACAGCCCGGAACCGGACGCCTACGCCCTGCCCGGCAGCCCGGGCCGGATCGTGGTGACCACCGCCATGCTCCGCAGCCTCAGCCCCGCCGAACGCGAGGCGCTGTTCGCCCACGAGCGGGCCCACCTCAGCGCCCGCCACCACTACCACCTCGCTGCCGCCGGACTCGCCGCCCACTGCCACCCCGGGCTGCGCCCGGCCCGCGCAGCCGTCCGGCTGGCCGCCGAGCGCGCCGCCGACGAGGCGGCGGCCACC
>NZ_MUNE01000275.1 GCF_002154605.1 Streptomyces milbemycinicus | reverse complement strand
GAGACACCCACAGTAGTCCGCGGGTCCAGGACCCACCGAGAGCTACGGCGGGAGCTTCGGCCGCCTCGAGGCTCCCGTGCCCGGCCCGCCCCACCGGCACCGGCCGTGCAGAGGGCTGATCGGAGGAAATGACAGCGTGCCCGCGCCGAGCCTGGACGCGGGCAGCAGACGGAGTCCTTACCGTGCCAGTGACCCATTGGCCCTGCGCTCGTTCACCCGACTGGGGGAACGCACGGACGACCGCAGCTGAGGCGAGGTGCTTCGTATGGTGGCTCCGCCGGACAACGACGTGCTCTGGGCACGCACCCTGACGTACGCCTACGGCGGGTCGCCCGCCCTCGCCGGTGTCTCCATCGGCGCCCGCGACGGCGAGATCCTGGCCGTGACCGGCCCGCGCGGCTGTGGGAAGACCACCCTGCTCAAGTGCCTGTCGGGCCTGCTCGTCCCGGACCGCGGGGAGGTGTGGTTCAACAGCGCCCCCGTGCACACCCTCTCCCCGCTCGGCCGCGAACAGCTGCGCCGCGACCGCTTCGCCTGGATCGACACCGAACCCCAGCTCATCCCCGAGCTCACCGCCTGGGAGAACGCCGCGCTGCCGCTGATGCTGCGCGGTATCGGACGGCGCGAGGCCAAGAGCGCCGGACTCGAGTGGCTGGACCGGCTCGACGTCGGCGACTGCGCCCGCCGCCGCCCCGCCGCGCTGCTCCAGGCGCAGCGCCAGCGCGTCGCGATCGCCCGCGCGCTGGCCTCCGGGCCCGCCGTGCTGTTCGCGGACGAGCTCACCGCCCCGCTGCACCGCGCCGACCGCGCCCAGGTGCTGCGCACCCTGACCACGGCGGCCCGCTCGCACGGCATCACGGTGCTCCTCGCCACCCACGACGAGGAGGTGGCCACCCTCGCGGACCGCGCCGTCGCGCTGCTGGACGGCCGCCGGGTGGGCGCGGTCAACTCCCCCGAGGCCGAGGGCAGGTCCGCGTGCTCAGTCTCCGCCTAGCCCGCGGCGCCCGGCCCCTGGCGCTGCTGCGGCGGTTGCTGGTCGGCACCGCTGCGGCGGGCACGGGCTTTCTGCTGCTGTGCGCCATGGGGTACGCGGCCGGGCACGCCGATCAGACCGACGGAGCGGTCGTACGGCTGCTGTGGTGCGCGGTGCCGCTGGCCGCCACGGCTCAGCTCGCGATCGCGGTGGCGCGCGCCGACCCGAGCGTCCCGTTCGGCGCGGGTTTCGCGGCGGCCGGCGGCGGCCCGGCCAGGTCGGCCCTGCTCGCGGCCGCCTCGGCCGCCCTGTCGTGCGCGCTGGGCTGTGTGCTGGCGCTGCTCGCCTTCCTGCAGTTGCGGGGCGACCTGAGCGGCTCGTGGCTGCGGTGGGCCGATGCGCCGGGCGGGGCGGCGGGCGGCCCGCTCGGCGCCGGGCATCCACTGCCCGCGGCCGCCACGGTCACGCTGCTCGCCGTCGTACCGGCGGTGGCGGCCGCGGCCTGCGCCGCCCGCTTGTGGCCCCGGGGCGCCCAGCGGGCGCGGGGCGCGCGGACCGGCGGCGCGCTGACCGGCGGCCGGGCGCGGCCGCGGGGCGCCGAGCGGGTGCCGCGCGGCGCCGAACCGCCGGAGCTCGCGGCCCGGGGGCTGCCCTGGGGGATCGCGCTGACCGCTGCGGGGATCGCGTTGGAGGCATACACAAACAACATGGACAGCGGCCCGCCCCCGCCGCCCGACGCGCTGCTGCCGCTGCCCGGCGGGCTCGGGGGCAGCCCGCCCGGCGTGGTGGGCGGCTGGGCGCTGACGGCGGTCGGGCTGGTGCTGGCCGGGCCCGGCCTCACCCATCTGTGCGGCAGATTGCTGGCCGCCGGGCGCCCGGGCGCGCTGCGGCTGCTGGCCGGGAGGGTGCTGCAGCAGGAGGCGGGGCGCCTGGGGCATTCGGTCGGTGTGCTGTGCGCCGTCGCCACCGGCGCGTACGCCGCGGTCGAGTTGTACGCCACCGGCTCCGGCCCGTCCGGGCACCGCCCCTTCGGCCCGCTCACCGGCCTGGGCGCGGCCCTGATCGTGATGTGTGCCACCGCCTCGGTGCTCACGGCGGCGCTGGAGGCGAAGAGCGCGCGGGGCGGGACGACGGACGCCCTGCTGCGGCTGGGCACGCCCCCGCGCCTGCTGCGGGGCGCCGCGGCCCTGCGCGGGCTGGCGCTGCTGGTCCTGCTGGCGCCGCTGACCTGGGCGGTCGCGGAGCTGAGCACGCTGCCGTTCCACCGCTGACCGTACGGAACACGGGACTGGGGCCGTACGGGACGCGGGACTGAGGCCGTACGGGACGCGGCCGCCCGCAGCGTACGGGTAAAGCCGCCGCGTAAGCTGTCACGCCGGGCCGCCGCAACGGCGCACACGGCCGGTCCCCGCCCACTCCCCCCGCGCCCACCTGCGGGACGAGACCGCGCGCAGCGCCGCCAGTAGCATGGCGCCGTGCTGACCGACGACGCTTCCACCGCCGCCCAAGACCCGTGCCCCGACCGGGAGATCGAGTCCCTGCGGGAGTTCGACGAGGTCGTGGCGCGCGGCACCCTGGCTGGTTACCGCGTCCAGTCCGTCGACCTGACGGACCGTACGCGGGCGCTGCTCGACACGGACACCGCCGAGGCGGTCTTCCTCGGCTGCCCGATGGAGCCGGAGGCCGCCGCCAAGGTGCGGGCCGGAGGCGCGCTGGTCTTCCCGCCGGTGCCCGGTCTGCCGTTCGACCCGTATCGCGGCACCCTCTACTCGCCGCAGGAGCTGTTCGAAGGGCTGGCGGAGCAGGGCTACGCGGGGACGCCGGACGCGCTGGCGTACGCCTGGTTCCAGCGCACCAAGGCCGACGGCGACATCTTCTCCTCGATGCTGCGCTCCATCCACGACGACGCCGTCTCCGACGCCCTCGACGAACTCCTCACCGGGTCCCGGGTGGTGGGCGTGATGGGCGGCCACGCCCTGGAGCGCGGCTCCGAGGGCTACGCAGGCGCGGCCCGGCTCGGACGGGCCCTGGCGCGGGCCGGGCTCACGGTCGCGACCGGCGGCGGGCCCGGCGCGATGGAGGCGGCCAACCTGGGCGCGTACGCGGCCCCGTTCGCCGATGACATGCTCGACGAGTCCCTTGAACTGCTGGCCAAAGCCCCCTCCTTCCGGCCGTCCGTCGGCGAGTGGGCCGAGGTGGCCTTCGCGGTGCGCGAGCGGTGGCCGGACGGCGGCGCGTCGGTCGGCATCCCGACCTGGTTCTACGGGCATGAGCCGCCCAGCGCGTTCGCCTCGCACATAGCGAAGTACTTCGCCAACGCCACACGCGAGGACGGTCTGCTGGCGCGGTCGAACGCGGGGGTGGTGTTCCTGCCGGGCGCCGCCGGGACCGTACAGGAGATCTTCGACAACGCGACGCCGAACTACTACGAGTCGCGCGGCGAGCCGACGCCGATGGTGCTCGTGGACCGCGACCACTGGACGCGCCGCCTGCCGACCTGGCCGCTGCTGGAGGCGCTTGCCGAGGGCAGGCCCATGAAGGCCCGGATCGCGCTGGTGGACTCGGTGGACGAGGCTCCGGGCGCACTTATTTCGCTGGGGGCGTCCCGGGCGGCGTCGCCGGCGGGCTGAGCAGCCGGGCCAGCGTCCGGTACGAGGCGTCCCAGCTCCACTCCTGGCGCACCCAGGCCCGCCCCTTCTCGCCCATGGCCCGGGCGGCGGGCCGGTCCTGGAGCAGTGCGATCAGCCGGTCGGCGATGGCGGGCGTGGCGCGGCCGTCGACGACATGCCCGGTATCGCCGTCCCGGACGGCGTCCGGCGCGCCGCCGGAATCCCCGGCGAGCACCGGCAGCCCGGCCGCGGCCGCCTCCAGGAAGACGATGCCCAGACCCTCGACCTCCAGGCCGCCCTTACGAGTGCGGCACGGCATCGCGAAGACGTCGGCGGCGGCGTAATAGGACGGCATCGCACGGTGCCGCACCCCGCCCGCGAAGACCACGGCGTCCCTGACGCCGTGCGCGTCGGCGAGCCGGCGCAGCCCGTACGCGTACGGACCGTCGCCGACGAGCAGCAGAACGGCCCCGGGCACGGCCCGGTGCACCAGCGGCAGGGCCCGGATGAGCGCGTCCTGGCCCTTGCGCCGGACGAGCCGGGCGGCGCACAGGATCACCCGACGGCCGGTGAGCCGGTGGCGTTCGCGTACGATCCGCGCGTCGAGCCCGGGGCGGAAGGCGGAGGTGTCGGCTCCGGGGACCAGCCTGGTCATCCGGGCCGCGGCGGCGGACCCCAGGGCGGCGGCGACGGGCGCGCCCGT
>NZ_MUNE01000274.1 GCF_002154605.1 Streptomyces milbemycinicus | reverse complement strand
GGCGGGTGGCTCGGGCGGGTTGGGATCAGCCGTGTGGGTCTGCCTGTGGTGCCCGGTCGTCGGTGAAGAGTTCGGCGGAGTGGTGGACCTGGGCCAGGCGGCGGAGCGCGACGAGGAGCGCGTCGCCGAGGATGTTGCCGAGGATCACGGCCTCGGCCATGCCGTCGGCGTCGGGGCGGCGGCGGACGAGGTCCAGGTCGGTCGCGGCGATGGCGTCGGCGGCGCGGGCGTAGTCGTCGAGCCGGTCGACGAATTCGTGCAGGCCCAGTTGGCGCAGGGCGCCGAGGACTTCGGCGGTCGCGGCGACCGAGGGGCTGTCCGCGGTGACCTTCCAGCCTTGGCGCCGGACGAGGTCGAGGACTTCGGCCGTCGCGTCCTCGCGGGCGTCGTCGTCGCAGTAGGCGGCGGTACGGATGACGGTCTGCTGGGCCGCGCCGAGGACTTTGTGGGTGCCGGTGTCGGGGCTGTCGAGGGCGGCGATGACATCGCGCGCCACGGCGACGGACAGGCCGCCGACGTCGAGGAGGGCGCGGATCAGGCGCAGTCTCCGCAGGTGGCGATCGTCGTAGTGGGCCTGGTTGCGGCTGGTGCGCTCGCCGGGCGGCAGCAGCCCTTCCCGCAGGTAGTACTTGATCGTTGGCGTGGGTACGCCGCTGAGGCTGCTGAGCTCCCCGACGCGCATCGATGACCCTCCGGCTCGTGACTCCTCTTGCACTCTCGCATCCCCATGATAGATAGTCCCACTATCGGAAGTGGAACTATCTACTATCTATTCAAGGGGTGGGTTCATGCTGTCCTCTCTGGGGCGGCTCACGGCACGGCATCGCTGGTGGGTCGTGGTCGCGGCGGCGCTGCTGGCCGTGTTGGGTGGTGTCTGGGGAACGGGCACCTTCGGAACGCTGACCGGCGGCGCCGGATTCGACGATCCGCACAGCGAGTCGGTGCGGGCCGACCGGATGCTCGCCGGTCCGCTGGGCCGCCAGTCGGCCGATGTGGTGGTGCTCTACAGCAGCGAGAAGCACACGGTGGACGACCCGGCCTTCGCCGACCCGGTCCGCAAGTCCCTGGACGGCGTACCCCGCGAGGACATCGCGCGCCTGGAGACGTACTGGTCGGTGAAGGGGGAGGAGGGGGCAGACGGTGCCCGGGCCCGGGAGTTCATCTCCCGGGACCATCACGCCACCTACGCCACCGTCCAGTTCACCACCGACGGCGACCAGGACCAAGTCGCGGCCCTGCGCGAGATCGAGGACCGGTTCGCGGTGCCCGCCGCCTCCGGAGTCACCGTGCGGTTCGGCGGCACCGCGGCCATGACCGAGCAGGTCAACGCCCGCACCGGGGCCGATATCGGACGAGCGGAGATGCTGTCCCTGCCGATCCTGATGGTGCTGCTGCTGGTGGTCTTCGGCAGCGTCGTCGCGGCCTCGCTGCCGCTGGCCGTGGGCGTCCTGGTGGCGCTCGGTTCACTGGTGGTGCTGCGCACTGTGTCCCTGTTCACGGACCTGTCCAGCTCCGTGATCAATGTGATCACGATCCTGGGCCTGGGGCTCGCGATCGACTACGCGCTCTTCATGGTCGGCCGGTTCCGCGAGGAGCTGGCCGCCGGAGCCGAGGTGGACGAGGCGGTGGAACGCACCACCGCCACCGCCGGGCGCACCGTGGCCTTCTCCGGCCTGGCCGTGGCCATCTCCTTCACCGGCCTCACCCTGTTCCCCTCCCGCTTCCTCAGCTCCATGGGCTACGCGGCGGTCGCCGTCGTGGTCTTCGCCGTCATCGGTTCGCTGACGCTGCTGCCCGCCCTGCTGCGCTTCGCCGGGCGCCGCGTCGACGCCGGACGGCTGCCCCTGCCCCGCGGCCTGCGCCGTACGCCCCGAACGCACGCCCCAGGCGGCGACGAGCGGGGGCGCTGGTACCGGCTGGCCCACACGGTCATGCGCCGCCCGCTGCTCACCACCGCCCTCCTCACCGCCTCTCTCCTGGGGCTCGCCGGACCGGCGGTCGGCGTCAACTGGGCGCGCCCCGGCGACTGGGTGCTGCCCGAAGGCGCCGACGCCCGACAGGTCACCCGGCAGTTGGGCGACCGCTTCGACCACGACCCCACCAAGGTCGTCACCGCCGTCGTCGACCTGCACGGCAGCGCGGCGGACCGCTCCGGCCGGCTGGCCGGGTACGCCGAGCGGCTGGGCGCGGTCGAGGGCGTCAAGGACGCCGCCGTCACCGCCACCCGTGGCAAGCTCGTCCGGATCACCCTCCACTACACCCCGGACCCGATGTCCCGTGAGGCACGCACCATGGTGGAGGAGCTGCGGGCGCAGACCCCGCCCCCGGGGACCGAGGCGCGGTTCACCGGTATGCCCGCCTCGCGGGTCGACATCGTCGACATGATCGGCGAGCGGGCCCTGTGGATGGGGCTGTTCGTGGCCGTCGTCTCGGCCCTCGTCCTGTTCCTGGCGTTCCGCTCGTTGGCCATCCCCCTCATCACGGTGGCCATGAGCGCCCTGTCGCTGCTCGCCGCCTTCGGGGTGATCACCTTGATCTTCCAGTACGGCGTGGGAGCCGGGCCGCTCGGCTTCGAGGCGATCGGCGCCGTGGACGCGAACTTCCCCGTCCTCATCGTCGCCATCGCCTTCGGACTGGCCATGGACTACCAGGTCTTCCTGCTCTCCCGGGTCCGCGAACGCTATCTCGCCACCGGCGACCCGGCCGAGTCCACGGCCACCGCCCTGCAGCGCACCGCCGGGACCATCACCGGCGCCGGGCTGCTGCTCGCCGTCGTGGTCGGCGGATTCGCGTTCTCCTCCATCACATTCCTGAAGATGATCGGCATCGGCCTCATCCTGGCCATCGCCCTCGACGTGCTGGTCGTACGGGCCCTGATGCTGCCCGCCGTCCTCGGCCTGCTCGGCCACCGCGCCTGGCGCGGGCCGGCCCCGTCACGCGCTGATCACCGGCCCGTCCCGTCGTCCCTCGAACCCCAGGAGCGCTAGACCCTGTCCTTGTCGAAGTCCAGGTCGAGCATCCGGATCGCGTTGCCCCGCAGGATCTTGTAGACGGTCTCCGGCGGCAGCCCGGCCGCATGCTCGGCCGCGACCCGCTTGGTGTGCGGCCAGGTCGAGTCGACGTGCGGATAGTCGGTCTCGAAGGTCGCGTTGTCCACGCCGACGGTGTCCAGCGAGGCGACGCCGTGCTTGTCGCGGAAGAAGCAGCAGAAGATCTGCCGGTAGTAGTACGTGGACGGCGGCTCCGGGATCAGATCGCGCACCCCGCCCCAGGCCCGGTGCTCCTCCCAGACGTCGTCCGCGCGCTCCAGGGCGTACGGGATCCAGCCCATCTGGCCCTCGGCGTACGCGAGCTTCAGCCGCGGGAAGCGCACCAGGACGCCGCTGAAGAGGAAGTCCATCATCGACGCCATGGCGTTGTTGAAGCTCAAGGCCGCCTGGACGGCCGGCGGGGCGTCCGGTGAGGCGGCGGGCATCTGGGAGGACGATCCGATGTGCATGCACACGACCGTGCCCGTCGCCTCGCATTCGGCGAAGAACGGGTCCCAGTAGCCGCTGTGGATGCTCGGCAGCCCCAGGTAGGTGGGGATCTCGCTGAACGTCACGGCGCGCACGCCCCGCGCTGCGTTCCGGCGGATCTCCTGGACCGCCAGCTCCACGTCCCACAGCGGGATCAGGCACAGCGGGATCAGCCGCCCGCCGCTGTCCCCGCACCACTCCTCCACCATCCAGTCGTTGTACGCCCGGACGCACGCCAGGCCGACCTCCTTGTCCTCGGCCTCGGCGAAGGTCTGGCCGCAGAAACGCGGGAAGGTCGGGAAGCACAGTGAGGCCTCGACATGGTTCATCTCCATGTCCGCGAGCCGGGCCTTGGGGTCCCAGCAGCCGCGCCGCATCTGGTCGCGGGTGATGCCTTCGAGGGTCATCTCGTCGCGCGAGAAGCCGACCGCAGCGATGATCCGCTTGTACGGGAAGAGCAGCCCCTCGTACTGCCACCAGTCGGTCGGCGGGCCGTCCGGGTCGGTGGTGATCCGGTACTTGCCGCCGATGTAGGCGAGCTCGCCGATTCCGGCGGTCATGGGCTTCGGGCCGCGGTCCCGGTACTTGGCGGGCAGCCAGGTGTCGAAGAGGTGCGCGGGCTCGATCACATGGTCGTCCACGCTGATGACCATGGGCAGTTCGGTTGCGCCGTTCGTCTCGCCAGTCATGCCGTCCTCTCCCCTGGTGTCCGGGCGGGACCGGACACCCACTCATCTGACGGTCCGTCAGCTGGAGGGTACGGAGTAAGGCATCAACCAGCAAGAGAAACCGGCAAGGGATGCGGCGCAGCCCCGGCTCGCCTTACGACTCGCCGCCGGTGATCTCGACGTGGCGGGGCTTGGCGGCCTCCGCCTTCGGGACGGTCAGGCCGAGGATTCCGTCGGCCAGCTTGGCGCTCACCTTGCCGGTGCTCACATCGCCGGGCAGCGTCATACGGAACTCGAACCGCCCCGTGCGGCGCGTGCCGCGGCGCAGCACCCCGGGGCGCTCCGGCTCCTTCAGCTCACCGGAGACGGTCAGCTCCCGCTCGCGGACCTGGATGTCGATGTCCTCCCGGCGGGCGCCGGGCAGCTCCAGCTCGACCATGTAGGCCTCGCCGCCCTCGGCCACCTCGACCGGCGGCGTCCACACCCGTTCCGCCGCGGCGGGCAGCACGGCACCACCGACGGTGGATTCCAGCAGCGTGCCCATCTGGTCGAAGAGCTCGCCGAACTCCGCCATCGGGTTCCGCCATCTGGAGAGCCGATGTTCGACCGGCAAACCGGCTCGTCCTCGTCGTACGGGCATGCTCATCCCCGGTCACCTTCCCTTCTCGGCCCACTACTACGAACATTTGCCTCATATCTAGACTAAATGAGGCAACAGGAAGGAGTCCCGATGAGCGGCGGCACTGTTGTGGCCGGAGTCGACGGTTCCGAGCCCAGTCTGGCGGCGGCGGAGTGGGCCGCCCGGGAAGCGCTGGACCGAGCGGTTCCACTGCTGCTTCTGCACGCCTCCCCGCCGCTTCCGCCCCGGATCTCCCCGGTGCCGGGCGAGGACGCCTGGGGATACGTCGGCGAGCAGATGATCCGGCAGGCCGCGGCGGACCTCGCCGAGCGCCATCCGGGCCTTGAGGTGACCGGCGAGCATGCCACCACGGCCGCGGACGAGGCCCTGCTCACGGCGGCGGGGAGCGCCGGGCTCATGGTCGTGGGGGCGCGCGGCTGGGGCGGCTTCGACGGGCTGGCGGTGGGGTCCGTGGCGCTGCGGGTGGCGACGGCCGCCGACTGCCCGGTGGTGACGGTTCGGGAGGGTCCCCCGGACAGGGAAACGGACAGGGAAGCGGAGGTCGTGGCCGCCCTCGACGCACACGGCCACCTGGCCGAAACCGCCGACTTCGCCTTCCGCGCCGCCCTGGCGCGCAAGGCCCGGCTGCGCGTGGTGCACGCCTGGGCGCTGCCCGCCGCCGCCCCCTCCGCCTGGATGATCGGCGTCCTCGAGGAGGACCGCGGCAGGTGGGAGGACCAGGAGAGCCAGGCGATGTCGGACGCTCTGCGGCCCTGGCGTACGAGATATCCGCAGGTCGAGGTCTTCCCGGACATCGTTCTGCTCAACCCGGCCCAGGCGCTGGTCAGATCGTCCGCGCGGGCGCTGCTGCTGGTCGTCGGCCGCCGTACGGCCGACCGGGTCGCCGAGCGGCATCTGGGGCCGATCGCCCACGCCGTACTGCACCACGCCCACTGTCCGGTCGCGGTGGTGCCGCACCCCGCCTGACACGACCTCATACCGGTGCCGACATCGGCCGAACGTCGGCATCAGCCGAAGAAGACGCCGAACTCCGCGTAGAGGGCCGGGTCCACGCCCTTGGTCCCCACCGTGACCTCGGACAGCGGCACGCGCACGATGTCCGTGCCGCGCAGCGCGACCATCGTGCCGAAGTCCCGCTCGTACACCGCGTCGATCGCGCGCAGCCCGAACCGCGTCGCCAGCCAGCGGTCGAAGGCGCTGGGGGTGCCGCCGCGCTGGATGTGTCCGAGGACCGTGGTGCGGGCCTCCTTGCCCGTGCGGTCGGAGATCTCCCGGGCCAGCCACTCCCCGATACCGGACAGCCGCACATGGCCGAACTCGTCGAGCGAGGAGTCCTTCACCACCATCTGCCCCTCCTTCGGAACCGCGCCCTCGGCCACCACGACGATCGGGGCGTACCGGATCTTGAAGCGGTTCTCCACCCATTCGCAGACCTGGTTCACGTCGAACGGCTGCTCGGGGATGAGGATGACGTTGGCGCCGCCCGCGATGCCCGAGTGCAGCGCGATCCAGCCCGCGTGCCGGCCCATGACCTCGACGACCAGCGTCCGGGTGTGCGACTCGGCGGTGGTGTGCAGCCGGTCGATGGCCTCGGTCGCGATGTTGACCGCGGTGTCGAAGCCGAAGGTGTAGTCGGTG